>CAYGKN010000016.1:0-24218 GCA_964350565.1 uncultured Gammaproteobacteria bacterium
ACCCTCTCCACCTTTCCTCGCTGCTGCCAATAAGACAAATAACGCTGCAACACCTCTCCCTCACAATCCAAAGCCTTGCACATTTCCCTCAGTGCCACCGGGCGAGATTGAGCCTGCAGCCAACTAAGCGTTTTCTCGAGCCACATGCCACATACTCCCACCAATGCCTATTCCCAACAATGCCAATAATCCCAATAACCACAAGGGCTGATAGACCATACAAGCCACCAAATAGGCCAAAAGCGTATTGCCCATCAAAGACCACAAGGCCACTTGAGGCGTTAATTCACTCGCAATCGCCCCAATGGTCGAGATGCAAGGCACATACAATAAAATAAACACCAAATACGCGAGTGCGGCTTGCGGAGTGGCAAAGGCTTGTGCCAATGACGCTTTAGAAGGCGCTTCTAATTCCTGACCAAAACCCACATGACGCCTGGAGTCGAGAGTGCCGTGCAAAGTATTCAGCGATCCCAACACCACCTCTTTGGCCACCACGCCCGTCACCAAACTCACAGCTTCAGGCCAATTTTCTTGACGCAACCCCATAGGCGCAAACCATGGCGTTAAAAGCTTTCCCCCTTTGGCCAACACAGACTGCCCCACAGGCACCACCTGCAGTCGATGATCCACATGGGACAATACCACCAAGCTCGCTGCCACCGGCACAATCCAACGCACCGCTCTTTGCAAAAAAGATTGAGTTCGCCTCCAAGCACGTAAGCACACACTCATGGGAGAGGGCAATCGATACACAGGTAACACTTCTGCAAACACGGCCGGCTCATTCTCCCCAAACCACCAAGACAAAGCCCCATTGACCAACAGCGCCACAAGCACCCCTAAAAGATACAACCCCAGCACCACCCAATGTCCCATGCTCCCAAAAAAAATACTGCCGAAGACGGTAAAAATGGCCAAACGCGCACTGCAAGCCATAAAAGGCACCATCAATGCGACCCTAGCACGAGCACTCGCACTGCCTAAATGACGCGTCGATAAAATCGCTGGAACATTACAACCAAAACCCAAAATCAAGGGCACCACCGCCTGACCGGGTAGATGAAAGCGATGCAGCAGGCTGCTCGCTAAAAAACTGATCCGCGACAAATAGCCTGAGCCTTCCAAAAAACTAAATCCCCAAAAAAACAGCCACAATACCGGTACAAATAACAGTGTTGTCACCAATCCTTCACCCACGCCCTGCAAGATGAGACTCCACCACGGATGCGTCTCACTCACCCAAGGCGCGACCAATAATTGACGCAAGGGCATTTCCCATTGATCCTGCAAGAATCGCCCTCCCTGAATGCTGATAAAAAACCAGGTCAACAATACCAACACCGCCATCACCACCCCCCCCACAGGATGCAATGCACAACGATCCAGTCGAGACACCGGGGTCTGCAATGGAGGCAAATGCTGATCAATATAGGCATATCGCGCATTGGCTCGAGCCAGCTCATCGCCCTCCACACGCCAAGGACAATGACTCACAGGCGTGATGCTTGAGAAATCAACAGGCACTGTCGAAGATTTATGCAAATGCACAGGCAATATCGAGACAGGAAAGGCGCGCTTGAGCGCCTCAATGCAGGGAGCATCCAAGGGATAACGCTTGGGCACATTCAAGATCACCAACATGGGATGACCCAATTCCATCAAGGATAAGGTTAAATACCACTGACTACTGATTTGATCCATGTCCACCACATTGACCAATATTTTCTGCCCCTCTCGGTGAAGATAATCTAAGGTTAAAGCCTCATCAGGGGCTTGGTAGGCCTCAGGGAGCTCGATGTCCGTGATCCCCGGCAAATCCACCACACGATAATTGCCATGACTCCCCACCTGAGCATTCACCGTCACTCCAGACCAATTGCCCTCCAGAGCTTTAGAGCGCGATACCCATCGATTAAATAAACGACTCTTACCCACATTGGGATAGCCTATCAATAAGATATCAGTCATGAGACAACTCCAGATTCTCTAACAAAGCAGCGCTCACACAGAGCACATGATCTCGAATCACGATACGACAATCCCCTCCCCGAGGCGCTCGAGAAATCAAGCGAAAATCAGTACCTGGCAATAAGCCCAGCGCCAACGCACGATGATAGGACTCGCCGACTCGAAGGCGATAGCCCACAATGGTTAAAGATGGTGTCTCAGGCTTCATGCCTCATTGTATCATGAAAATAAGAATCATTCTCATCTTAGCCTTGTCCAATGCTTAATGAGCCTGAACAGGAGTTGTGATTCCAAGTCAACGCTCAAACTCACGAGCTTCCTATCAGTTTCAAAATCTCCCATGCACATGGCAGCCTTCCATGTCTTCATCACTTTTCTCTTCCTCACTATCCTCATGCACATCGGGTAAGCCAGCGTGCTTGTCAGAATCATCGTCACTTTCTTCTTCACCAATATCATCTTGTCTTGCAACTTGGTCCATTCTAGCTTGGAGTGCGGGATCACGTATTCCCTCGGGAGACAATCGTCGAATCTCAGGTTCTGGGATCTCACCGATTAGCCGATTGACTCTTTGCTCAATACCATCTATTGCTCGCTGATGCTCTTCTATGCCTTCATCAATCTTCTTATCCGTCTCCTGCCAAAGATAACGATTAGCCTGCTGAATATTATCAATCTTCTGAATGCGTTTTAATTGCTGAGCATATTTTTCATCATGTGGAGGGTGCTTCACACTCGCCCCGATAATTGGAGCTCTTGATTCACCGACATCCCCCGCTGCTTTAGGCTTATCGTAACGATATTCTAACCATCCATTGGCTCTCAAATAATAATATTCACGAGCTATATTATCCCAATTAAAAAACCATAAAATATAATTCCACCAGACAATGGGGTAATACCATGGACTCCATCTCCAAGTGAGTATTTTCGATATTTTTTCTTTCAATACCGGGACTTCCAAGCAAATAGTTGGATCTCTGGAGAAAGAATCACTGGCCAGAAAAAACCTACCATAGGGAGCAACCGGTCGAACCCCCCAAAAGCGATGATAGCCTGTGGTTGAAGCCTCATGACTCACATTCATAATGTGCTCTCTTGTCGTCTGTTTCCTCCTCTGTGGATTTTCCCTGAGAAAAAAATGACACTGTCTTCCTATTGCCCTCTTCTATCGAGGTGAACGGGGAGGAAGCAGAGATTTTCTGTTCATCCTCTGGTTTGTTCAAATCGAGAATAGTCGATGGCGGCACTCTGGTGTGTTGAGAGAAAAAACGTCTGGATTCTCTAGCAGTTTTTTTCAGATCTTTCGCTTTTTTTATCTGTACCTCTGATGGACTAGATGAGAGACTGGAAGCCAGTGAATCTGGTTCGTTGCCCCCTTTAAACGACTTTTTATTTCCCATCCTTCCATCTCCACATTCGTATGCAAGAACAAAGAATTCAGCGCTTGATAAAATCCAACTAGTCAATTTTAGTAAGATATGATTGTTTTTGCAACTCCAGGTTTTATACTGTCAAACCAAAATAGAAATGTTCCATTGTTGGTGATGTGGGAGAGCTTTCAACTGATCCTCATCGCCGTGCACGAGGCACTGGGAGGAGGGATTTAAGAGATAAAAGACCGCTGAGGCGATCCTTTTCATGGAACAGCCCTGGAATCTGCGCCGCCACTTGACTACACCTCTTCCTCTTTTTAGGATGAGAACACCTCTCTCATCTGACCATCACTTCAAACGCACCAAACTCGCCCCATGAGGCTCACAAGGAACCCAACTCAAAACGACTGGACATTTTTCTATAAACAGCAACACACTATCTCTGAGTGGTGCTTCACCCTCCGGATTATTTACCCCTCGCCCATGGATCACTTCGACCACTTTGGGAGAATCCAACGTCCTCGCCCATAACGCTATTTGTTTCTCGAGCAATGACAGCGCCTGAGCAATACTGTTGTCATGCAAATCGATAGAGGCTTGTGGGGGATAACGACCCTGAGAAAAAAGCCGCTGATCACGTGCACTCCAATCCTGTCTTTTTTCGCCTAAATCCTCAGGCTCTGGAGGAGTTAAATTCCGCATCTGACGAGACAACCACTCCCTATCATCCGATGTCATACAGGGCACTCTCAAGGTGTCTCATCAATGAGGCTTGCACAGCTCCCATAGATACTCCGGGGGAAAAATGAGATAAATCGATGGCGCGAATATCGCGAAGACCACAAGGATGAATGCGATGAAAAGGCGATAAATCCATATTCACATTAAAACTTAATCCATGATAGGTATAACCCCTTCGCACTTTAAGCCCCACGGAGGCAATCTTATAGTGCTCGATATACACTCCAGGAGCATTTTCACGCCGCACTCCCGATATCCCGTAATCAGCCAGCACACGAATCACGCCGTCTTCAAGCGCATAGATCAAATGCCGAAGAGACCGCATCGGCAAAGCCAATAAACAATAGACAATCCACTGCCCTGGACCATGATAAGTAATTTGCCCCCCTCTATCCGTCTCTACACAAGGGATATCTTCAGTTATCGGCAATAATTCCGTTGGGGTTTTTTTTCCATACGTATAAATGGGCGGATGTTCCAATAACCACAATTCATCACGGCCTTCATGCAACAAACGTTGTTCGATGTGATCCTGCATCTGATGCCAGACTGCAGCATAACCACACACCCCAAGGTGACGCCAGATCACATCACCCATTGGACCCATTCATGCTCGCTAATGGCCTCATATAAGGTATCGAGCTGCTCCCGACTCTCTGCAAACAAATTCAGTGTCAATGATAAATACTTATCATCTCGACTGGTGCGAGAAGACACGGTTTTAGAGTTTTGCTCAAATGGCATATGCTTACAAACCACCTCTAAAATCTGATCCAAAAAACCCGGTTTATTCAAGCCCACCACTTTGAGGATATGGTCACAAGGATATTCCATTTTACTCATGCAGCTTCATCTCCATTTTCCCTGTCCATTGATCATAATGTCTCAATACAAAATCTTTGGCACTCACCCAGAGCCCGCCTCTGGAAACAGGACGATGCACCACCAGCGGGATCTCTTCTATCACATGCCCCTGAGCCAAAATCTTTAAGTGCCCGACCACCTGCTCTGGAGAAAGCGGTGCCATCAAAGGCGTATCTACAACCATCTCCGTTGTCACCGGGGAGACCAAACGTGGCAGCGTCACTGCAGCATCGCGCTGCGGATAGACATTGGCAACACCACTGATACTGCCATACACACGCGCCTGAGTTAGCGGGGTTCCCATATCGGCAAAATTGGTGGTTTTAAATAATCGAAACCCATAATGCAACAATTGAATGGCCGATTCTGTTCTAGCCGCATCACTGGGGGAACCCAACACAACTGCAATCAGACGCATGCCATCTTGCTGTCCTGAGACCACAATAGAATAACCAGACTCATCCGTGTGGCCAGTTTTCAAACCATCCACCGTGGGCTCTCTCCACAACAAACGATTGCGGTTGGGCTGCTTCACCCCATTGAAACGAATCCATTTCTCCTGATACCACGCAGGATAATACTCGGGGAAATGACGGATCAATGAACGTGCCAACACCGCCAAATCATCCGCAGTGGTGTAGTGCTGCGATTGAGGCATCCCCGTGCTATTCATAAAGTGGGTCTGAGACATCCCCAGCAGCTGCGCTTGCTGATTCATCAAACTCACGAACGTTTCTTCATTTCCAGCAATATGCTCGGCCATCGCCACACAGGCATCATTACCAGAGGCAACCGCAATTCCTCGAGCCAACTCCCCTACCTCAATTTGCTCCCCTTCTCGAATGAACATTTTTGAACCGCCCATGCGCCAAGCTTTTCGGCTCACCAAAACGCGATCATGCTCACCTAAGCGGCCCTGATGTAACGCATCGGTCACCAAATACATGGTCATAATCTTGGTCAAACTGGCAGGAGCCAAGCGCTTATCGCCATTTTTTTGGGCAATCATTTTTCCAGTTTGAGCATCCATCAATACAAAAGCCTTAGCCGCCAAATGCGGCGGGTCTGGATGCAACACCACCGCTTGGGCACTCACCAAGGTAAAGGTTGCAAGAATTGCCAGCGCGAATCTTTTGATAGACAATGCAATTTTCATGAGGAATCCCTTTATAAATTCAGGTTTATTTGTACACGAAATTGCAAATCAACGCAAGCACCATTTCCTAGGATATGGGTTATAATAAGTGAAAATAGAAGCACCATGATAGAGCAAATTTTAATCATTTATGACGCCCCCCTGCTCGCTCTAGAAGAGGGCCTGCAGGAATTGGGCTTTCAAACGCTCCGCAGCAGCAGCGTTCAGCATTTGCCCCCAGTGCAGGTGCAATTGATACTCATTGCGGTTGAAGATCACCAAACTTTGGAGAAAAAACTCAACGTACTGGCGCAGCACTACCCCAATTGCGCAGTGATTGGGATTGAGAATGCACGCACTATTCAAGAATCCGCTTCTTCCCTCGGGCTAGATGCCAGCATCAGCTTGGAGCATTTAAATCCCATGGAACTACTAAAAACCTGTTACCAGGCGGCCAACCATCGATTGCTCCAAACGCAAATTCACTACTTTTTTAAGCATCAAGGATTATTTCACCCCAGAACACAGCGACCACTATACGCCCTCTGGCTAGCACAATTACAAACTGCACTGCGGTTTACACATCCAGGAAAATCCACAGCAGTTTTACTGATTCGCTTATTTAAAAAACCCATTTTTCAAGACGATGCCTTGCAAAATGATTTGCTCTATCAAATCTGTCAGCGCATTGCACTACAACTCAGTCCTTTTGATACCCTGGGGCACTTGGACAAACACACCCTGGCGCTATTCTTGGTGCAAGTAAAAAAACCCATTCTCGCCCTACAGCATGCCCTACTACTTAAGCGACTGTTGAAATCCCCATTCCAATGCGGAAAAGATACCATTATTCTCAACCCCAGCATTAGCCTAGCACTGGCCCCAGAAGATGGATGTGATGCCACGGTGCTCATTGATAAAGCCGATAAAGCCATTATTCAAGATGCTGAGGATGAGGTAGCCATTGTCAATGCGCACATTCATGAACACTTAAAAGAACAACAAGAACAAGAGCGGCTCATGCGACAAGCATTCGCCATGGGGCAGTTTGTCATTCATCCTCTACTGGAAGGCACTCTTGGCCAATCGCCCACCTATTTTAGTCAGTTACATTACCCAGGGGCCCAAGAAAATGACATCTCCAACCAAGTGCACCGTTTTGGGTTGGGCTCAAGATTACTTCCCTGGCAACTGGCTCAGTGGGAAAGAGCGTTCAATGAACAATTCGTACCCCAAAACAGTCGATTGATATTACCCATTCCGATGGACTTACTCCATGACACCAAGAATATTAATATATTGAATGCATTCAAAGAACGTCTCGATGAGAAGCAAATCATCATCAGCCTATTGGAAAACGCGCTCGTTGAACACCACTACGCCCTCTCTCATACGCTGCATGAACTGATTGAAAAGGGTTATCGCTTAGCCTTGCATCAATACCAGCAACAAATTCCTCTTAATTTGTACTCAACACTCCCTGACATTGATTATCATTTATTTGATGCTGAACTTTGGGAAAGTTTACTCGGCAAACCACAAGTACTCTCTTCCTGCTTTGCACTATCGCGCAGTCTGGCTGCCATCCCACTGTGCCTGAGCAGCTCCAGAAGTGCGAATGAAAAGCTGCAAAATGCTTTCCCCGAAATGGGTTTGCTCGCCCCCATGGGCGCCTCCCCCTTCACAGAAAAGGTGAATTTTTAGGGAGACTTATAGACCCCTGATATTCCTCCCTAAAGATTATATCCTCATATCGCATTAAAAAATCAATAAATTCTATTGATTTTTAGGGAGGAATATAGCATAATTATATTCCTCCCTAAAAAAAGAGGACATGTTGAGTTTGATTGTCGGTAGAGATCCGGAAAAAAAAATATTGCACACCCTCTATCACTCTAGAGACGCTGAATTGATTGCAGTCTATGGTCGAAGACGGGTAGGAAAAACCTATCTCATTAAAAATTTTTTTCAATCGCAAGATGGCATTTACTTTCATATTACCGGCATTAAAAACGGTTCTTTGAAAACACAGCTCATGCGCTATATTAAAATATTTTCAGAAGTATTCTACCCCCATATTACGCTAAAAACTCCCAATACCTGGATGGAAGCATTTGAAATATTAAATAACGCCATCCATCAGCAACCCAAACATCAAAAAATTGTGTTATTTTTTGATGAACTTCCATGGCTAGCCAGCAGGCGCTCTGGCATTCTTCAAGCACTTGAATATTTTTGGAACCAATACTGGGTCAATGATGAAAGATTAAAATTAATCGTGTGTGGTTCTTCCTCTTCTTGGATGTTAAATAAAGTGATTAAAAATCGAGGCGGCTTGCACCATCGAGTCACCAGAAAATTACGCATGATGCCTTTTACTTTGTCAGAGACTCAAGAATTTTTACAATACCAAGACATTCACCTTTCTCAATCACAAATTGCCAAACTCTACATGGTGATGGGAGGGATCCCCTATTACCTCAAACAACTTTCCAAAAAATATTCCATTGATCAAAACATCAGTCAATTATTCTTTGAATCAGATGGGTTATTTTTTGAGGAATTTAATGAAGTATTCTTTTCACTCTTTGATGAAGCAGAGCCTTACAAAGAACTGATTCGTCTCATTGCAAAAGCACAATCTGGGCTCTCGAGACAAGAAATTGAAAAGAAAAATAAGCTTACGGGGAAAGGTGGATATTTAACAAAACGCTTAAACGATTTGGAGGCTTCAGGGTTTATTGCCAGTTACACACCATTTCAGAATAAACAACGAGGCACTTACTATCGCATTTTCGATGAGTACTGTTATTTTTATCTGAAATGGATAGAGCCTATTAAATCTCATTTGAAAAGAGATCACAATCCGCATTATTGGCTAAATGTGATTCACACCCCTGCTTATCATCACTGGTCAGGCTATGCGTTCGAAAATTTATGTTATAAGCACATCACTTCAATCAAAAAAGCCATAGATATTCCCCTTTCTTCATTATCTTCGCCCTGGAGATATTCTCCAAAAAGCTCTACAGATGAAGGCACCCAAATCGATTTAGTCTTCCAACGCCCGGATCAAGCCATCACACTATGCGAGATCAAATACACTGAAAAACCTTTTTCCATCACCAAAGCCTATGCAAAAATTTTGGAAAATAAAATTTCTACTTTTCAAGATGTCACGAAAACTTCACAGCAAATTTTTATGAGCCTAATTTCGGCCAAAGGCCTTCGAGACAATGCCTATTCTGAAAAATTACTTCAGCATGTGGTGACGCTTGAAGATTTTTTCTAGGTTGTCACTAGCAAACACTTTGTCACCCCCGCGAAAGCGGGGGTCTTTTCCGGTTTCGAGGGACCCCCGCTTTCGCGGGGGTGACAGTGGCGGCCGGGGTGACAGTGGCGGCCGGGGTGACAATAGGTGCAGGAATCGCCACATACTCTCCAGGGTTTAAATCCTTAGGCAATTTTACGGACCCAAATTGAATGCGTTTGAGCCGGCTCACTCGACAGCCCACCGCTTCAAACAAACGACGTACGGCTCGATAAGTGCCAGAGAGCAGTGAAACCCGATAGACTTGGTTTCTTCCCTGAGAACGTTTTAGTAATACCAATTCCCCAAAAGCCACACATTTACCTTCTAACCGAATCCCTTTTAACAAACGTTTCGCACCCTCATCACTCAATGGATCAGAAATTCTGACTTCATAGACACGGATCATTTGATGTTTCGGATGGGTGAGGCGCTCTACGGCATCGCCCTGATTGGTAAATAACAATAAGCCACTGGTATTCACATCCAAACGACCCACACTAAACCACTGACCCTCAGCCAGACGTGGAAGAAAATCAAATACTCGAGGCAGTGTGGGATGAGGCGCTCTCGAACAAATCTGCCCCACCGGTTTATGATAAAGCAGCCATTGCGGTTTGACCGTCTCTGCCTGAAAATGCACACTTCGACCTTGGATTTGTAATGTGACGGGAAGTTCCACACTGGTTCCTAAAGACAGCACTTGACCATCCTGGAGAATTTCACCGGCCAATAATAAACGTTCGGCTTCTCGACGAGAAGCAATGCCATGACTACTCAGTAGTTTCTGTATGCGTATCGACATCAGTTTCTGCCTGCGACAAATGAGATAAAATCGCTTCTTCTATTGCTTCCTGAGAAGACAGCGATGCCAAGTCTGGCAAGTCTTCCAGTGACTGCAGTTTTAAATCATCTAAAAATGCGGTGGTCGTCACAAACACATCAGGACGTCCTGGGGCTTCTCTCTGCCCTGCCACTTTAATCCAACCACGCTCTAATAAGGTTTTAATGATCCCACTACTCACCGCCACACCACGGATAGATTCAATATCTCCTCGGGTGACCGGTTGCCGATAAGCAATAATCGCTAATGTTTCTAAAACGGCTTTAGAATAACGCTGTTTATGGACCGGAACAATGGCTGATTTTAACCAAGGCATCCATTCTTCTGTCACACTAAATACATACCCCGATGCACGAGATTCCAAACGAATGGCTGTCGAAAACGATTCATAACGTTGCATTAATTCACTCAACGCATGTTCAATCTCGGCTGTAGTCGGTCCTTCTACGATTTGTGCATTGGCGGACTCATTTAAATAACGACGAATCATTGTCACACTGAATGGCTTATCTGCCGCCATCAACAACGCTTCTATTGCACCGACCCAATGACTCATTTCCCCACCACCATAATTTCACCCTGAAAGGTTTCTTGCTCCACACCAATCAGTCCTTGTTTGAATAACTCTAAAATAGCAATGAAAGTCACCACCAAGCCGCGTCTTCCCTGCTTTACATCAAAAAACTTTGTAAATGCCGAGCGTACCCCTGCAGACAAAGTCGTTAAAATTTGTTGCATGCGCGCGTTCACCGATAATGGTTCAACTTGTGTTTCATGTGGCGCACGCACACGAAGCCTCGATAAGACATCCGCAAAAGCATTTAATAATTGAGATACAGGCAACTCTGGCGGTGTTGTGCCCCAATGTTCTGGATAATGCCCACCGACATCATAAAAATCTTCTCCAGCACAAGGTCTATCTCCCAAGTACATCGCCGCTGCTTGAAACTGCATATACTGTTGCAGCTGCTGGGCCAACGCAGCCCTAGGATCTTCAGCCAAGTCATCTCCATCTGATACGGGTTTGGGCAGCAATAAACGCGATTTAATTTCCGCTAAAAATGCTGCCATCACCAAGTAATCCCCTGCCAATTCTAATTTCATCGCTTGCATCAGCTGAATATAGTGAATGTATTGATCGGTAATTTGTGCAATGGGAATATCTAATATGTCGATATTTTGTCGACGAATTAAATACACCAACAAATCCAACGGCCCCGTGAATGCCGATAAAATAATTTTTAACGCTTCTGGGGGAATATACAAATCCGCAGGCCAATCCAGAAAAGGCTCCCCAAAAATAAAGGCCTTGGGCTCATCAACGACGGCATTCATTCCCTAAACCCTCGCCCCTTAGGCAATCCTATGGCACTGCGTACTTCTTTTAAGGTGCGTTCTGCCACTTCAGAGGCTTTTTCTGTACCTTCTGCAAGGATCCCACGAATCACATCCGGATTTTGTGATAATTCCACAGCACGCTCTCGGATCGGTGAGAGGGTTGCTTCTACACCATCAATTAAGGCACGCTTACATTGCACACAACCAATACCTGCCGTTCGGCATCCTCCAACCACCCATTCTTTAACCTCTTCACCAGAATACACTTGATGGAGATCCCAAACGGGGCATTTTTCAGGCTCACCAGGATCCTCTCGACGCACTCTCGCCGGATCAGTAGGCATTTTCAAAAGCTTTTGACTCACCACCTCTGCACTGTCTCGAAGGGCAATGGTATTGCGGTAAGATTTTGACATCTTCTGCCCATCAATACCTGTCAGGCGCGTGTGTGTCGTTTGGCTCGCTTGAGGTTCGGTCAAAATCATTTTACCGCCCCCCTCTAAGTAACCCAGCAAACGCTCTTGATCACTTACACTCAAATGCCTCTGGGCCTCCACCAACGCTTGACCGGTTTGCAATGCATCGGCATCGCCCTGCTCTTGATACGCTCTCAGTAATTTTCGATAAAGCTGTGCATTTTTTTGACCGAGTTTTTTAATGGCTTGCTCTGCCAGTACCATATAATTTGGATCCCTTCCATAAAGATGATTAAAGCGTCTCGCCACTTCTCTGGCCAACTCCACATGAGCCAGTTGATCTTCCCCCACCGGCACCAGATCAGCGTGATACAAAAGAATATCTGCTGCTTGTAACAAAGGATACCCGAGAAAACCATACGTATCCAGGTCGCGCTCACTGAGCTTTTGAATTTGATCTTTATAGCTGGGCACACGCTCCAACCAACTCAATGGGGTAATCATGGATAACAATAAATGTAACTCTGCATGTGCTGGCACATGAGATTGAATAAACAAACATGCCGATTTGGGATTCACACCACAAGCCAACCAATCAATGATCATATCCCAGCAAATACGCTCCAAATCTGGCAGCTCTTCATAATGCGTGGTTAGCGCATGCCAATCGGCAACAAAAAAGTAACAAGTGTGCTCGTTTTGCAGGGAAAGCCAATTTTGAATCACACCATGATAATGGCCTAAATGCAGCGCACCCGTAGCCCTCATCCCCGATAGCACACACTGACCTGGTTGGAACGTTTCACTCATTGTCATTCCCGCGTCTCATTGTCATTCCCGCGTCTCATTGTCATTCCCGCGTCTCATTGTCATTCCCGCGAAAGCGGGAATCTGGACCCCCGCTTTCGCGGGGGTGACAAGCTGCGCCGGGGTGACAAGCTGCGCCGGGGTGACAAGCTGCGCCGGGGTGAGCGACTGAGTGAGGGTGACTTGCCATCTTTCCCAATAGCTGAGTCTGCACCCTAGGGTTACCTGCAACGACTGAACTCATTTCTCGATAATCCAATGGCGCACCAGACCATTGGGTAACAAACCCACCGGCCTCTTTGACAATCAAAGCCCCTGCAGCAAAATCCCAAGGGCTTAGTGATGGCGCCAAACAACCATCCAAACGCCCACAAGCCACATAAGCCAGATCCAATGCCGCAGATCCCAAAGTACGAGCAGCACGCAAGGAAGGCCACAAAGAAAGTAGCATCTGCTGGTGTATAGGCACATGAGAAGGCGTAATGCCTAATCCGATCACAGCTTGTGAAAGCTGCTCAGTACCTGAAACCCGAATGCGATGCTTGTCTAGTTTTGAACCCTGTCCCAGTGAAGCATGAAATACTTCTTCTTTAAATACATCATACACCAACCCATGAATAATCTTTCCCTCTTTCATCAGCGCCATGGAAATCGCAAAATGTGGAATTTGACGAATGAAATTATAAGTACCGTCAATGGGATCTAAAATCCAGGTGTATTCTGCACCAAATTGCCCTCCATTTTCTTCAGCAAAAATCCCATGTTCTGGATAAGCGGTGGCAATAGCATCCATCAACACATTTTCTATATGTTGATCGACATCTGTTACAAAATCATTCTCGCCTTTTTCCTGAATGCGAATAGACTGCGGTTGATTCCAAGCACGCATCGCCACCCTGGCGGCTTTTCTTGCCGCCAACCAGGCGGTATTTAAAAAAGCATGCATAACAATCCTAACGAGCCAATAACAGTTTATTTAAACGCGATACAAATAATGCCGGAGACTCTAATTGACCAGACTCACTTAATAGTGCTTGCTCTAACAACAAATGCGCCCAATCCGATAACCGCGAATCGTCTTGCTCATCTTTCAAACGCGTGATCAAAGCATGCTGCGGATTTAACTCTAAAATCGGTTTTGCCGTTGGCACATCTTGCCCCGCCTGTTTGAGAATCCGCTGTAAATGACCACTTAAATCATGTTCTTCAAGCACCACACAAGCTGGAGAATCTACCAAACGATGACTCAAACGCACCGTTTTTACTTTATCTTTTAAAATATTCTCAATATCGGACACCACACTCTCTAAATCTTTTTCTGCTTTTTTGAAAGCTTCCTGTTCATCCGGTGTTTCCTTGAGTTGCTCAGCATCGATCTCTCCTTTCGCCACAGACTGCAACGACTTACCTTCATATTCAGGCAAATACCCCACCATCCATTCATCCACCGGATCGGTCAACAACAACACTTCAATACCACGCTTTTTAAAACGCTCCAAGTGTGGGCTCAACTGCGCAGTCGACAACGACTCTGCGGTGAGATAAAAAATCTTTTCCTGCTCCTTGGGCATATTCTGAATATACGAATCCAATGATACCAAATCGGCACGAGTCGTTCGAAAACGCAATAACTTCGCCAATTGATCTTTGTTTGATTGATCTTCGACTAAGCCCTCTTTCAATACAGGACCAAAATCTTTCCAAAAACCTTCGTACTTCTCTTTATCTTGAGACAATTGCTCCAACAGACCCAAGACACGCTTCACCAAACCTTGACGAATGTGGTCCACCTCACGAGAAGATTGCAAAATTTCTCGTGACACATTCAACGGCAAATTTTTGGCATCCAATACCCCCTGCACAAAACGCAAATAACGCGGCAAAAACTGCTCTGCATCATCCATAATAAACACGCGCTGCACATAGAGCTTTAATCCACGTGGCTTATCGCGATTCCACAAATCAAAAGGCGCCTTCTTGGGCAAATACAATAAATTCGTATAATGACTTTTTCCCTCAACATGATTGTGAGACCACAACAGGGGCTTTTCCATATCGTGTGAAAGATACTGATAAAAATTTTGATATTCTTCTTCACTAATCTCTTGCTTGCCACGCACCCACAATGCACTGGCTTTATTGACTTGATCCCACTCATACTCAGTAGCATCATTCTCTTTCGTTTTTTCTACCCACAACATAATCGGCACCGAAATATGATCCGAATAACGACGAATAATTTCACCCAAACGCCAATTGCTCAAAAAAGGTTTTTCTTCTGGCTTTATTTTTAAAATGATGGTTGTACCAACCTCATCGCGAGTACCAGGCCCCATTTGATACGTCCCATCACCGGTAGAACTCCAAGTCGCCGCCTGAGTGGCATTCAATGCACGACTCACCACTTTCACTTCACTGGACACCATGAATGCTGAATAAAAACCCACACCAAATTGACCAATTAACTGAGATGCATTTTTCTCTTTCAACGACTCTAAAAAAGCGCGCGTGCCAGAATGTGCAATAGTGCCCAATTGCTTGGATAAGCCTTCGCTATCCATCCCGATCCCATTGTCTGTAATAGTTAAAGTCTGGTTTGTTTCATTGGCCTTGATGGTGATCTGTGGAGAGAAATCATCTCCCTGCAAACGCCGCTTATCAATGGCATCCGCTGCATTGGAAATTAATTCACGCAAAAAAATATCTTTATTGCTATAAAGAGAATTGACAACTAAATTCAAGACTTGCGCAGTCTCTGCTTGAAAAGCATGAGTGCTGACTTCAACTTCAGACATAAGGACTCCTTTAGATCACATGGCCATTCTTATGTGGGGTCAACTGCTTAACTTTCAACCCTTCTAGCCCTCAAACGCAAATCATGATGCAATAACACCAACAAAATGTTAAACCATGCTAATATCAAGGACTTCATCAGTATAGATCCCAATACCACAAGCACGCTGTGATGAAAAAACCCCATGAGAATACCCAGCATCAAAGCCAAAACCACAAAACTCCCCTGTATAACAAAGGATTGCCAAAGAGCTAACCCCGTGCGCTGCCAACTCTTCCAAAAGGCTTCTGAAATACTCTCCCCTTCAATCACAAAAATCGGCAACCATACACTCAACCTCAAGCTGATAAATAGCACCAATGCCACCAACAACGCCACAAAAACACCGCGCAAAGCAGGGTAAAGAATAAATAATAAGGCCAAAGGCAGAGAGAATAACGCCCAGCCAAAACAAGAAAGCAACAAAGGCCCAAGCACGAAACCCCACAAACGAGGCAATAATTGCTTTGTGATCTCCGTGGTCATCCTGAAATGACCTTCTAAGTGGGATTGCACGTGTACTTGTAAAATGGCAAACAGAATACAAGACAATACTTCTAACACCAGGCTAAATACGATCGCACGCTGATGATCCGCCAGAATATGATGCTGCCAAAGCAAATCTGAAATTGCTGGAATGCTACTCGCAAAACCGATGATCAGTGCCAAAGGCAAAAGTAATGTCCATAATTTGGCAAAAATCTGTGCCGCATGATTGATGATCTCTCTGGCCGTTCGAGGGGTGAGAGGAATTTGTCCAGTCATAGCTAAAGCTCCTATCCAATCCCGCTATTCTGACACATCTTTGAGAGGATTTCACCTGGAACTGTAGTCACTCTTTGGTTTGACAACGAACAAAGCTTACTATTGACAAAAACCGCACATTTTTCTAACATGCTCTCATAGTTTTGGAGCTGGAGCTGTGTAATGGCTGTAGGTGCTTATACCAAATATAGGCGGGCGTTTTCTCTCAGAAGTCCAGCGGAGAATTTTAAGCTGAAGGGTTTTTTGTGTCCTGATCAGTACAAGAACTCAGATCTTACTGCTATCCTCGTAACTTGGGCAGATTCCTGTCTGGGTATTTTTGATAAGCTCTCTTGGGTAGAGTTGCATGATTTCTTTGCATCAAGGGAATTGTGGCAGCGCAATAATACGTTGAACGAGGACGAGCGTTCTATTCTGAAGTATATAAAAGAGGATACTTGGTTAGGAGTCGGAAATTCATATTATCTTTCGCATGGTGAGTTGTTTCCTCAATTTTCAGATGAGTTGAAAGAAGAGGTATCAGAACTCAATTTGCGCAGCGCTTTTTCTGGTTGGGTGCGTTGTATCAAAAACTTGATTTTAAGGCCTGATTCGTATTTTAAGGAAATCTCTTCGTCAAAAGCTTCCACTCAGAAAATTCGAAGAGAAAGAAAGCATGCCAAAAGAGATTTACCTTATCCGTATTTTTTTTCTGAAGAATTTGGGGGATTATCTAGAACCGCAGCAGAAAAAAAATATCCAGAGATTTCAAAAGACAAAGAAATTTCGTCTCAATAAATAAGGAGTCTTTATGTCCGGTCAATATCCTTTAAGGCAACGCTATCTGCGAGATATTCCAACCAGTGCTGAGCAAAAAAGAAGTGTCCATTTTGCTTACTTTACAGCTGATTCCCATTTAGAGTTTCTTACCGAACGCCCCCATACCAATCTGGGATCCACGCAAGGCGACCATATCATCGCATGGGCATTCATATTAGAATTCACTCGAAGAATTTTCTCAAGAATTCATTTCTGCCATTATAAGGCAAGTTGAAAAAAAAATGAAGCGATGATGCTACTACCCATACTGATGTTGACGATGATAAAATTTACTCTTACGGCTCTGATGAGGCTGTTATCGGTGATATCGAAGAAGTTGACGAGGATTCTGCTTCTGCGACAACGCTGCATCTCTTTGTTGGGGGCTCTTCTTTGCCTGACGATTCATCAGGAAAAACTTCGAATTATGGCCTGAGGATGACGATAGTGCCTATAGTTACGGTACTGAATATAGTGCAGTTCGCGAACAACCGATAAAAAGGGAAACCTACTGGGAAGTGTACGCCAGAGTCTACGACCCTGCTCATTCTTCCTCTAGTTCAAGTTATCAGAGCTCCTTCAAACGATCTTAGGCGAGGCATTCCACATAAGGAGTTGTGGAATAGCATGTTTTCACCGAAAACAGAGGGTGGTGATAGACTTCGACCTCTACCACAAATGCCGACACCATTGTAAAAGCATTGCAGGAGAAATCCCTAACCACAGCACCATTAATCCATGTGCCCCCAAAATCACCGCCACATCAAAACCAAATCGGTTGACACGACCTACAGGGCTAGGGGCAGAAAAATACGCAGAACGAATGACTTGTAAATAATAGTAGGCTGCAACCACTGACAGCAACATCACCATCACAGCCACAAGAATATGGTGCGTGGCAATTAAAATTTGCAACACTGCAAATTTTGCAAAAAATCCCAACAGAGGAGGAACACCTGCCATGGAAAAAATCAACAATAATAAGGTAAATGCCCAGAAAGGACGACGAATGGAGAGTTGCGCTAAATCATCCAACTCGACAATGGCTGCATCTCTAACTTGTAATTGTGTCAGCAAACCGAAAAAAGCAACAATTGTAATCACGTAACTTAAAATATAAAACAATGCTGCACTCAATCCCCCAGGAGTAGGCGCACACAATGCCAATACCACAAACCCCATGTGAGCAATGGCAGAATATCCCATTAAACGCTGTAGGTTTTTCTGCTTGAGTGCGAGAATATTCCCCACTGCAACCGATAATACCCCCAAGGCCAACCAAAATTGAGTCCAGTAAGGATGTAGAACCGGCAACATGAAATAAAAAATTCTGGCCAATAAGGCAAATACCCCTAATTTCACAGGGCCACTGAAAAAGTTTAATGTCGCAGGATTCGTACCCTGATACACATCTGCCACCCACAAATGAAAAGGCACCACACCAAATTTAATCGCTACACCAATGGCCATGAATACCATGCCCACAGAAAAATATATCCAACCATTTTGATCGGTAGATAAATACATGGATGCATGCGTCACTCCCCCTAAAGAGAGAGAATGGGTCACTCCATAAATCAAGCTACATCCATACAAGAAAAATCCAGAGGCCATAGCCCCCATGATAAAATATTTCAATGCTGCCTCTTGAGCGCCCCCTCGCTCACGCTCCATTGCCAGCATCGCATACAAGGGCAAAGACATTAATTCTAATCCCAAATACAAAACCAATAAATGATTGGCTTGCACCAACACCAACATGCCTAGCGTCGATAACAATAATAAGGCATGATATTCGCCATGCCAATTTGGAAGCGCATTGAATACGTACAATCGACCATATAATACGACCACAAAAACGGATAGTAAAATTCCAATCTTTAAAACCCAACCCAATACATCCAACAAATACATGTCATGCAAAGCAATCACTGGCACATGCAACCATTGCATCAATGACAAACTCAATGCAAACAATAATCCCATTTGGGTTAATACATAAATCCCATCCAAACGGCGCGGGAAAAATGCCGCCAACCCCAACACCACCATCGCAAATAAGGCAATCGCCAATTCAGGTGCTAAAACCAAAGTCTCCATCGTCATATGCTACCTGCCAATGATAATAACTGATCGAGATGATGGGAAAACAGATTCACCACCATCTGCGGATACACACCAATGGCAAGCACAGGGATTGCCAACAATAAAAAAGTTAACCATTCCGTGGTGCAAATGTCTTTTAATCCCTTCACCTTCTCGGAAGTGATCGGACCCCAAAATACTTTTTTATACAAAAATAAGGTATAGGCCGCCGATAAAATCAAAGTGGTAGCCCCCACTGCAGCCACCCATACACTGAGCTTGAAACTTGCCAACAGCACCATCCACTCGCCAATGAATCCCGCTGTGGCTGGCAGCCCCACATTGGACATCGCAAATAACATCACCCACGCCGATAAAATAGGCATGACTTGCACCACTCCACTAAAGTCTAAAATGGATCGGGTATGCAAGCGCTCATACAAATACCCCACCGCAATAAACAATGCCCCAGAACTAAAGGCATGCGCCACCATCTGCACCATCGCACCATCAAAAGCCAGGCTCGCTGCTTCTTTCTGCTGATGTTTTGCTAGCAACAACCCTACAAAAATACCCAAAGTCACAATCCCCATGTGCGCAATCGAAGAATAAGCAATTAAGCGCTTCACATCTTGCTGCACCAAGGCCACCAAACTGATGTAGACAATGGCAACCAAAGATAACAAAATCATTAACCACGAGAGTTGTAATGAAGCATCAGGCACGATGGGTAATACAAATCTCAAGAACCCATACCCTCCCATTTTCAACATCACCGCAGCCAAAATCACCGATCCCCCGGCAGGAGCCTCCGTGTGCGCATCCGGCAACCAAGTATGAATTGGCCACATGGGGATCTTTACCGCAAATCCTAAAAAGAAAGCAAAGAAAATTGCAATCTGTGTGGATAATGGCAAGTGCAATTGATACAGATCCACAATCCGACTGCTGCCGGCCAACACACTTAAGTAAATCAAGGCTACCAACATCAACACCGAACCTAAAAAGGTATACAAGAAAAATTTTGTGGCTGCATAAGCCCGATTGGGGCTGCCCCAAATACCAATGAGCAAATACATCGGAATCAATAACGCTTCCCAAAACACATAAAACAAAAAGACATCGGTAGCGGCAAACATCCCCACCATTAAACCCTGCAACAACAACACTGCCGCCAAATATCCCTTGAATTGCTCAGAAACTAAATGACGAGAGGCCAATACGACCACAAAAGTGGTAAAACTTGCCAACACAATCATCACCAAAGAAAGACCATCTAAACCTAGGCCATAATTTAAATGCCATTGCGGGATCCAGGGATAACTCAACACAAACTGCATACTCGGCCCATCTGGATAAAAATGAGAAATCAGTGGAAAACACAATCCCAGCGAAATAACACTCACTGCCATCGCAATCATCCAAGCACGTTCTTGTTGCTGCTTACCCTGCGAAGGAAGCAACACCCACATGGCCCCCAGAATGGGAAACAAGATCATCAATACCAATAACATGCCCTATCCTCTCTACCACAGTCGCAATGCCAGCACATGCAGCAACCACCACAATGCACCCAACCAACCCAATAACACCCACAATGTAGTGTGATACACAAAGCCGGTTTGCAGACGCCCCCCCAGCTGTGCCAATTTTCTGGCGAAATTTGCTAGACCATGCACAATGCCCCTATCAATAATCCGCTGTTCAGATTGATGATCCAACAATTCTCCACTGACCACACTACCTCGTACAAAAATGGCGTCGTTGAAAGCATCAAACCCATACTTAGACTGCAAAATGGCATACAAGGGGGCGAAGCCCTCTGCAATTTCTCCTGGCAATGCCGGAGAGAGACGATACAAAATATAAGCCACAACAATCCCTGAGGCGGCCAACCAAAAAACCACGGTATGCATCGCATGAAGCGCAAAACCCCATGCAGGATGAGCCATTGCGGATAATGGTTCCAAGGTACTCACAGCTACTTTAGAGCCCAACCATGGCGCCCACCAAGCCTGTGGACCCAACAATGCAGGCTTCAAAATCCACGCACCCAATATCACGGAGGGAATCGCCAATGCAATTAAGGGGATCCCAATAACCCAAGAAGGCTCATGAAGTTTTGTATAATGACCATGACCACGATATTCTCCATGGAATGTCATGAACAACATTCTAAAGGTATACAAGGAAGTCACGAACACCCCAGCAGTTAAACACCACGCCGCATACGAATGACCAAACCCATGAGACTCTCGAACCGCTTCAATAATTAAATCTTTGGAATAAAAACCTGAGAAAGGAGGCAAGCCACACAATGCCAAGGAACCCAACAAGGAGGTGATGTAGGTGACAGGCAATCGAGATGCCAACCCACCCATCTGTCTCATATCCTGCTCATGATGCAAGGCCACTATCACCGACCCCGCTGCCAAAAACAACAATGCCTTGAAAAAGGCATGGGTCACCAAATGAAATAATCCAATTCCCCAAGCTCCTGCACCCATGGCAGCTATCATGTATCCCAATTGCGATAATGTGGAATAAGCCACGACACGTTTGATATCAAACTGGACCACACCCACTAGGCCCAACCAAAAGGCACCACTAGCACCTAAAATCAACATCCACGCATTCGCAGCGGGTGCGATCGCATACAATGCATGCAATCGGGCCACCATGAATACACCGGCGGTTACCATGGTCGCCGCATGGATCAATGCAGAAATAGGTGTCGGACCTTCCATCGACTCCGGTAACCACACATGCAAAGGGATCTGTGCGGATTTACCCATGGCGCCAATGAATAATAAAATACCGATGAGATTCAGCACCATCACCGAACAGCCCGGCCAGAGGGTCATGCTCACACCCACCAAAGAAGGCAGTTTGGCAAAGACTTCATGATAATCCAACGTACCTGTGTATTTTAATAACGCCGCAATCCCCAATAAAAACCCGAAATCCCCAACCCGATTGACAAGGAATGCTTTGAAATTTCCAAGAATGGCACTCTCTTTGTGGTGCCAAAAGCCAATGAGCAAGTAAGACACCAATCCCACCGCTTCCCAGCCAAAAAACAATTGCAAAAATCCATGGGAAGTAACCAACATCAGCATGGCAAACGTAAACAATGAAATATAGCTAAAAAATCGCTGATACCCAGCATCCTCTTCCATATAACCAATGGTGTAGACGTGCACTAAAAAAGACACACTACTCACCACAAACAACATGGTGACACTTAATCCATCCAATAGAAAACCAATATCAAACTGATAGCCACCCAACTTCAACCAAGTATAGAAGGGAACTACTTGTGCGCTGGCTCCATCCATCACAAACTGCTTAAACAAAGATAAAGAAATTACCACCACAATGGCCATCGCACTGATGGCTAAACTATGTGTAGCACGACGCCCCATTTGCCGACCAAACAAGCCACACACTAAGGCACTCAACAGAGGAATTAAAACCACCCATTCCACAGGATTCAATGACTTCACACGCTACCCTTTCATTGTTGCACAATCATCCAATGCAATGCTCCCTCGCTGACGAAACACGCAAACCGCAATGGCTAAACCAATGGCGGCTTCTGCCGCTGCCACCGTTAGCACAAAGAATACAAACACTTGACCTTTTAAATCAGACAAACCGTGAGAAATCGCCACCCACTGCCAATTCACTGCCAATAGCATCAACTCTAAACACATTAAAATCGTCACAATGTTTTTGCGATTCACTACCATGCCTAGAATGCTGATGATAAATAATAAGGTTGACCAGAAAAACGAATGTCCCATCATTTTTTCTTCTCCGATTTCATATTCAATACGGTTAACCGATCTGATTTAGACACTGCAATCTGCTGACTGACCACCTGCACTTTTCGGGCAATGGGACCACGGAATGCCAAGGCAATTGCACCAACAATGGCAGAAAGCAACAACAAGGCCGCCAACTCAAAAGGATAAGCATACCAAGTATATAGCACAGACCCAATGGCTTTGGTGTTGCTGCCATGCACCAATAAGGGCAAGGTATTGGCATCAGATAAGTTAAATAAATCCAGTGGATGTTCACCCACAGACACAAAACACAACCCAATCCCCACGGCCACCAACAATGCAAAAGGCCAGAAGGTCACTAACCCTTGCTCTTTTTCAACATGAGCCAGCTTTAACATCATCACCACAAACACAAAGAGCGTCATCACCGCGCCCACATACACAAAGATCAACACCCAAGCCAAAAACTCAGCATTTAACATCAACCAAATTGGTGCACTAAATACAAAGCAAAAAACCAAAGCCAATACCGAATCCACAGGCTGCTTAGCAAAGACCACTCTGAGTGCCAATAGAATCACCAACGCACTGAACCCATCCATCAACCAATTAACGTGCATGGGCATCCTCCGCTTTAGATTTGGCAATATGCGACTCATAGCGATCGCCAATAGCCAGCAACATATCTTTGGTCATGATATTTTGACCACGCTCTGTGAATACATAGTGAGGCTCTAAGTTCGTTTCTACAATGGAATCGACAGGACAAGATTCTTCACAAAATCCGCAATAAATGCACTTGAATAAATCGATATCATAACGCGTAGTGCGACGAGAACCATCTGAACGCGGGGCAGATTCAATCGTAATCGCCAGAGCTGGACAAACCGCTTCACACAATTTACAAGCAATGCAGCGCTCTTCTCCATTGGCATAACGCCGCAAAGCATGCAGCCCGCGAAAGCGTGGAGACACTGGGGTAAACTCTTCTGGAAAATACAAAGTGATTTTTGGTCGGAAAAAATACCGAAAAGTTAATCCCAGCCCAATGAATAACTCGTATAAACTAAATGCCTTGAAGGCGCGTATCAACGCTTTCATCACTGCCCCCTCCATAACACAAACACGGCGACCACCAACAACC
>CAYGKN010000017.1:0-24109 GCA_964350565.1 uncultured Gammaproteobacteria bacterium
CAAGTGACCCGATTCATTTCATCTAAAATCGCTAAACCTTTTAACACCAAATCTGGCTCTATGACATTGAAAAGGCCTTCTTCTTGGAAGAGATGTGAAAATCCACCTGTGCCCAACACAAAAACAGGAGCTTGTAATTCTTCTTGTGTTCTTTTCAGCAAGCGTTGCATAAAGCCCAATTGTGATTCATACAAGCCTACCTGCAAGCCTTTCATGGTAGAGTCTCCCAATCCTGCAGAAGGTTTTAGAATTTCTACTGCCGATAATTTCGCAGCTTTCATTTGTAGGGCATCCATCGACAATTGCATCCCCGCTGCAATTGCTCCGCCACGATAGACTTTATGGATATCCACCACACAGGCCGTGCTGGCAGTACCTAAATCAAAGATCAATACATTCTTATCAGGGTACAAGTGAGTCGCAGCAACGGCATTGGTAACTCGATCGGCTCCTAAAGAATTTGGATGCTGATACTGAATTTTCAATCCCGTTTTAATACCTGCTCTAACACTAAATGGAGTGCAAGAAAAATATTTGATACAAGCAGATCGCAAGGAATAATCTAAATGAGGAACCACTGAAGCAATGGCTATGCCCCTCACAGCAGGCAAGCCTTGAGAAGATAAAATCGACAGAATTTGTGAACCCATTTCATCTGAAGTGCTATTTAAACGACTCGCAATCCGGAATCGATGCACAATGCAACTCTCCACCATACATCCACCGAAAATATGGGAATTTCCCACATCTAAACACAACAACATTAATGCCCTCCTTTGCAAAAGACATTGTCGATTAAACGTACCCCTTGATAACGCACTGCACCCAAACGTCGAGACTCTCTCTCTACAACATATTCTACCCTAAAACCTGCAGACTCTAAACACGATGACAGCTCATCCAAGCCTTGACTGCTATCACTGAGCAAGCGATAAAATTCCCCGGCTTGCTGTCTAGCCTCTTTAGATAAACGCGCATTGCGGGTGCTCATGGCCAACCCACTCTCTTCACGCACCACGGGACAACCCACCACTTCCACCGGCAGAAAAAAAGCACGGACCAACCCTTTGATGCATTGTAATTGATCCCAATCTTTTTCACCCAAAAACACTTTTTGAGGCGAAACAATATGGAGTAATTTTAATACCACCGTAGCTACCCCTTCAAAATGCCCTTTGCGCGCAAGACCCTCCTCAGTGCGCAAACGCGCTCGATCAATCACTTGATATTGATAATCATCGGGATATAACGCTTCCCCTTCAAAGCACAATACCGCATCCACACCTTCTGCTCTGAGCAATACTAAATCTTTTTCTGTGTTTTTGGGATAGTGTAAATAATCTTCCTGCTCATCAAATTGCATCGGGTTCACAATGATACTCACGACTACTTGCTCACTATGCGCCTTTGCAGCACGGACCAAACTCAAATGCCCTTCATGCAAACCTCCCATGGTGGGAACAAATCCCCAGACCTGTGGGTGCATCATGCGATAATTCTGCCAATCTTCGATGATAGAAAACACCTTCATCAATACACCTCAGATTCCACAGGAAAATCACCCGAAACCGTGTGTTGGTAATAACTATTCAGCGCTTTAGTCATTTCTAACGCGCCTGAGAAAAAACGTCTTGCAAACTTTGGAACAAAATCCGGATACAACCCCAGCACATCGTGCCAAACCAAAATCTGCCCCTTAGTATATCGACCAGCTCCTGCACCAATGGTCGGAATAGATAACATGGAAGTGATCTCTTGGGCGAGCGCCTCAGGCATACACTCGAGAACCATGGAAAAACATCCCAATTCCTGTAAATGCAGAGCCTGAGCTTTTAAGATTTCTGCCTGCTCTGGCTCTCTACCCTGCACACGAAACCCTCCTAAACAATGCATACGCTGCGGCGTCAGCCCAATATGACCCATCACAGGGATCCCTGCTGCCAGACAAGCAGTAATAAAGCCATCCAACTGCTCCACACCTTCGACTTTAATGGCATGCGCACCGGCTTTCATTAACGCTCCCGCTGCAGAAAGCGCTGTGTCTAGACTCAAGTGTGCCGTCAAAAAAGGCATGTCTGCCACTAGGAATTGATCGGGTCTTAATCCCTTTGCCACTGCTCGAACATGGGGCAACAGCAAATCCACATCGGCTGAGAGTGTGTTTGGCTCTCCATACACCACCATAGAAACACTATCCCCCACCAACACCACATCAATAGGCGTGCTCGCCACACAACAAGCACTGGGGTAATCATAACAAGTAATTCCCACTATGGGTTGTTCTCTTTCGCTATTCCAGTCTAGGTATTTCATGTTTTCCACTCGCTAAATACTTGATAGCAACTATATGCCTTGCCTGACAATACTTGCCGATGAGCCTTTATGGTTTCCTGATCTTCCCTCACCCAAGGTCCCGTTAATGCACAAGCAGGATCACGACGCAAATTGTCTGTCGTCGACTCCAAAAGTGCTTGTGCACAAGTTCTCGGGAGCTGCCACTCCTGTAATTTCTCGATAAAATATTGCCAAAGCATCGTGGCGCCATTGGCGGCCAACACACACCAAGCATGATACATTGCCCGATCGGGCACATAAAAACACGGATTTTTCAGTGAAGGCAATAACTCTGAAAGCACCCCTTCTTTATCAAACCTGACAAAAGGCACCTGATGCGCATTTTCTATAGCCCAATGTGGATCATCACCAATGCTTACACAGGGATGTACACTCTCCACCCCAGGCAAGTCCACAGCTGCCGCACAATGCATAAAATGCGCTTTGGTGTGGCGGTTTTCCTCAATAAACGCTGCGATAGCATGATCGGGGATCAACACCAACCAACGCTTGGCCTTTGAGGCCACCGAGGCAAAAGGTTTCTCTCCACGACGCCATTGCACAAATAAAAGATTACACTGCCGAAAATACGCCATAAACCAGCGAGCAAGTCGGCCATTGCCTACCAGGCCATACGGTACCTGTCTCATACGGATCAAGTCCAAAAAAGACTATTCTAACTGACCATTTCGTTAAAAGAAATAGTGGCCCAATCTAGGCTCTCTAAGTAAATTTTTCTCCATACTTCCATTTCAATGCCGCTATCGGCAATTTCACCAAAATTTCCTGCCGTGTAGGCAATCACATTGCACAACACCCCACCAATTAAGCCTTCATGAGTTAGAATGGCTTCACGCAATTCATCAGAAAAGGCCAGCTCATCAATCAATTCAGGCATGGGTTTATTGAGCATGGCATCCAGAGTAGAAAATAAACCTGCCGTAAAAAAGGGTTTGACATCTTGCTCTCCAATATGCTCGGCAATCATCTCACACATTTTTGCCCGGATCATGGTGTTGAGCATCAAATCACTGGGTTTATCATCTAAATTGGATAACACCACCAAACTCGCCCAAGTGCGAATTTGTTGTAATCCCAAATAAACAATGGCTTCGCGAAGAGAGTTGATGGTGCGCCTTAATCCATAGGCTGCAGAATTCACCACCCTTAAGAGTCGATAACTTAATCTGGCATCCTGACTTAACAACTCTTCTACTTTATCCAAAGTCACATCTTCATCATCTAGGGTCAACAGTAACCGCATAGCCGTGAGACGATTGCTAGAGACTTCTTGGCCCTTCACGATTTTAGGTAAATTCAAAAAATACCCTTCAAAATAATGAAAGCCAATTTCCTGGCAACTTTCAAAACGCTCATGAGTCTTGACGTCATACACCCCAATTTTAGGAATGTTCGGTTTTAATTCCCCAAATAATGCCTTTAATTTTTCATCATCGAGAATATTGGCATCGAGCATCACAATATCCAACAATCCGTAAAAAGACTGGACCGTAGAGGAATCACTCACGCCCATGGCTGCAAATTTTAATCCCTTCGCAAACAACCTCTCTACTTTCTGCTGTAGGTCTTGATCAGCATGCAATAAGGTTAAATCCAGCAACGCAATCAACTGTTTTTTGGGAAGCTGCTCTACGGAAACGCCCTCTAACATTCCTGCATTAAAGGGCACCAATACAATTCCTTCACCCAGAAGACGCTTCATTTCTTCTTGTTCAAAAAGATCTTTGACCCACTCAATACATAGCGTATCTGGAACCACTGCCCCCATATCTGATTGCTGGGGATCACAAAACATGAGTTGGTAACCTTTGACATTCACCTTGTGATCATAGATGGAGCGTCTGGAAACCAATAAGTCTTCTTCCATACCTCCCCCTCAAGATTCTCGAACACCTTTGGCACTCGACTGTGGAACCACTTGAAAGATCAATTCATCTTTTTCCACACCAAACTTGACCAAGCCCCCTTTGGCCAAAGAACCAAATAAGATTTTATCTGCCAAAGGTTTTTTTATTTTATCCTGAATGAGTCTGGCCATGGGTCTTGCACCCATTTGCTTATCGTGTCCATGACTGGCCAACCACACCCTGGCTTCTGGATCAACCTCTATGCCCACATTTTTCTCCTCCAAAAGCACTTCTAATTCCATCAAGAACTTATCGACCACATTCAAAATGACTTTCTCATCCAATGCACAGAATTGCACAATGGCATCCAATCGATTGCGAAACTCTGGAGAAAAGAAATTTTTCAACGCTTCCAAACCATCACTGGAATGATCTTGTTCGGTAAACCCCATGGAGCGTTTTTGTAATTGATCCGCACCTGCGTTGGTCGTCATGATTAAAATCACATGACGGAAATCTGTTTTTCGACCATTGGTATCGGTTAAGCTTCCATGATCCATCACTTGCAATAATAGATTAAACACATCAGGATGGGCTTTCTCAATTTCATCCAAGAGCAATACCGAATAAGGTTTTTTAGTAATCTCCTCGGTCAACAATCCTCCTTGGTCATAACCCACGTATCCTGGAGGTGCCCCGATCAACCGAGAAACGGTGTGACGTTCCATATACTCTGACATATCAAAACGGACCAATTCAATACCCAACACATTCGCTAACTGTCGCGTTACTTCTGTTTTACCCACCCCTGTAGGACCAGTCAGCAAAAAACTTCCAATGGGTTTATCGACGGAATTTAACCCAGATCGAGCCAATCGAATCGCTGCAGTGAGTTGATCGATGGCCGCATCTTGCCCATACACCAACATTTTTAATTCTCGATCGAGGTTTTTTAGAATATCACGATCCGAGCGAGAAACACGTTTTTCTGGAATGCGAGCAATGGAAGCCACGATTTGTTCCACTTCATTCACCCCTATAGTTTGCTTGCGCTTATTCTCTGGTTGTAACGCTTGAAACGCACCTGCTTCATCAAGCACATCGATGGCTTTGTCGGGCAAAAAGCGATCAGGTATATAACGCACGGCGAGTTCTACTGCCGATTTGATCGCCGCTGCAGAGAATTTTACACCATGATGTTTTTCCAATTCTTTTTTCAATCCTTTTAAAATTTTCAAACATTCATCCGGCGTGGGTTCCACCACATCTATTTTTTGAAAACGCCTGGCCAGTGCATGATCTTTTTCAAAAATCCCGCGATACTCTTGATACGTCGTTGAACCAATGCATTTTAATTCTCCACTGGCAAGTAATGGCTTAATTAAATTGGAAGCATCCATGACGCCACCAGAAGCCGCTCCTGCTCCAATGATCGTATGAATTTCATCAATAAACAGCACAGATCCTGGCTGTCTACGCAGAGCATTTAACAATGCCTTGAGACGTTTTTCAAAATCACCTCGATATTTGGTACCCGCCAACAAATCCCCTAAATCCAAAGAATAAATATTGCACCCGGCAATGACTTCTGGCACGTTTTTCTCGACAATCAAGCGCGCCAATCCTTCAGCAATTGCTGTTTTCCCTACACCTGCTTCCCCTACCAACAATGGATTGTTTTTTCGACGCCTAGATAAGATTTGCACGGCACGCTGAACTTCTTTATGACGACCAATTAAAGAATCAATCATGCCTGCTCGCGCTTTGGCATTGAGGTTCGTGGTATATGCCTCCAAGGGATTTTGACCATCGACTTGCTCTTCTTCACTCACAGGTTGATAAGATGACTGAGGTGCAATATTCGGATCAATTTCTGGGGGGCGATAATTCTCTGCCTCATCGAGTTTAGAAGCACCATGAGAAATATAATTCACGATTTTTAAACGCGTCACATTCTCTCGACTAAGAAAATGAAATGCTTGACTCTCTTGCTCACTAAAAATCGCTGCCAATACATTCGCACCACTAACCTCACTGCGACCCGCAGATTGCACATGAAAAACCGCACGCTGAATCACCCGCTGAAACCCCAAGGTAGGTTGTGTTTCTCGACCTTCTTCATGCGTAGGAATAATGGGCGTCGTTTCATCAATAAAGGCGGTTAAATCAACACGCAACCGGCTAATATTGCAGCCACAAGCCCTGAGAGCATTCGCTGAATGGGGATTGTCCAATAACGCCACCAGCAGATGTTCTACTGTCATGAATTCATGCCTCTTTCGGTTGGCCTCCCTGAAAGCGAAATTGAGCGTATATTCAAGCTCTTTGTTTAGCATTCTTGCCTCATCTCCCTAATCCCAACATCCAGCACTGTGGTCCCATGCACTTAACATCGTCCTAAATACCAATTACTTTATAGAGATTCCTTGACAAAAAAATAACCCATTTGGTAAGTTGAGGTTTTTTATGGGAATGACATGATGTCAACGCGCGCTGTGACCAAATGGTCTGACTACCTTAAAAACTGTCAACAGCTGTCTTTCTATCGCAGATTAGGCTCAAACCTGATTTACCCGCTATTTTTAATCAGTTATTCCCTTATTCAGGGCAGTTACGCACTCGCCACCACCTTGCTGAGAGAATTGCTCTTAACACTCCCCATTTTTATCTCTAACCAACTGCGCCATTTATTAGAAAGCCATCAAAAAATCCTGAATTTCTTCTTGCTAAGTCCCATCATCTATGCCTTGGCATTCGCTCTGGAATACCAGGCGAGATTATTCGATGCCATAGCGACCACACTGCGGTTTTTATTCTTGCCTCCCGTCGTTGCCCTCCTCCTTGCTGGAGGATTACTGATTACGGCCTTTAAAATTCTTACCTGCTTTCTTGAGCTCATTCTCCATCCCATAAAGGCACTCATCCCTCAAATCTTATACCTCCCGAAACTAGCGGGCGCCCTATTCGCCTTGTTGACTTATCCTTTCGTGCGCTTGGTAAGCCTTTCTCCTCAATGCTTAAAGGGCGCCTTAATAGCTGATGCACTATTGCGGATATATGCTGGCCTCATATGGCCTATCAAAAATTTCTCGATTTTGGGTCAATCACCAGATAAAAAACAATACCCCACTTTTTCTCTGCCACCGAAGGATCGGTTGACTATTCAGTCAGGAGCACCAACACCATACCACCAAAAAATTGCCATTCTCACCCCTGAATTTCTATTGTCTTTGCGAACTCAATACCTTACGTGCTGGCCTTCTCAGGATATCATGGATAACATCATGTACTGCTTACAATACACCCCGAGGTAAAAAACTTGTCAAACAAATGAAAATTGTTTATGATTGTGCCTGTTGTGTTTTTGATAAATATCTAGAATGGCTGCCATCTCCTTTTCTAACTACTTTCGTTTTTGTCAATCCCCGAATTTTTGTCTTGAGCTGCTAGCCATCCTTGGCACGCCGCTTGTCGCTACTTACATGGTCACCAATGCACTCTGGGCCTCTCTCTCTACTCTATATCGAGAATATCTCCTTGCTTTTCCCGCCATTATCGCGCAAGCATTGAGGGCACTGATGGACAAGTATCATAAGCGCTTGCAGTTCTTACTGCTATTTCCTGTGGTATATCTAGCAGAAAGACTGTGTCACTGGACTTCTAGGATATTCACCGCAATCGCAGAGTTCGCTAAATTATTATTCATAACATCCCTTGCGCTTATTCCCATATTAATTATTACTGCCCTCGCGGTCCTTTTTTTCTCCTGCTTTGGGGCTGTTAGAGCGCTTACATTATGTGTGCGCGCTCTCTGTGATTTTCCCGCAAAAGGGTTGAGGGAGCTGATGGACAAGCATGATAATATCTTGAAATTCTTACTGCTATTCCCTGTGGTATACCTGCTAGAAAGACTGTGTCACTGGATCTTTAAGATATGGCTGTTCTTCATTAACTTCATTTACTTATTAATTATTATCGTCTCTGCTTCCACAGCAACGATTCTCCTAAAGGATGCTCTCCCATTTTTACTACTCCTACCCTTTCGCATCTTAGGTGCTATATTTTCTACACTGACCTATCCCTTCGCAGCCTTATTGACACACTACAAAGTGATTAAAAGCGGAGGTAATGAACAGCCCTCTTGTAACACAACGCTTCGATACTTTTTTACCTGGTTATACTACAAACTGGTATGGCCCATTAAAAATTTCTCGCCTTTTAGTCAGTATTTATCTGAGGAAAAGCATGAACATTGTGTGGCGCCTGCAAGAAGATATAATCCCCAAAACATCATAAATTCCCTCCAAACACTGCGAAAATTTTTTTTGAAATTTCAAATTAGTAACCAACACATTAATTCAGCTTGCAATACACTCACCTCAGAAATCCCTAGAGATCGTTTACCTATTGATCCTGCCAAGCTTCCAGAAATACTTAAATGTGAAACTTGTCATGGCGATATAAACGATAATGAAAAGACTGTTCTTCTAAGAAGAAATGAGAATGCCACTGGTATTTTTCACGACACATGCTGGAAAAAACAGACGGAAAAATGGGCTTTTGCTGATCCAATGGCACCCGATGGGACGCTCCACTATACTCAACTTTACATCTTAACCGAGAACGGAAATATCATCCCTTATCCTATTCCTGTACCTAATCTCCCAAGCGAATTCCCTGTCGAGCTGCTACTCCTTCCTGAAACTTTACGTTATTGGATGGTGCTCCTATTCATGGCATATGAACCGACATCAAAAGAAGCCATTCAGCTTCCCAAAGCACTGAGATACTCTCCTTTTCCTCCATCTGAAGGAGCACGCTTTTTTTCATTGTCTAAAAATACGAAACCATTTTTATCAGAAATTTTCAAAAATATTTCTCCTAACTTCAACGAAAATCTTTATAACTGATTGATAAATAGATTTTTAAAATTTTTACTAGGCACCGCAAATTTCAATTGTATGAGGAGGAGCTCTCAGCTCGCCACTTGAAAACTAATCCTCGTACAGCTCAAGTCTACACTTTTATCATTGCCACATCCGCGCCCCGTGGCGCCTGTACGTTCTTCATCATAAAAAACGGTGATGGTCACCAAATCATCACTACGAGTAATATCTCCCACGCCTGCGGGCAACCAGGCGGTATTTTCAGCTGCCCAATCAATGCGATCTTGGAGTGCGATTTCTGCGGGGGTACAAACACTACATTCTGGACTTTGTACTTGATCATCGAAATTGTCATAGGAGCCCGTCATCACAGCCCCTATATTGGCTCTCATGCGATCGGCCATAGAGGTGGCTTGCAATAAAGCCACACTGCGCAAATAAGCCCCTTGGTTAAAACGCAAAGAATTGGCTTGTAGGGCTGCGAGACCCAGCATTCCAATGGCCAAGATAAACACTGTTACCAGCACTTCCAGTAGGCTAAAACCCTCTGCACGCATGATTACCCTCCTGGTTATTTAGTGTCCACCTATGGAAAATAGTTCTCCAATTCTGTTATCGTGTTTTTCCAAATAAACTGAAAGTCTTTATGAATACACCAATACCCCACCACAGAAATGCAGACATTCTCCTGAAAAATCAATGGGGTCAAACCTCGCAACCATGGCGGTACTCCCCATTCTCCAAAACATTTTTTTAAAGCGCGATGTTGCCCATTGGGCATACGCAACCACACCCCATTCGCACCAAAATGCACCGTTACCTCTTTAATCGTTGGAATACCCTCCCTCAAAGAGAGCACCCCAACCCCTTCAATTTCCAAAGGAGATTGCATCTCCCAGCGTTGACTGGCCGGTGGTTTTGGCAAAGGATGGGGCGTGAGAACACATTCGCCCCGATAACGTCGCACCGCCCAGTGGCCAAATTCTACACAAGGCAATTTATCTCCTCGCGCAGAGCACATTTGTCGCTGTATTTCTAAGAGTTTTTTTTCACTAGGGGGGACGACTCCAAAAGATTGTATCCAATCCCTCCACACCCAAGTCTGCGCAGAAGGGGAAAGGGATTCCAAGGTTGAAAGTGTTAATCGCGTTGGAGATTGTGGGGGTAGATATTGTCTCAATAAATCGGAGGCTTCCTGACAATGCCGGGCAGAGCGCGCAATAGCCGCCTCCGCTCCAGGAGCCATGTCTAAAATGAGCGGCCAACACTGTGCTCTTAGGCGATTGCGCTGGATATTCAGATCTTGATTGCTGGGATCTTCACACCAGTCTAATCGCCGCACTCTCGCGTAATGCGTGATGCTTTCTTTGGACGTTTGCAGCAGGGGGCGCAACAACCATCCCTGCCCCAAGGCTTGCTCAACAGGCATACCTGAGAGCCCCGCCAAACCTGCTCCACGCAGCAATTGAAGCAATAAAGTCTCTGCTTGATCACGCTGGTGATGGGCAAACAAGACCACCTCATCATCGCCCAATAGCGATTTCAGAACATTCAAACGTGCATGATGCCAACCCGCCTCCAGACCTTGACGCTCATCAATTCCACCCAATGGACACAGTCGTAGGGCCTTTTGATAGCACTTAGCCAATTGCTCAACATGGGCAATAAACTGCTCTGCCGCTGGCGTACCATGATTAAAATGCAGCAACCCCACCCGCTCCCAAGCGGGCAATTGACTCAAAATATCCAATAATACCTGCGAATCTTGCCCCCCACTGCAAGCTAAGTATATCCGGGTGTTTTTTTTAGGCAGCCTCTGTTCGAGACATGCTTCTACTTGTGCTACGATATCAACAGGTATTTTGGCCATGTGGGTAGGCTACCTGGTTGACGGCGATGGGGCAAGCCCCATGTCACCCCCGCGAAAGCGGGGGTCCCACAGGGCTAGGGGGATTCCCGCTTTCGCGGGAATGACAATATATTCGCAGGGGTAACAAAGGAGAGAACATATGGGATATCGACTTACAAAAATTTACACACGCACAGGAGATACCGGCACCACAGGCCTGGCTGATGGCTCCAGAGTGCCTAAAAATCACATTCGCATCCAACTCTGTGGAGAACTGGATGAATTAAACTGCCACATGAGTGCACTGTGTCAGCAACCCTGGCCTGAAGAATTACACAAACGACTATCAAAAGTGCAACACGATCTCTTTGATCTGGGGGGCGAGTTAAGTTATCCCGAGCATATTCGTATTACCGAGCAAGATGTCGCTTGGCTAGAGCAGCAAATTGATCAAGACAATGCCCACCTCCCTCCTCTGAAAAATTTCATTCTTCCCGGAGGAGCTCCTGGCGCTATTGCTGCACATTTGGCACGCAGTGTATGTCGGCGAGTCGAGCGACAAATGCCTGTACTCATTGAAAAACATCCCGAACACCAACAAGGGATGATTTATCTCAACCGCCTATCGGATTGGTTATTTGTGATTGCCCGACTCGCCAATCAATATGCCGGCGTCGAAGAAGTATTGTGGATGCGCAAAGAAGAGCGTTAATCGTTGAATAGAAAGGTTTGAGCCACGCCATTGCGACGAAAAGCCGGAATATGAGGATGAAAAAATTGTTTCTCTAGTAATTGATGACATTGCGCCGAGTGACTCATAAATCCTTGAGTCATTTGCAACAAGGCTTGAATGTGATTGCGCTCCCCTAAATGACTCTTCACACACTCATGCATCGACCACAACAATTGTTCCACACCAACAGGCAAATCAAAATATTGGGATAAATCTTCTAAAATCACCTCCAATTGCTGCCAAGAAAAATGCAATCCTTGAGGTGTAGTTTGGCTGAATATTAAAAAATCAAATACACAAACCGTATTGGGGATCCGATATTCTTGTCGATAGTGAGTCTCTACGCCAGACTGCGCTAATAAATACTGTAAATGCTCCCTAGACAATGGAGAATATTGTGCAGGAACCATTTGATATAAGTAAAACGCCCCATTCCCTTGAATGTGCTCAATCAGTTGACCCAAATACCAAAAATCCCATAACGCATTACGCTCCACAAGCTGAGAAAATAATCCACCCAAGGTATAGTAGCTTCGCTCTAACAAGGTACACAGCGCATAAACTGAAGCAGATTTTTTTTTCGAGCTCAACCATTCCAGTGCCTGAACATGCATCTCATGAAAGCTCTCCACCACCACTTCGGGAAGCAAATAAGCCATTTTTCTCAAATGCTGTTTGGCTTGTGCCAAACAAGAAAAAATTGCATTGGGATTGTGTTGGCAATCAGTTAAAAATGGGATCATTCGAGAAGCATGCATATCGCGACACACACGCCCATAACACGCTCTATCTTCTTTAGATAATAAAAACTGTTCTGGCGCCAAAAAAACTTCTTGTGAATGAGATTCTGGCAGATGATGCTCATAGCATTTTAACCACCGAGCCAACCGACAAGCACGCTCCATGGTTCTTGCAAACCAATACATCGCCTCCAAATCCCGGTTGAGCATACTAAATCCATTTAAGCATCTCACCTGTTATCGGCAAGCACCCACGTGTCTTTACCCCCACCTCCTTGTGAAGAATTAACGACCAAAGAGCCTTCTGTTCTGGCCACCCGCGTCAACCCCCCTTTGCTCACCACAATGGATTTGCCTTGCAAAATAAAGGGACGAATATCCACATGACGATTCACCCATTCTCCATCGATCCAGGTGGGAGAGACGGATAAATCCATCACCGGTTGAGCAATATACTCTCTGGGATGTGCTTTGATTTGTAGGGCAAAGGATTCTCGCTGGGCGAGAGTGGATTGTGGGCCTATCAACATGCCTTTGCCCCCTGAAAGGTGCACGGATTTTACCACCATCTGCTCTAAGTTTTCTAAAACATGGGCGCATTCTTTTTCAATAAAACAACAATACGTCGGGACATTGTCTAACAACGGCGTTTGCTGCAAATAATAGCGAATCATGTCTGGCACATAACGATACACGGCTTTATCATCGGCCACACCTGAACCAGGCGCATTGACAATGGTCACACGATTTTTTCGGTAAGCGGCCATCAACCCTGGAACCCCCAATAGTGAATCTTTGCGAAACACACGTGGATCTAGAAAATCATCATCAATGCGACGATAAATCACATCCACACGCTCTAACCCCATCGCCGTTTGCAAGAAAATTTCATCGTCAATATGGAGCAAATCTTCTCCTTGCACCAGATCAATGCCCATGCTTTGCGCTAAATATCGATGTTCAAAATAAGCAGCATTGTAAATCCCTGGAGTGAGCAATACAATCTTTGGATTCAGGGCATATTCTGGAGCACAATACTGCAGCATTTGATACAAGTCATCGGCATACTGATCAACAGGCAACACCCTATGATTTTCAAAGCATTCAGGTAGAATTTGTTTTTGAACGCATCGGTTTTTTATCATATAACTCACGCCTGAAGGACAGCGTAAGTTATCTTCCAACACATAAAAATTTCCATCACTGTGACGAATCAAATCAATACCACTAATGTGATTCCAAATATCCCATTGTGGCAATAACCCCTGACACACTTCTAGATAACCAGAAGAACTGTATACCAATTCTTTAGGAATAATGCCATCGTTTAAGATTTTTTGATCGCCATAAATGTCCATTAAAAATAAATTCAATGCACTCACACGTTGAATCAAAGCCTGCTCTAAACGCTCCCACTCTCGTCTCGGAAATACTCTAGGAATAATATCAAAAGGCAACATGGATTCTTCATCTCTATCTTCTGTGGAGGTGAGAAAAGTAGCGCCGACTTCACGTAATCTTTTTTCTGCCAATGCTTGTCGAGCAGACAATTCTTTTTTAGAGTATTTCTCTATCACATCCATCATCTCTTGAGCAAAATTTCTTACCTGACCATCGCGCTCTAACAACTCGTTATAAAACTCATGTCTCATCTTCTTCCTCCTGATTCAACAGCTCAATTTTCACATCGACTTCAAGCGACTCTAACCCACCACCCTTAAAAATGGTGCCTGAGGTGGGAGTGGCATCAAGATAATTACGCCCACACGCCACTCGAATGTGATCTTGTCCCACCATAATGCCATTGGTGGGATCAAAACCCTGCCAACCAAAATAGGGCAAATACACTTCTACCCAAGCGTGAGAAGCTTCAGATTGAATCGTATTTTCATAATTCACACCCGTGTAGATATATCCCATGCGATATCTAGCAGGTAGGCTCAATAGCCGCACCAAGCAAATAAATAAATTTGAAAAATCTTGGCATACGCCTCGCCTGGAGGTGTAGACTTCAAAAGCCGTGGTGTTTAACGAAGTTTCTCCTTGTACATATTCATAATCTTGATAAATGCTGCCGTTTAAATCTTTGAGTGTATTGAGCAGTTGATAATCATTGCGCTTCACAAAACTCATGGCATAGTCTGTGAGCTCCACCAGCTGAGTTTCTGGTAATTCATGCGGTAATAAATAGGCTTGCATCATTTGCCTCTGCCAAGGCATCCACACCAAGGGGATACGAGTTTGCTGTCTGATGTGATGATGGAATTGACTCGGCAGAGGATAGCTCATCAACACACCACTACTCGTGATTTTTAAATGTTTATAAGGTTTGTTGATGGAATAATGCATGGCACTGTTGCCAAATACATCTTCATACAGCAATTTCTCTCCTTCAACATTGATCTGCACCTCATGCACATCAAGATTTTGATAGCGATCCAATACCGGCTTGAGTCGAAAGACATGGGTAGAATGATCAACAAATTCACTATAGGTATATGCTGTAGAATGCGTCACTCGATAGATTTTTTTGGTTTTTTGTTCTGGAGTGGATGACGTATTTGGCAGTATACACAACCGCTTAGCGGGTTGATGAGAGCTATAAATCACAGCCCCTCGACTGATTATCATCAATTGACTCGGCTCCATCACATTCCATTCTCCTTGAGAAAAGGGTAAACTCGAAATCATAAACGCGGTACGATATTCATCCCTGGGGTCGTTAATTTCAAGCACCGCGCGGCTAGACTCAAAAATTTCAGGCCGATGTGGAGGTTTTGCTCTACAATAATAAAAAGGTTTTTTGCAATCTCGACTTTGATAGCACACCATATCATTGCTATCTCCAATCACAATACTGGCACACCCCATTTCATCGAGCTGCTCAAACCATGCCAGTAATTTCTCTGGTTTGAGATCCGAGATCTGACGTGCTCTGGCATTCAATGCCCAACTGAGAAAATAACAAAATGCCAATTCAGAATCGGTTTTCCCCAGTGGCTCTAAAAAACGTGATTTATTAGAGTGCAATTTTTCCAATGCTTGCTTATCCAAATCCCCATTGTGCATCATCAACCAATCTTGACCTGCAAAGCTGCGTGAGAAAGGTTGCACCTCATGATGGGTATAGCCTTCACGTACTGCATGCAATTTGCAAAAAAAACTCGTGGAGCGAAAGCTTTTCCAATCAGTCAATGCACTCATTAAAATTTGTGTTTCATTGGCGACTGGATCTTTGGTCACCAAAGCCACTGGATGATCATTGGGATACCAGGCAAACCCCCAACCCATGGACTGATTTTGCTCATCCTCTAATTTTAAACGTAAAAAAGGAGAACTCGGACTATCAAAGCTAATGGCCAGAACATCAGACATGATCATTCTCAACTATAATAAAATGAACTTTAATATCATACATGCCCATGTCCTTACGTGGCTCCATCCAACATATCACTTCCTACCAGTATAGTCGGCCTATCACACTTGGCCCTCAGACGATTCGATTAAAACCCAGCGTTCACGCTAGAACAAAAGTTCACCACTATGGCTTGGATATTTCTCCCAAAGAGCATTTTTTGCGCTGGCACTCTGATCTTCATGGGAATCAAGTGGCCACCCTCACTTGCCCAAACCCCACTGCTCATTTGAAAATTCAAGTGAATATCGATCTCTCCCTCTCTCCCACCAACCCCTTTGATTTTTTCATTGAACCTGAATATCGCGAATTACCCATGCAATATCATAAAACTCAGCAAGCGGCATTGTCAGCTTACTTAGAGACTTCTGAGGAAATGGCATCCTTATTATCTGCACTCTCTTTAGAGTACACACCGGGGATGTTGGTCATGGATTTCCTACGATTGTGCAATCAACGCCTGCACCAACAGATTGATTATCATACGCGTCTAGAGCCCGGAATCCAGTCTCCTAAAGAAACCTTACACAAAAAAAGCGGAGCTTGTCGTGACATGGCTTGGTGTTTGTGTCATGTATTGCGCCATGCAGGATTTGCCACGCGTTTTGTGTCTGGATATCTTGTTCATTTACAATCTGTGGAATTCCCTCACCTCAAGGATGGGGTGGAATTGCATGCCTGGTGTGAAGTCTTTTTACCCGGTGGGGGATGGATAGGTTTAGATCCCACCTCAGGATTATTCACAGCTGAATCACACATTCCCTTGTGTCATGCGCCCACTCCTTTTGAAACGGCCCCCATTGCCGGGACCATAGAAGCGGTAGAGCAATCGTTTGATTATGAAATGCACTTCACGCGAGCCAAAAACCAACCACTGGATCTCTCCAGAGATCTCCCTTATCAGAAACAGGAATGGCAACAAATCACCCATCTGGCCAAGCACATCGACGACAGGCTAAAGCCTCTTCAGCTCACCCAAGGGGGAGAACCGACGTTTGTGTTGGCAGCGCCTTCAGAGGATGCCGCCTGGGATTATCTGGCAGACAGTCCTGGAAAATTTGAGAAGGCACTACAATGGGCAAAAAATCTACAAAAAACCCTCTGTCCTCATGGATTATTGCAGGTAGCCACTGGTAAACAATATCCTGGAGAGCCCCATCCACGTTGGGCCATTCATTTGTACTGGAGAGCCGATCAAACCGCGTTATCTCATCATCTCTGCGCGATTCAGGGAAGTGTGGATGAAAACGCGCTTCAAGCTTTCGGCAAGGCCTTTAGTGAACGCCGAGAGAATCGCATACTCAGCATGTCCATAGAAGATCAACGACTCGTCATTCACTTGCCCAAATATCCCCACTGTGATGCTTTTCTGGCAGATATTGCTCTGATCGATGCGCTCTCTCATCGGCATCAAATCCCCATTCGTCTGGCAGGACAAGCCGCCCCCATTGATTCGAGTTTATGTCGATTGTCCATTGTGCCAGATCCGGGTGTCTTAGAAGTCAATCTCCCCATCGCCACAGAGTGGGGGGAATTGGCTGCCTGGAGTCAACTACTCTATGACACTGCCGAGGCCCAAGGTTTGAGTCCACAGCGTTTTTGGAGCAATGGTCTTCCCAATGGGAGCGGGGGTGGCAATCACATTGTCGTTGGAGGGCACAGTGCTGATAGCAATCCTTTTTATCGACACCCTCAGCTACTAGAAAGTCTTGTGCGCTTTTGGCAACACCACCCGGCTTTATCGTATGCGTTTGCTGGATTGTCTGTGGGTACAGATAGTCAATCGCCTAGACTCGATGAGGGGCGCTCAGAGATTTTGCATGAATTAGAACTCAGTTGTCAGCAATTGCGTCATGCTCCACTGCTCACTCCCATGCTCATTCAGCAATTGTTTGGGCATGTGCTGGTGGATGTCACTGGAAATTCCCATCGCAGTGAAATTTGCATTGACAAGCTTTGTAATCCACAGCTTCCCAATGGGGAGATGGGGTTGATTGAGCTCAGAGCGTTTGAAATGCCTCCCCATCCGCAGATGCATGCCCTATTGCATTTGTTGGTGCGAGGCTGTTTGGCTCGTTTTGCCACCACAGCGTTTCAAGAAGCCTTTATCGACTTTGGTCATCGCTTACATGATGAATTCATGCTGCCTCATTTTCTGGAAATCGATTTGGCCAATATTTTGTATGAGCTCAATGCACATGGTCAGACTTGGGATCTCCAATGGTTCCGCCCGCTGCTAGAGAGTCGTTTTCCCATTTACGGTCGAATCGACATTGATGAGGTGGAATTGACTCTGCAAATGGCTCTAGAGCCCTGGCCTGTTCTCGATGGCGGGTTGTGTGCACAAGCCACGTCCCGACCGTTGGATTGTGCCACGGAGCGCTTACAAATTACGGTGAAGAATTTAGCAGGGCATCATACTTTGCTTTGTAATGGAGTCAAGGTTCCTCTGCATCCCAGTCCCAGTGATCCACAACTATCCATTGCTGGGATCCGTTACAAAGCACACGCATTGCCCATCACACGTCATCCCACCATGCCCGTCCATACCCCGCTCACGTTGATGTTGTGGGATCATCAGCGCCAAGTTCCGCTAGGAGGCTGCCGCTATTATCGAGATAACCCCAGTGGCTACAATACCCATCAACGACCCATGAATCTGAGAGAATCACAGTGCCGACTGGAACGTTGTGTTGAACCCTATTGGGCTGGACATGTCTATATGCACCCCATCAAAACTGAAAACTTGGGGTATACCTTGGACTTACGGCAATGGATCCCTTACCCAAAAACCAAAAAAATCAAACAGACAAACCCGGAGTTATACACAAAAACGTCTCTATATGCTCAACAAAAAACTTAACCGCTTCAAAACCTAAGAAAATTTTTAACTTGTTGCTTTTTTTATATTTTTAATATTGTCCAAAAACTACAACTTCTAAGAAGAACCCCGAGGCTCCGACACTTTTCGCAGTTATCCACAAAGTTATCCACAATTTTTGTGGATAACTTTGTGTGCCCCCTATCATCCCCGCGACACCTGTCATCCCCGCACACCTTGTCATCCCCCCGCTTTCGCGAGGGCAGGCTCCGCGAAAGCGGGGATCTTGCTTGAGCAGGAAGATTCCCGTTTTCACGGGAATGACATTTTTCATCATCCCCGCGGCACCTGTCATCCCCCCGCTTTCGCGAGGGCAGGCTCCGCGAAAGCGGGGGGATGACAAAGCAATGACATGATCTACAACAACAATTTCGCACACACCGCGAGCGCAGCCGTTTCCGTGCGTAAAAGAGGCGTCATGAATTTTACGGGTTGTGCATGGGCCGCCAGCAGTGTTTCTTCTTCTGGGCTCCAACCGCCTTCTGGGCCAATGAGCACGGTACAAGAGTCAGGGCATTGGAGCAGTGTGTTTTCCGTGTTGAGACTTGCCACATACAAGTGGCCTTTTGCAGTGCCAAGGAAACTTTCTAAGGATTGCGGGGGATGTAGCGTCATGAGAGTATTGCGTCCACTTTGTTGGCACGCACTCACCACTAGACGTTCCCAATGCTGTTGCTTTTTCTCCCACTGCTTTGGTGCTCTCACCGTAAAAGCACTGTTTAACGGATACACAGCCAAGACCCCCAATTCTGTCGATTTTTCGATGAGCCAGTCCATGGCTTGGGGGCGTACACAAGACACAGCCAGACTCACTGCACACTTCGGCAAGGGGATGTTTGAGGCACTCAGAGACTGCAATTCCAAGCGGGTAGCCTTTGGATGAGCTTCTTGGATCACCGCCTGCCACGCTTGTCCTTGGCCATTGAACACTTCGCAGACCTCATTTTTTCTCAAGCGGAGCACTTGGCATAAATGTCGGCTCACCTCGGGACTGGCCACTAGAGTGCCCACGTCTTGAGCATGGGGCAAGTAGCAGCGGATGATTCGACTCATTCGGGTAAGGGCACTTGATGCAAGCGACTCGTCCCGATACGAAAATGTGAAGGGGTGGGCCAAGCCTCCCCGAGAATGGTTTGCACCAATTGATAATAATGCTGAGCTTGTGCCCAAGTATTCACCCCCCCGGCCACTTTCAAGCCGCCTCGTTGGGATTCTCTCAAAGCATAGGCCATCACAGCCACAGTATCTAGACTGGCCTGACCATGAACACCGGTTGAGGTTTTGAGAAAGTCGATGCCTTGATTCAAGGCCAAGAGACTGATCTCCAATAACCAATTCAAATCAGCAATTTCAGAGACTTCAAAAATAACTTTCAACTCTGACGGCCAGGCTTTTCTCAACACAGACAGCCAATCAACAAGAGGTTCGATATGCTTCCTCGCGACTCGCCACTGCGCTGGCCAGACCACATCCATGGCATCTGCACCGTGTGCGCGTGCCTCCTCTAACTGGGTAGATAGGCTTTCCTCATCATCCTCTCCTTCTGGGAAATTGGCCACAGTGATCACAGCGCCCTTCGTCTGTGCCCGAACCCAAGCGACTTTTGAAGGGTGTACGCACCAGCCAGCCACGTCTAGGCTCCCCACTTCTTGCCACCAAGCTTCCCAAGAAGTCTCATCGTTTTCTTTTAAGCACGTCACTTCTAAGGTATGGAATAACTGCGTGGCAGCCGCATGTGTGGGTTGTCGAACACGAGAGGCCATAATATCCGCCACCAGAGCGGTATAATCAACCCCCATGACGAGCAATCCAGGTCAATACCAAGGCAGTCAGGCGTTCACTGGTCAATGCCGCTGCAGACAAGGTACCTTCGTGACTCAAAACTTCTTCACTCAAACCTGCGGCAAGATTGGTGATGGCAGAAAGCCCCAATACACTCAGGCCCACATGGCGCGCCACCAACACTTCTGGAACCGTGGACATGCCAACTAAATCAGCACCCAAAGCTTTAAAGGCTCGGATTTCTGCAGGAGTTTCAAAATTGGGTCCCAGTGTGGCTAAGTAGATACCTTCTGGAAGTTCGATATCTAATTCTTTAGCAATCTGCTGCATCTGTTGACGATAAACCGGCTCATAGGCATTTTCCATGGGGAAAAAGCGTGGCCCGAGACGTTCATCATTGGGCATGGCCAGAGGGTTGAGCCCTAGAAAATTGATGTGATCAGCAATGAGTGCCACTTGCCCCACAGCCCAATGGGGGTTGAGACTCCCTGCAGCATTGGTAAGAATGAGCCGGGAGCAACCCAGCATTTTCAACGTATGGATCAGAATGCGAATGTTGCATAAATCCATGCCCTCATAGGCATGTTTTCTACCCGTCAGACAAGCCACCCACACGCCCTGAACTTGGCCCACCACCAATTGATGGCCATGTCCTTCTACGGTGGGTTTGGGAAAATGAGGAATATCGGCATAATCGATAGCCGTAGCATTGTCCAGCTGGTTCCCCAATTGTTTAAGGCCAGATCCTAAAATTAATCCCACAGTGGGGAATACAGGCAGGCGAGTTCGAAGGTATTGACAAGCTTGGGTTGCATGTTCGTAATCCATAGGGACTCCTTAGTTGGGGTTTTCTAAGTTTAACATACCCGCATTGTCATCGTAAGCAAAAATCTCCGCATAACGGCTCCAATCGATCACCACTCTGAGAACACGTTCTGCTTCTTTTTCACTGAGTTTGCTCATGAGCATTTCCAGAAAAATATCTTTGCTTAAGCGATGCCCGGGTGCGCCATCGAGACGCGAACGAATATAATGGGCCAAGGGAATGGAGTCAAGCAATTGTCGAGAGAACATTTGTTTGCGCTGTTGCATGTCAGCCGCACAAAAATCTCGACCCGCTTGGGTGATCATGATATCCCCACCGCTGATGGTGGCAAAGTGAAAGAGTTGCAATGCTTCTGTGATGGGAAAGAGATCATCAACATCCAGAGACAATTCATCCGCGAGATCCGGCAAATCGAATCGCGCTTTGGGGTGATCGGCAATGGTTTCGAGCAAACCAATCCATTCGGAAATATTGGCATCAGGAAGTTGGTGAGTCATTTCCAAATCGGCATCCAGTCGGCTACTGGAACGCCCTGTCATCAAAATATAAATGCGCTCCACATATTGACGAAAAGCGGCACTGCTTTCATCCCGTGGATGCGGCAAGTCAATACGTAAATCCGCAGTGATGGTTCCAGGCTGGCTGTCAATAATTAAAATACGGTCCGAAAAATACACGGCCTGCGAAATGTTATGCGTCACACACAGAATTCCTTGCAAATGGGTTTGTCGCTGATGCCACAAGGAAAGAATATCATCTTGGAGATGATCGGCGGTCAGCACATCCAACGCAGAGAAGGCTTCATCCATCAAGAGGTAATTGGGATTCACCACCAACGCCCGAGCCAGCCCCACCCGCTGGCACATGCCTCCAGAAAGTTCTTTGGGATAAGCCGATTCAAAACCATCCATCCCGATAATATCAATGGCTTTTAATGCGCGCAGTCGACGTGTTTTGCGATCCACCCCTTGGGCTTCCAAACCCAATTCCACATTTTGAAGCACCGTCAACCAAGGCAGCAGGGCAAAACTTTGAAAGACCATACTCATCCCCGGCACAGGACCCTGCACCGGCTGACCACGGTAATAGATCTCCCCTTTGGTAGGAGTCAACAAGCCTGCAATCAGACGCAATAATGTGGATTTGCCCGATCCAGATTTGCCCAGCAAAGAGACGATTTCCCCTGGATACAGGGAGGCATTCACTTTTCTCAAGACCCAAAAATCATCGCGACAAGCATGCTTGAACGACTGACTGAGCTGACGTAATTCAATAAGCGCTGGATTCATAAAGCCATTTTAGCGACTCTCTCAACAAAAAGCGACACCCCTGTCATTCCCGCAAGCTCTTTGTCATCCCCGCAAGCTCTTTGTCATTCCCGCAAGCTCTTTGTCATTCCCGCGAAAGCGGGAATCTCTTAAGAAAAGTTAGGAACAACTATTGTTCCCACGAGAAGCACTAGCAACGGCAGTGGGAGCAGCATCCGATCTTTCGACAGAGTATTTCACCCTCTTACTGCTCTGAAAAAAAGGAGATGATCCAAGATCTTTGCTCATTCTATTGAGTGCCTCCTCGATTGTAGTTTCGAGGTTCTCAACATCCTTAAGTTTCTCTCTATTTCCTTCATGACCCACAGGTATCAATCCATCACTGTTACTATACACATAAATCTTACCATCTATCTTAACAAGAGGAGAGATGCCCTCTTCTATAAAAACATCATATCGAAAATGAGGTGAGCAAACTGCGAACAAGATATCTTGTAAAGTGACTTCCCCGAATCTGGATACTGGTGGTGATTGTTTCTGTTCCCCATCTGGTTCTTTCGAATTATTTATCGATTTTTTCAAGTTGGAAGAGTCTAACAAAACTTTTGTAGCCCTAAAGAACTTGCATACGCTTTCAAATGAAAATCCTTGTTCTGTTAGTGAATCATCTGGATTGAGCCAGGGCACAGAAAGTTGTTTGTTTTGAATATCAAAGAAATAAACACTGTGGACTGTTTTAGATTTGACAACATACGTTAGTGTAAAAAAGAAACCTATAGACGCATATAGTTTTTTGTTACGTTTTAGAAAGCCAGACATAGAATTGAGAGCATCAGTAGTGGCGGGTCGAAATACTAGGGTATCAGTTCCAGTGTCTGCGCCTTCCTCCTCTTTTCTCTCTTGCTCGTCAGAGATCTGTTTAAATGCTGAAGGCCTATTGCTGGCTATAGAAAATATGTTTTTTCCGGATGAAAAAGGTTGAATACCTTGCAAAAGAGAAAAGAATTGCACAGATCTATTATGAAACACTGGGATCATTATATCTAACCATATCCTTTGAATAATCCATTCTTTTCTTTGTTCTGAAATTACCGGAGAGCGAAATTCCACTGTATTATCTGGATGCCATAGTAAACTGCACTCTTCTGCTCTAGATTTTCTACTACTATAGTATAACACAATGAAGCTCAAACTATTACCTTCTGCTTTTTCGGGAAGATTATCCGCAGGGAACATGATTAGACATGTTTCTGATTTCTGTTCAATAAAAGCTCGTTTAACACACACACCTGGTCTACAAGGCAAAAGGAGGGATCTTTCCCATTGGTGGTTTTTATCAGGCATTTTCTTATCCTGCGGGAATTGGTTTTTAGAAACCAACTCTTCTTCCCTCCTCCTATTCTTCCTTCTCCTCCTACGCCCTTTATTCTTTTGAGCTTTAGCGGCTTCTTCTGCCGCTTGGCGTGCCGCCTCTTCTTCTGCCGCTTGGCGTGCCGCCTCTTCTTCTGCCGCTTGGCGTGCCGCCTC
>CAYGKN010000018.1:0-24108 GCA_964350565.1 uncultured Gammaproteobacteria bacterium
GCCTCTTAACTACGTCAGGAAGATCCCCGCTTTCGCGGGGATGACAAAAAATCTCAGCACTCCACCACATTCACAGCCAAGCCTCCCAGAGAAGTCTCCTTATACATGTGAGACATGTCTCGACCGGTTGCCATCATGGTTGAAATGATTTTATCAAGGCGAACAAAATTTTCACGATCTTCTAGCAGTGACAAACGTGCAGCATTGACTGCTTTCACAGCACCCATCGCATTGCGTTCAATACAAGGGATCTGTACCAACCCAGCAATGGGATCACAAGTCATTCCTAAATGATGCTCCATGGCAATCTCTGCGGCATTTTCTATCTGCACCAAACTCCCACCCAATACAGCAGCTAGTGCACCAGCAGCCATCGAAGATGCCACTCCAACCTCTCCCTGACAACCCACTTCTGCGCCAGAAATGGAAGCATTTTTCTTGTATAAAATACCAATGGCTCCAGCCGTCAATAAAAAATCCACACAATGCTTAGGCGTCACTCCACGGTGGTAATGACGATAATAGGTCAACACCGCAGGAATGATGCCAGCAGCACCGTTGGTGGGTGCAGTGACGATGCGACCACCCGCCGCATTTTCTTCATTCACTGCCATGGCATACACATTTAACCAATTCATCATGTCTGTTTGTTCACACGGATTCGGCAATCCACGACGCTCTAATTTTTCATACAAGGCTTTTGCACGACGCTGCACCTGTAAACCTCCAGGCAACTTTCCTTCCGTACGACAGCCCTTTTCAATAATGCTCTCCATTAAATCGGCAATATATAAGACCTTCTCATCAATGTCTTCTCCAGGATGCCAAGCAGATTCATTCACCCGCATTACATCAGCAATACTCAATTGCTTTGAATGACACAATGCCAACAACTCAGCAGCACTTTCAAAAGGATAAGGCACATCCACAGATTCTGGCAGTGGAGCATCAGAGTCTAAAACAAACCCTCCACCTATCGAGTAATAATCCCGACAGGCCACCTGCTTGCCCTCACAATATCCAATAAAACGCATGCCATTGGGATGCATAGGTAACAATTCTTTTTTTTCAAAACACAAATCTTCTGCGGAAAACACAATGTCATATTGACCTAATACACATAAGGATTTCCCAGAGAGAATCTCATCTCGTCTTGCAAATAAATGCGCTGGCTCTGCACTCGCCGGATCACATCCTTCTAAACCATTTAGCACCGCCAAATCAGTGCCATGACCCTTTCCCGTATGTGCAAGCGAACCATATAAAATCACCTGTAGACGATCCACAGGTGCTCTCAAACCCTCTACAAACATTTTTGCCGCACGCATTGGACCGACCGTATGAGAACTCGAAGGCCCAATGCCAATAGAAAATAAATCAAAAAAACTAACCGTCATGATGCGTTCCTTGTGGAGATCTCTCCCTTTTATAAGGGATCCTTATGGCTGAAACAAGCTTTTTGTCATTGGGGAAAAAATGGGGATCTTAGGAAATTTAGAGAAGATCCCCGCTTTCGCGGGGATGACAGGGGGAGGATTTACTTGTCCAAGCACTTCTCTCACACTGAAAGCATGGTCATTCCCAAACACCAACATGCAGAATGGATTTTTGCGCACTGCCAAGCAGTGAGTGCGCGCACGCTTTCTCGATGCCTCCAACATTTCGGTAGCCTTGAGTCTTGCCTACAAGCCGGTCCTGGTGCCTGGAAGCCACTGCACCTATCACGCGCTGTACAACATGCACTCACACATCCCCATTGGAATGCCATCGAAAAAAGTCATGATTGGATTAAACGTCACCATGGTTTTGTCATTACCTTATCCGATCCAAACTATCCCTCATTGCTGGCCACCCTTCCCGATCCCCCACCCATTCTGTTTGGTCTTGGAAATCCACAAGCGCTTTCCACATTACAATGCGCCATCGTTGGCAGCCGTAGAGCCACTCCCTATAGCCTCAAACAAGCCACCCTGCTCGCCACTCAGCTCAGCGATGCCCATATCACCATTACTAGTGGTCTGGCACTGGGGATCGATGGAGCCGCACATCGAGGGGCACTGCGCAGCAAACATCCTGTCACCATCGCTGTACTCGGAGGTGGACTGGCACGACTCTATCCAGAACGCCACCGAGCACTGGCCGCACAAATCGTGAAGCAACGAGGTGCCATCATCACAGAGTGGCCCCCTTTTATGCCCTCTCTTCCCCATCATTTTCCCAGACGCAATCGCATCATCAGTGGCCTCTCTCGTGGCGTGTTAATCGTACAAGCTACCCCCCAAAGTGGCTCTTTAATCACAGCAAGGCTAGCTCTAGAACAAGGGCGCGATGTCTTCACCATCCCTCAAGCCATTGGACAGTATGGTGCAGAAGGCACCAATACCCTCCTCAAAGAAGGAGCCATTCCCATTACCAAAGCCGATGACATTCTCCAAGAGTGGCAACTGCCTACCCACACCCCAACCCTAAAGGCCAATATCGAATCTTTGCTCAATCATTTTCCCAGTGATGGCACTCCAATTAAGATCGAGAGACTCTCACAGCACACTGGTCAACCCATCGGGGCACTCGCTCCTCTACTGTGGCAACTGGAACGATGGGGGCATCTGGGCAGAACACCCCAGGGACTATTTAGAGCGGGCATAAAAAATCCAACAGTTGACGAGCCATGAAATTTATACCATGCTTTTCTCTAGGGGAGCCAGAACTCCATTCATCACCATTATCAAGGAGTAGATAATGATTCTTGACGTACTTATGTACATGGCAGACTATTACCTCGAACAGCAGTTTTGCGATAGCAACGATTGGCTCAATGAAGCTGGGCTCGCTGAAGCTGGGTTTGATATGAATGAAAGCCAATTGGCTTTCTCCTGGATGCACAATTGGACTACCTGGCAATATCAGCATCCCCACAATGGCCATTGGCGAGTCTATAGCCCCCTCGAGCAACGATTACTCACTAAGGATGCCTGGAGACATTTAACGCAACTTCAAGAAATGAAGATAATTGATCAAGCCTTCATCGAGGGATTGCTGGTCCAAATTGTTATTTTAGAATCTCCCCCCCTTGACGAAGTACAATTAAACCGGTTAGTGTTCCTAGGATTGCTAGGTTCAGGGGAGCAAGCAGAGGCACTGCTCTCTTATACACTCCTAGCCTATTTGAGTGAGTTTGAAAATGACGCCGTTACTTGGCAATGAGGCCCCATGAATGCCTTGGTGATTGTAGAATCTCCAGCAAAATCGAAAACCATCCGTCGATACCTAGGGGATGGCTATCAGGTATTGGCTTCCTATGGCCATGTTCGAGACTTAATTCCTAAAACCGGTGCCGTAGATCCCAAACAACAATTTGCCATGCACTACCAACTCATTGAGCGCAATGAGAAGCATGTAAAAGCCATTATCGATGCTCTAAAAAAACATGATATCCTCTGTCTGGCAACAGATCCGGATCGCGAGGGAGAAGCCATTTCGTGGCATCTGTGCGAACACTTAAAAGCAAAAGGTTTACTCGAAGGCAAAACCATCCAACGTGTCGTGTTCCATGAAATCACCCAAAATGCCATCCAACAAGCCATAGCCAACCCGCGGTCCCTATCCATGGACCTGGTCAATGCCCAACAAGCACGACGAGCTCTGGATTATTTGGTTGGTTTTACGCTCTCACCCCTACTCTGGAAGAAAATCCGAAGAGGCCTCTCTGCAGGACGCGTCCAAAGTCCTGCACTTCGGCTTATCGTAGAGCGAGAAGAAGAAATTCAAGCCTTTGAGCCCCAGGAATATTGGCGTTTCAAGGTGGATTGCCTTCACGAGACTCAACCCTTTAGCGCCAAACTACACCGCTATTTTGATAAAAAAGTCGAACAATTTCGCTTTCCCAATGAAGAAAGCTCCAAAGAAGCAGAAGCTATTTTACAAGCTGCCAGTTCCAATGGACTAAAAGTCACTGCAGTCGAGAAGAAACAACGCAAAAGACAACCCTCTCCTCCATTCATGACGTCTACCATGCAGCAAGAAGCTTCAAGAAAATTGGGCTTTGGAGCACAGCGTACCATGCGCGCTGCACAAAGCCTATATGAAGCGGGGCTGATTACTTACATGCGCACCGATTCTTTAAATTTATCCCAAGATGCTTTGGTCTCCATCAGAGAATTCATCACTCAAGCTTATGGGGAAAAATCCTGCCCAGAAAAACCACGACACTTCAAAAATAAAAGTAAAAATGCACAAGAGGCCCATGAAGCCATTCGCCCCACCGATCCGCATAAAGTTCCACGAAGCCTGACCAAAACGCTCGAAGGCGATACCCTCAAACTCTATAAACTCATTTGGCAACGCGCCATCGCCTCACAAATGCAACACGCCACACTCAACACACTTGCCGTAGACTTGGCCTGTGTGAATGATCTCCGCCATCAATTTCGTGCCAATGGCACACAAATTCATGATCCAGGATTTCTCGCCGTCTATCAAAGCAATGAAGACAGCCTCGACACGGAAGAACATTGGTTACCTCCCATGAAAACCGATGAGCGCATCCAAGTCGAGAAACTACACTGCACACAACATTTTACAGAACCTCCTCCTCGCTATTCTGAAGCTTCATTAATTAAAGCACTAGAAGAGTTCGGGATTGGACGCCCCTCTACTTATGCCAGCATCATTTCGACATTGCAGCAAAGAGAATATGTGGAACTCAATGAAAAACGCTTTTATCCCACAGACACTGGCAGTGTGGTCAATCGCTTTCTCACCAAATTTTTCACACAATACGTCGATTATCATTTCACCGCACACCTAGAAGATGAGCTCGATGACATCGCGCGTGGAGAAAAAACTTTTATTCCGATCCTCGAGAAATTCTGGGAACCCTTCCAAACGCTAATCACTAATGTAGATCAAAATGTTTCTCGAGATGAAGTCACCCAAGAAGCCCTTGATGAAGCCTGTCCCAAATGCAAAAAATCATTGAATATTCGTTTAGGACGGCGTGGACGATTCATTGGTTGCAGCGGTTACCCCGATTGCGATTACACCCGTAACATGGAAGGAGAAGAAACCAATTCCGTAGAAATCCTCGAAGATCGCTCCTGCCCCAAATGCGAAAGCCCGTTGTGTAAACGTCAGGGACGCTATGGTCCTTTTATCGGTTGCACCGCCTATCCCAAATGCCGCTTTATTGAAGCCATTGCACAAAAAACCGGCGTTCAGTGCCCGCAATGCCACCAAGGGGATATGCAACAGAGACGATCCAAACGACAAAAAGTATTTTACTCTTGCTCGCGCTATCCCGATTGCCAATATGCCATTTGGGACCCACCCCTCGCAGAGCCCTGCCCTGAATGTAAATGGCCCATGCTCACCATCAAGAGCACCAAACGGCAAGGGGATAAAAAAGTATGCCCACAAAAAAATTGTCGATACACTGATCCCTATATCAAAGAGAATACTCCAAGCAATGAATGATACTTCCATCTCTTCGATGAAAGCCTTTGTTGTTGGTTTGCAAAAAGAACTCTTCCAGCAATGGCAAGAGCGGGATCGCACGCTATCGTTCCTAAACGATGAATGGTCCCGCCCAGAAGGCGGCGGCGGTTGCACCGGAATTCTAAAAGAAGGTGAACATCTCGAACAAGGAGCCGTGAATGTCTCACACATTTATGGTGAACACTTACCTCCTGCAGCCACGCTACAACGCCCTGAATTGGCCAACCAACCGTTTGTGGCCATTGGCATCTCGATTATTTTTCATCCCCGCAATCCTTTTGCACCCACCACACATGCAAATTGGCGCTACTTTTCAACGACACAGCGAGAAGAGCCTATCTGGTGGTTTGGAGGAGGATTTGACCTCACGCCATTTTATCCCTTTTTAACGGATTGCCAGACTTGGCATCATGCGGCAAAAACGGCCTGCGATCCTTTTGGGACGCATTTATATCCCACTTTCAAAAAACAATGCGATGAATATTTTTACCTTCCACATCGACAAGAAACCCGAGGGGTTGGAGGGTTATTTTTTGATGACTTTCAAGAACTCGATTTCGATACGGGCTTATCCATGCTAAACGCGATGGCAGAAGCCTTTACTCAAGCTTATTTCAAAATCATCGATAAACGCATGCACACGCCCTACACGGCTCATGAAAAAGATTTTCAAACATATCGGCGCGGTCGCTACGTAGAATTTAATTTACTCTATGATCGCGGCACCCTCTTTGGTTTACAATCCAATGGACGCGTAGAATCTATTCTCGCGTCTCTACCGCCTCAAGTCTCTTGGCGCTATAACTGGCATCCAGAGCCACAATCCCCAGAGGCAACACTCTACACTGATTTTCTCAAACCCAGAGACTGGCTCAATCTACAGGAGATGGCATGACCCAACTGAATTCTATTCTCGATCTCATCGGCAACACTCCCCTCATCAAAGCCAAAGGCTTCGATGTGGGTCCTTGCACTCTATGGTTAAAATTGGAAAACCAAAACCCTGGTGGCTCCATCAAAGATCGCATCGCCCTCTCCATGATTGATACGGCAGAAAAAGCCGCGCACATTGCCCCAGGAGATACCCTAGTGGAAGCCTCGGCAGGAAACACCGGTATTGCCCTATGCCAAGTAGCCATTGCCAGAGGTTACCATTGTTTAATTGTCATCCCCGACAAAATGAGCAGAGAAAAAATCACCCACTTAAAATTGCTAGGCGCTGAAATCATTACCACCCGCAGCGATGTCGAAAAGGGTCACCCTGAATACTACCAAGACTTAGCAGCCGACATCGCCGAAAAACGCCCTGGACATTTCTACATCGGCCAATTTGCCAATACCGCCAATCCACTAGCCCATGAAACTTCCACTGGTCCTGAGATTTGGACACAAACCCAGGGCGAAATCGATGCATTCGTCTGTGGTATCGGCACCGGCGGCACCATGACCGGTGTCGGGCGCTATCTGCGATCTCAAAAACCTAAAGTGGAATTGATTCTCGCCGATCCCCTCGGCTCTATTCTCACGGATTATGTCAACAAAGGCATCACATCCCCACCAGGAAAATGGCTGGTTGAGGGCATCGGAGAAGACTATATTCCCAGTATTTGTGACATTTCTCTGGTGAATCAAGCCATTCAAATCGACGACAAAACAGCGTTTGAAACCGTGCGACAATTGGCTCGCACCAATGGCATCCTAGCAGGCACCTCCAGCGGCACCCTCGTGGCAGCAGCAGTGGCCTTTTGCCAAGCCCAAACCACCCACAAAACGGTTGTGACCTTAATTTGTGATACGGGGAATAAATACTTAGGAAAATTAGGCAATTCAGAGTGGTTGCGACAACATGGGTTGGGTGAGTAGATCCGTTAGCCCTTGACTCGCGTGTCACCCCCGCGAAGGCCTGTCTCTTGGTCATCAGTCAGCTCCTGAAGGAATACCCCTCTTGATCAAATTTGAACAATTTGTTACCATCTCATAAACATAGATCCCAGAGCATCATGAGCCATGTAGATATTCCACCGGTTATCGCAACCGTCATACGAATAGAATGGGGGTTTTTATCTGAACCGTATCGTACCCTAGCTCAACTTCAAGAAAATTATGGTATGACTGTTGATGACGGTGCGGAAAACAAGCGCTTTGCTGTCAATGAATTTCAGCCTCGACATAAGGCATTACGTTCAGAAAATTGTTTTCCATTTCATATACAACCAAAACGATTCGATGAATTTCTACACATGCTTGGAGGATTATCAACCGAGATGGCTCAATTACACGAACCCTCTTTAGATATTACTCTCAAGGTACAATTTTATAATTCTGATGAATTACTCAACTTCCTGAATCTTATTAACGACCGCATTTCACAGCCCATTGACCTTCACCTCATTGACACTCTACCTGAAGAACAATCTCCAGAAGAAAAACTAACCCTAGAAATTTTATCCCAAAAATTTTCAAAAATATTTAAGAATATTTTTTATCAAAAACCAACCGTAACTCCCACTCATTCTTTCGAGGGTTTACCACCCACCAGAAATCCTCCCCCAATTAGAGAAATCTCTATGGACGCTTTGAATGATGGTTATTATCCCTTCTATAAAGTTCTAGAAGCACCAGATGAAGTTAAAAAACAGGTTGAAGAAAAAATATCCCTTTCATCTATCCAAGCCATTAATAATTCGACATCACCTTGCACTCTCTCTAGAGAAAATCTACATCTATATCATATCTTAGATATTGATAAGAAATTCATTGAGTTATTAAAGAAAGACCAAAATCTTTTAGAAGCTTTAATCCAAGATGGAAAATTCGGTGAAACCTTAAAGGAAAAACCCGAAATACAAAAAATCTTTCATGAAAAAATCTCTTCTTTATTGAATATGCAAAAATCACTCTATAAAAAATCAATCAACATCGCTGCAGAAATTCATTTCATGAGAATGTTTGCCATCTCATTGCTTTCAACTGCTGCAAGTGCCGCCATTATTCTTCCCTGGGAAATCGTCAAAAACTGGTTTATTCGGCTTGTTTTACATTTTCCTCTGAATCCTTATTTTACTATTTTTGCCAGTATATTTTTAATCTCCATGATCACTTATTTGATCGCAATATCTATTTGCCATCAAATGGATTCCCAACAACAGGCTAAAGAACAATTAAAGAATTTAAAAATACCCGTTTACCCCTGGCTAAAAGAAGAAGAAATTTCTGAACGATTGAATGTCAGCCCCCAACCCTTATGTCTACAACGGAACGCTTCAGAAGACTATAAATATGGTCAAGAATTATTAATCGAGCCTCAAACAACCTGTCATACACAAAAAATAAAAAACTTCTTCACGAGAAAACATTTAAAAGCTTTATTGAATGGTGATCTCATGGAAATAGAGCCCCACATCCAGTACTTGAGAATGATGATGTTCAGCACTATGTTTACAGCAATAAGTGCTTCCATCATACTCACTGAAACTCAACTCTCTATGAATACTTATTTGATAATTTTTTCAAGTATTTTTGTTTTTTCTGCTATCGCATTTCTGCTTGGAGTGGGTTTCTATCACGCACCTAAAGAAGGTCCTGTATTGCAGGTTTAGACTCAAGCAAAGCGTGTCCCCTTCACCCTACATGTCAACCCCGCGTACGCGCGTAGGCGGGGGGCTTACCTGACCAAGAGAGATTCCTAGCGCTTCGCCTCGCGCAATTGCCGAATAGACTCATTCAATTCAGTCTGAATTTTTGGATGATTCAATACATTCAAAAGTCGGTCTAGGCGAGTCTTTTGTAAATAACCTTGTAAGTGATAATATTCGATCCCCAACTCTGGATTTAAATGACATTCTCCGACATCGTCCAAATTGCGCAAAATAATCTGCTCACTGAAACGACAACAGCAATAACAAAAAGTCAGCTCTCTTAAATTGGTACTGGGACAAGCTTCCACCGGATAACACATGGGCCACAAACTCTCTCGAATACCCATTTCAATTTCTTCGGGAAATTGCCATTTCCTTGCCAACATGCTCCCCACCAGTGCACTATTCATGTGCCAACGAGATTGTTCATAAGCTGTTCTCTCAAACAATGACACAATACTAGCATAACGTTGTGCATGGACAGGATAATTTGACAGAATCGCTAAATTCCCTAGCAAGCTCAACATGGCACGAGTAGATAATGCGGCTGGCTGTTCAAATCCAAGATTTTGGGCAAGTCGCTGCCCCAAAAGACTAGCCAACATGCTAATCTGCCAGAATTTACGAAACACCAATTCTAATTGATCATTCTTTTTTTCAAAAGAATTTTGCATGCACAAACGCATCGTGATGTCTCTCACCACGGAAGTACCCAAAAACACAGCAGCATACTGCACACTCGTAATTTTTTTACTCAACCCATATGCAGAAGAATTTACAATACGCAAAATCTTCGCGGCAATTTCTGGATCAGTAGAAACCAATTCCCCCAATTCTTTGGGCCCCGACTGATTGACCATCAAGGCATTCAATAAGCCTCTAGGGCGTAACATTTTATCAGTCATTTCATAGAGTGTTTTTCGGGTTTCCTCACCAAGGGTATCATGAGAAATCAGTGAAAAATCCAATAAGGATTGAGGAATATTTTCACTAGGAGATTCCACCACAGTTGGCTGATCCCACTGAGAGTTTAATGAGGCTTGATCTTCAATAGAAATCCGCTTGCTTAAAATATCCCTGGTAATGGTCTCTTGACGATACCGATCTCCTCCATGACGGCTACGAATATACCAACGCAACAATAACCATACTAACAATGTGGCAGCCAAAAGCCACAATAGCAAACTTTGTTCAAACATCATTTCTGGTATACGCATCTTTTAATCATAGTCCGTCAAGATGACTTGTCCACTCAAGATGCGTACGATGAAGAAATGCCCTTATGGTTATCTATTTTTGTACAATTATCTCTCGTTTTAGAGGTGGGACATGCATGGCTTCAAGCACAAAAACACTGGCACGAATTCAAAATACTGGAGTCCTGCCTATTTACTCACCGAATTGCTGTTGGCGCTGATCACGACACTTCTCGTAGCGAAAATCGGTTTCCAACTCTTTTTTGTGATCCGTTACTGGTTAGAGAAAACCCATCAAGCACTCATCAGCCACCTACATGATCATTTGATCCATCACTGGCTTTTACAAGATTGCTCCCAACAACGATTATATGGGCAACCCATCCGCTCACCACCCAGCCAGTGGTGCTTTTCCTATCCCACCTGGCCACACTGCCAAGCCTTAGACAGCGGAAGCGCCATCCGCTTACATTGCATTGGTCAACATCCTTTAGCCATTGGTGATGTACTGGTGAGCGATGGCTGGTCTTACACTCCCAATCGGGTACTCCAACGCCACTATCACACCTACCAATTCACACACGATATTCATGAAGGCTTTCAAATCAGCCACTGGAGAAAAGGTTGTTGGAAATACCAGCATCATCAATGGGCCCTGTCTATATCTGGCCATTGGCGCCAACTCTCTAAAGATGAGCGCCTACCTAACAGTGAAACACTCTGGAAAACCATGTCATGTGGCTAATGCTCTGGTTACCCTTTATCCTCTTGCAGCAAGCAATATTACAAATCGATGGACAAACCCAGCAACTCAACAACCAACAACGCTTTGCGATCAAAAAATATCAAGAAGTCGTGGAGATCCAAAAAATGCTACGCACCATACCGTTAGATCCCAAATGCACCAGCTCTCATGTCCCCAAACGCCAACAATGGTGCCACGCAAACTGGGGAGATTACTGGTTCTGGCAACAAGGCAAAAAATGGCAATCTTCACACTGGGTATACGCCTACCAAAAATTATGGTTTTCGAAAGGAGTTTATGGCATGTTGCCTGAATATGCGCCTTAGCTCTCCTAAAAAAGCACCTATAGTCATAACACCTCCTCACAAAGCTTTTGAGTAACCATTCAACAAGCTTGGGGATAACAAATGCGTTTCATTCCCACACTCCCTTTGTCATTCCTGCGACAGCAGGAATCTCCCTGGAACCTGTATGGATCCCCGCTTTCGCGGGGATGACAAATATGTGTTCTGTATTCAAGCTTCTAAATTCGCCAATTTAGCCACCAGCCACTTTGAGCCCTGATTTTGAAATTCCACTTGCAAACGCAGTGCATCGCCAGAGCCCTCAATTCCCACAATGGTACCAGCACCGAAACGTGCGTGTTTGACCCGCTGACCCAATGACCATGGGCAAGTCGAGGCAGGAATGTTAAAACTCACTCCAGAACGTGTAGAGGTCTGGCGTTTACCAATGGCTGGTGCTGAAAAGGATTTCATGCCTACCCCCCCCATTTGCACGATAGCGCCCTCAGGAATTTCTTTTAAAAAACGAGAAGGTTTAGCGTATTGCAATCGACCATGTACACGCCTCGCACTGGCATAGGAAAGATACAATTGCTTTCTCGCACGAGTCATGCCCACATACATTAATCGACGCTCTTCATCGATAGTGCCTTGCTCTTGAGACAATCGATGAGGAAATAAATTATCTTCTAATCCGCAAATAAATACCCATTCAAACTCTAATCCTTTGGCAGCATGTAGAGTCATCAATTGAATGACATTGTCTGAACTCTCCCCCTGTTCATATTCACTCAAACTCACATGACTGAGGAAATCATTGAGTGCATTGGGGTTGTCATGTGCCGTAAAATATTCACAAGCATGCACCAACTCTTGTAGATTTTCTAAACGCGTTTCACGCACTTCATCTTTTTCTTTTTTGTAATAATCGATCAAACCCGAATGCTCTTGTACCCATAATAACAACTGCGGCAATGATAACGTTTGCGCTCGCTTCCTACCTTCTAAAATAAAATCTACAAATTGATCCAAAGCCATATGTGATCGACTAGGTAAGGTGTTGTCTGCCAGTAGTGCACCTATACTTTGCCACAGGGAAGTCTCGTGTAATTGCGCATACATGCGCACTTTTTCCAAACTCTTATCTCCAATCCCTCGAGCAGGGACATTAATGATCCGCTCCAAAGCCGGATCAGTATCCGGATGTGCAATCAAACGTAAATAAGCCACAGAATCTTTGATTTCTTGTCGATCAAAAAATCTTAATCCCCCAAATACCCGATAAGGAATATTGGCTTGCAACAGGGCATCCTCAAACACCCGAGATTGTGCATTCGAACGATAAAGAATCGCACACTCAGAACGAGACATGCCATTGGACAATGCTTTTTGAATAGCAGCAACCACGAATCTCGCCTCATCATATTCATTAAACGCATTGTATAATCCAATGGGGGCGCCACCTTCTTTTTCGGTCCACAATGATTTTCCTAAGCGAGCAGGATTATTCTCAATCAACGCATTGGCCGCTTGTAAGATCACTGACGTCGAACGATAATTTTGCTCCAAACGAATTAATTCCAATGGGGAAAAATCCTGCTCAAGATTTTGCATCAACTCCACTCTGGCGCCGCGCCATCCATAAATCGATTGATCGTCATCGCCCACTGCCATAATCACTGCAGCTTTTGCCATGTGTTTAAACCATAAATACTGGATTGTATTGATATCCTGAAACTCATCAATCAACACAAAGCGGAAGCGATTTTGATAAGATTCTGCAATTTCTGGATGCTGCTCAAGTAACTCATAAGCCAGCACCAACAATTCAGTGAAATCCACCAATCCATATTGTCGACAACGATTCTGATATTGTACAGCCAACTCTAAGAACAATGGAGATTGCGCTGCACTCACTAATGACTCTCCATAACGCTCGCCTTTTTTCTGGTTAATAAACCATTGACAGCGCTTCACCGGAAAGGCTTCCTCATCCATTTGCAATTCTCTCATCAAACGCTTGATTAAACGACTTTGATCTTCAGCATCGATGATTTGAAAATTCTCAGCCAATCCTAAAACTTCCCAATGCCGACGCAACAATCGATGAGCCATGCCATGAAAGGTCCCCAACCACATGCCCGCACGATCACCTGTAATCAACGCCCCCAAACGCTCTTGCATCTCACGAGCCGCTTTATTGGTGAAAGTGACGGCAAGAATTTCATGCGGATGCGCTTGCTGGGTTTCCAATAAATAAGCAATGCGACGAGTCAATACCCCTGTCTTACCACTGCCCGCACCAGCCACAATAATCATATGAGACAGAGGGCCTGTAACTGCCTGATATTGTTGTGGATTTAATGACTCCAGTGCCAAAGACATGCCGTTCTCAATTTTTCTTTCTTTCGCTAGTCTACCTCTAAGGCGATTGCTCATGCAAACCAGTAAAATACATGGTAAAATGATGGTGTAAACAGCATTTTGACGGGGTTTTTGATGTTTAAGCGCTTATTTCAGCTGCCTATGGACAGCAAAGACAGTTTTTTCATCTTTGGTCCCAGAGGTGTGGGGAAAACTTTTTGGCTAAAATCTCAGCTTGCCAAACAACCTCATCGCTACATTGACTTACTTGAACCCAAAACATTCCGCACACTTAAAGCCCAACCAGAATTACTACAAAGCTTTATTCCTCCCTCCTTAGACGGTCGCGTTGTAATTGATGAAATCCAACGAGTTCCTGAATTGCTTGATGAAGTTCATCGCCTCATCGAATCCACATCCTATCGATTTATTCTCACCGGTTCTTCTGCCAGAAAACTCAAACAAAAAGGTGTGAATTTACTGGCAGGACGCGCGATTCGATATGTCATGCATCCATTTATCCTTCAAGAATTGGGGGAAAACTTTCAATTAGAGCACGCCATCACCCAGGGCATGTTACCTGCCACCTTTTACTAAACAAGCCAAACGCCGTCTCATCACAAAAGAAAAATTTTATTATTTTGATGCCGGTGTTTATCAGCATTTACGCCCCAAAGGGCTTTTGGATACTCCCAGTGAAATTGCAGGGGCCAGCTTAGAAACCTTATTTTTACAGTCGACATTGGCACTCATCGATTACCAAAAACCGCAGGCAAAATTATATTATTGGCGTACCCAAAATGGGGTGGAGGTAGATTTTGTGATTTACACAGAACAGCAATTATTGGCTTTTGAAATTAAGCATGCCAAAACTCTTCAACCCAAAATGCTCACTGGACTCAAACATTTTAAACAAGATTATCCGATGGCGAAAACTTACTTGCTATATCTTGGAGAACACCCTCTCTACCCCACAGAAAATGTGACGGTTTTGCCATTCGTTGAGGGCTTAAAATTATTGCCCACGCTATTGCTCCCCTAGTGACCAACGCGCTTTAGGAGCCAACCCTCTGGCGGTGGCTTCGTCTTTTCTACGTGACCCCAAATACGCGATCATGGCGCCATTGTCGGTACACCAGTTGATCGGCGGAATATACAAGCGCGTCTGCAATGATTGAGCCAACGTATTCATCGACAAACGCAAAGGTTCATTGGCCGCCACACCACCAGCCATCACCCAGGAATGACAAGGATAAGCTGCATGAGCCCAACGCATTTTCTGCATCAATACCTCTACCATACATTGTTCAATGGACGCACACAAATCGGCTTTGTCTTGATCATTCTTGACGGAATGTGATGCGTATTCACGCACGGCAGTCTTCAATCCGCTAAAACTAAAGGAGAGTCCTCGAATCTTGCACATGGGCCTGGGAAGAGGAAAACGCTCTGGTGTGCCACGAAAAGCCATCTCGCTCAATGCTCGACCATTGAATGCTTCTAATTCTAATAGGCGTGCAGATTTATCCAGCATTTCACCGACTGCATCATCGAGCGTCTCTCCCAACACTACATAGTCACCTAATCCTTTGACATACACCAATAAGGTATGTCCACCCGAGATCAGCAAACCTAGAAAAGGAGGCTCTAACTGAGGGTGTGCCAACTGGGTCACCCATAAATGCGCTTCCAGGTGATGCACTCCCAGCACTCCAAGGCCTAAAGATTCTGCGAGGCTATTGGCAAAGCTTGCCCCCACAAGCAACCCTCCCATCAATCCCGGGCCTCTTGTGTAGGCAATCGTATTCAACTCAGACAAAGACACTTGTGCACTCTCAAACACGCTCTTGGCAACAGCTGGCAAATCTACTAAATGTGCCCTCGAGGCCAACTCTGGAACCACGCCCCCATACAAGGCATGAATGGTCTGAGACCAGGTGCTCTCCGCCAAAATTCCACGTGCGCTATGGTGCAGTGCAACTGCCGTATCATCACAAGATGTTTCAATGCCGAGTGTTAACATGCCTCTCCCTCATCTCCCGAAGATTAAAAGGAAATGAAAAAGATGGCAAATCTAATGACTGACGCAATCCATTTCAGAATCTTTTCGCTCATCTTTCCCTTCCATTTGCATCTGATTATTCTCTTGCAATACTCCAATAACACCAATACCTTGAACTGTTCGATGCGCTCTAGGGGGAGGTATTAAAGCTGGGCCTTCCTCTTGATTTTCAACAAAAAAATCTGGCTGCTGCCCCCGATTTGGAATATTTGCACTCATATTAAAACCCCACATCATGAATCGAAAAACATCATGCGGGAGAAACCTTAAGGGCATATTAAGAGAAACTTAAGAATGGCAAAATAAATCAAAAACATGCTAATATTTAGGTTTTTATTCAGTCATGATGCAAGCAATCGGTCCTCTACATTGGCAATCTCCAATCCCCCTCTCTTTGGAAAGCGGGCAATCGCTTGTTCCTTGGGGTCTCACATATGAGTGGGTGGGAGCACCGAGATCTGCCGATGATGGCAATGTTGTCTGGGTGGCACACGCCCTATCCACAAACATGCATTTGATTCGTCACGAACATGCCCCTCACCCGGGTTGGTGGGAAACCATGGTCGGCCCAGGAAAGCCCCTCGACACCAATATCTTTGCGATTTTGTGTGTCAACAACCTGGGTAGCTGCTTTGGCTCCACAGGTCCTGCGAGCATTGATCCACGCACCCAACAACCTTTTGGAGTCACCTTTCCGTTTATTTCCTTGTGGGACATGATCAGCGCACACAGCCAGCTTTTCGACGCATTGAACATCAAACAATTGCACACCGCCATCGGTGGCTCACTGGGGGGCATGTTGGTGGTGATTTTGGCGCTTCGCCAACACCTACCCATACAAAAAATCATTAGCCTTTGTGCGGCCACGCACAGCGCCCCTTCCGCCAAAGCCTTTCGGGAATTGCAATGCCAAATGGTGGAGCTTGATCCGGCCTGGCCAGAGAACCCTGCAAATGGCTTTCTCATTGCGCGTAAACTTGGTCACCTGAGTTATCGGGATTTAAGCGCACTCAATTCTCGATTTGCAGAGTTGGGATCACTCTCTCCTTACTTAAATCACAATGCGAAGAAATTCACAAACCAATTTAATGTACACAGTTATGTCAATTTCTTAAAAGCCTTGAATGAAGCCGATTTACGGGTTTGGTTCCCCTCCCGAGACTCTTCCCCCTTAAAAGAAAAATTTTACATCTATGGCGTAGAGAGTGATCAACTCTTTCCTCCTGAGCAGCAAAGTACCTTGGCACACTGGTTGATGCAAGCTCATCACGCACATGTGGATTGTGAAATTTTCCCCTCACCCAAAGGACATGACGCTTTTCTCACCGATGTGCAGACCATCGGGGCAGCCATCCAACAGGCACTGCATGAATGAACTCTTTGAACACTGCCATGCCCTACAGACTTCTCTCACCACGTTTTTGTTGACACACTACAAACAGGTGCATTTTGGTGATGTCACCTATCAACTGAGCACATTGCCTCACTCCTATGCTTGGCCGCCTTACTTCGATGCACACGCAGCCATCTGGCATCGACAACGACTCATCACCATCAAAGATGTGGGAGAAATCAGTGCCCATAGTTATCTGCGCATCGATGATCATTGCCTAGAATTCTTTACTCCACAGCCTCTTGGAGAATGGTTGTGGAAACACCCACACAGCCGACTGCGTCTCGCGGCAACATGCCGTCAACGACTGTTTTTTGTAAGAAAAGCAGTATTGATGGTGGTGGAGGAATTCTAGGCCCCTCTTGCTCACCAATTAAAGCTTATTGAAAATCCTACAGGTTGTTACCTATTGATGTGGTTGGCAAGTGGACCCCCACTTTCAGGGGCTGACAAGGCACGCGGGGGTGACAAGATCAACGCACGTGTCCACACACATGCACATCGCCAAAGGCTTCAAAGCCCAGACGTTCATAGAGCGTTCGCGCTTGAGAGGAGGCATCTAAGTACATGTGCTCGACTCCGAGCGACTTGGCATAAGCCATAGCATGTAGCGTCATTGCACTACCAAAGCCGGCTTTGCGGTAAGGATAAATCACCGCAATATCTGTGATGATTGCAGAATTTTTATAAATCAATAACGCCGCCGTAGACACCCCCCGGCCTTTGAAATAACCCAGGTAATGATACAAGCGACGCGTATCTGGATGATCGGCTGCAATATGTCTATCCCGAAACTGCATGGAAATCATTTGTGGACAATCAAAACAATGGACAATCGGCACTAACCATTCAATCATCCCACGTCTATCACCATCCACCGCCACAATATCCAATGGTTCTAAGAGGCGAGGCTCTGGCAGCGTGTAGTTTTTGAAAGCCAGATACATGGAGGTGTTAGAGTACATCACTTTCATATTGTATTCATTTAAGTGATTCACAATGCTCCGTGGCTTCATTGCCGCGGTCACCAGCATGGTCCAGGGAGTATCCAAGCCCTGATAATAACGGGTAATGTCTGACATCACCTGAGGAAGACGTGTCTCATCCGTATCCATTTGAATCACAGGGTTAAGATTGGGATAACGAATGCCACTGCTAAATGCCACACACTCTCCCGTGTTGAATTCATCGCCACATAGATATCGCCAGTAGTCTTGTCGAATAGCATTCATGCCGTTAACAATTTCAGTGTACTTACCCATCCTGTTCCTCCAATTGGAAAAAATGCTTTTGGTAATAGCGTAGCTCATCTATGGAAGCATGTACATCGGCCAATGCGGTGTGTGCCGACTCCTTCTTATAAGCACCCGCCAATTTGGGCTGCCAGCATTGAGCCAATTGCTTCACCGTACTCACATCTAAATTACGATAGTGAAAAAAATCAGCCAACTGCGGCATGTACCGATATAAAAAGCGTTTATCCTGATGCACCGTATTGCCACACAGCGGTGATTCATGGGGCTTGAGATAACGCCTTAGAAAAGCCAAAGTTTCTTCTTGGGCTATTTGTTCATTATATTGACTGCTGCGTACCCGTTCTATTAATCCTGTTTTGGCGTGGGTACGCCGATTCCACTTGTCCATCATCGCCAAATGCGCTTCATCTTGATGAATCGCCATCTCTGGACCCACATCAACGACTTGCAACTGTCTATCCGTCACCACGGTCGCAATTTCAATAATGCGATGAGTATGCGGACATAAACCGGTCATTTCTAAATCTAGCCATACTAAGTATTTCAACATAAGATCACTATAGCAATTTCTGATGCGGGATTGCCAATCCCTTGATTTCGCAGTAGGATGAAATTCTACTTTCTCTTTGTGAGGCCTGAGGTGGATGTTCTATGGTTACTGCTGGCTTATGTGTTCGGTGCCTGCTCTAGTGCATTGGTATATTGCCGCATGAAAGGCTTGGGCGATCCCAGAGACGAAGGCTCCGGCAACCCCGGTGCCACCAATATCTATCGCCTCCATGGCAAAACAGCAGCCATGTGGGTCTTTTTGGGCGATGGTCTCAAAGGTCACATTCCTGTGATTGCAGCCATGCTCTCAGAACATGCTCATCTGGCCCCATGGTTGGGGCTGGCGGCCCTGATCGGTCACATTTTTCCAGTCTTTTTTCGCTGGCAAGGCGGACGCGGCATTGCCACCGGTTTTGGGGCTCTGCTCGCCTGGCAACCGATGATTGCCGCAGGGGCCATGGCCTTGTGGCTGGTTATCTTCCGCCTCACTCGCATTTCCTCACTGTCGGCACTAGCCGCCCTGTTGTGTACTGAAATTTTAAGTATCTGGCTACTGCCACCGTGGCAATTGCTGCCGCTGACTTTTATGGTGCTGCTCATTGTGTATCGCCACACAGACAATTTTAAGCGTTTGTGGCAAAGAGAAGAGAAACCCATTTAGGGAGGTGTTATGTGGGTGAAGTCATTGGGTCAAATGGGTCGGCGAACCCTTCTCACCCTCGGTTTTTTTCTCTCCACACTCGCCCAACTGGCGCCACGTTTTTCTAGAACCCTCCCCCATTTGGGTTTTATGCAATACCGTTTATGGTTGCGCACCATGATCACCCAAGGTCTAGAATCGCTTCCGATTTTGGCTTTATTGTCTTTTGCTATTGGCATCGTGCTCGCTTTTCAAATGGGCCGACAGTTGAGCACCTATGGCGCTGAAATCTACGTGGTTGATCTCATCGGTTTCTCCGTGTTGCGTGAATTCGCACCGATGATGGCTGCCATTATTGTGGCTGGGCGCACTGCCTCTGGATTTACCTCGGAAATTGGCCTGATGAAACTCAATCAAGAAACCGATGCACTCACTGTTTTAGGGGTACCACTCTCTCGAGCACTCATCCTCCCCAGATTGTGGTCTCTGTTATTCATCATGCCTCTTTTGACCATCTGGGCCGATGTTTTTGGGATCACCGGAGGACTGGTGATGTCAAGTCATGAATTCAACATCACCCATTATGAATTTCTTCTGCGACTCCAACAAGAAGTCAGCCCTTCTGCATTTTTCTTAGGCCTCGTCAAAGCCCCTTTTTTTGCCATCACCATTGTGCTGGTGGGCTGCTATCATGGATTATGTGTACACACCAGCGCAGCTTCTTTGGGCAAAGAAACCACAAAAAGTGTGGTCACTGCCATTTTTTGGATCATCCTGTTGGATGCACTGGCCTCTATCATTTTCAGTATGTTGGGACTATGACCTCGGTATTGCACATTGAACATCTCACCAACCGCTTTGGCAATCATGTGGTACATGATGATCTGCATTTGGATATTCTAAGCCATCAAACCGTCGCCATCGTGGGGGGTAGTGGCACGGGTAAATCATTACTGCTGCGCACTTGCTTAGGGTTACACACCCCTCAATCGGGAACCATCACCTGGGAAGGGGAGCCTCTGGAAGCCTTTCAAGATCAATTGGCCTTGAAGATTGGCGTCCTCTTTCAAAATGGGGCATTATTGAGTTCAGAGACTGTATTGGATAACCTCATGTTGCCATTGCGATTATTTCAGCAAGATGACGAACACCACCGACGCTTTTGTGCGGAACAAACCCTAGCAGCTGTGGGTCTAGACCCCAGCGTTGGAGATCGCTATCCCTCTGAGCTCAGCGGTGGCATGCAACGACGTGCGGCACTGGCCAGAGCATTGATGCTTTCTCCCGGCATTCTCTGTTTGGATGAACCCACTGCGGGATTGGACCCCATCACTGCCAATGGTTTCGATGAACTCATTGCTCATTTAAGAGCCACTAAAGGGATCACGGTAATCATGATCACCCATGATATCGATTCTATTGTCACGCTCAATGCACATGTGATTTTCTTAGGTGCAGGAAAAATCATTGCCCAAGGAGACTTTGACACCTTACGCACCCATGAGGATCCCATAATTCAAGATTACTTCCAATCCAAACGCGTAGCGCGCTTGGCAGGAGCGTGCGCATGAATTACAAACGCCATGAAATTTTAGTTGGTTTGTTCATCGTATTGTTGTCTGCCATGGGGTTCGCATTGGTCTTGTGGCTCACCGTGGGATTTGAAAGAAATAGTTATGCCTTTTACTACACCATTTTGAAAGAGTCTGTTTCTGGTCTCAGTGTGCAATCTCCTGTCAAATACAATGGGGTGAATGTGGGCTATGTTAAAGACATTGATCTCGATCCCAAAAGTCCCCGACACGTGATTTTATTGTTGGCCATCAAACGTCGGGTGGTTATTCACAAAGATGCGGCCGCTTCTCTCAATGCTCAAGGACTCACCGGTGTCGCCTATATCGAATTGCGTGGTGGAACCCCACAAGCAGAAGTGCTCACCGCCACCCCTGGGCATCGCTATCCCATCATCCGAAGTGCTCCCTCATTGATGGTGCGCATTGACACCACCATTCGTGAGCTCTCGCATAACCTTTCTTATCTAAGTACCAGCTTGGAACATTTGTTGGATTCCGAAAATCGACACTATATCGATCAAACCATTAAAAACATGGCCACAGTGACACGCACACTCGCCAAAGACAGCGGCAACATGCACGAGATTCTAGATAAAACCAATGCCCTACTCACGCAATGGGCACAAATCAGCATGAAAGTTCCAGAAACTTTGCATGCCACGACCCAAAGTCTGCGTGATTTATCGTTGGGAGCCAAACAATTTTCAAGTACGTCTTATCAAATTCAAACACTCATTCCACCAGCCAGACAAACTCTTTGGATGCTTAATGACAGCTCTGAAGATTTGGGGCAATTGATTCAATCGCTACAACGCTTGATCACCTCACTTAATGCACAACCCAGTCAACTCATTCGTGGACGCGCACGCGGACGCTTAGGACCAGGAGAACACTGATGAAAAAACTTTTTCTTTCACTCTTGAGTTGCCTGTGTATGAGCGCTTGCTTCTCTCCTCAACCCGACCCCTTGGTGTATCGCTATGGATTAGGATCCATCAATCTCCACGCTTCTCATTACCCTGCTAGAGGCAGCCTCTGGATCCCACCGGCAGAATCGGCCTCTTTTCTAGAAGGCGAGAAAATTCCCTACACACGTGCAGACGGAGAATTTGGGTATTATGCCAAACACGCTTGGATCGCCCCACCCGCTGAATTGATACGCGAACAATTGCAACAAACCCTGCAAAAAACGAGCGCCTTTCGTGCAGTGAGTACCTCGCCCCTCAATGCCCAATGGTTGCTAAAAATTAAGCTGCAACAGCTCTCCAGAGACTATGGCGCTAGAGCACACAATCACATTCGTATTGCCATGAGCTCCACACTGCTCCGCCTCCCCAGCTATCGAATCGTTGCCGAGCACCATTGGGTTTGGGATACGCCCATGTCTTCTCACCATGCCCCCGTCGCTGCAGGAATCAAAGCCATGCAAGAGGGGATGAAACGCCTCGTCAAAGAAATAGCGATGGCGGCATTGAGGGATACAAATTAAAATTTATTGATTTTCAATGGATTGTGATATTTTCGCTAAAGCATCAACTAAAATTGACTGTTTTTTGTAGCGATTCGGTACCATTACGGAAAGTATTATCAGGGTTTTCACAGTGAATAATGAAGAAAGCAAAGGGTTGGATGATGAAAAATCAGCCCCATTACTTCAAGACGCTGTAGTTCAGAAACATTCTTTCCTAAGCCCTAGACTCGACTTTGGTCATTTTCATCCCCAAATCGGTCATTTCTTGATCAAAAAAATAACATTCGTTAAAAAACAGTAGAATAAGTTGCTTATTGAAAGCGGCAATGTCAAAATATCCAGTACTTACAACACCTTAATAAGGAGTTCAGGATGATGACATTGCCAAATACTATTCTAACATTGCTTTCCAATTTTGCGCCAGCATTCTCTCGTCCCGTCTGGAAAAAAGTTCAAGTGCTTTTCAGTTGGTCAACCGTTCTAAGTCTGGGAGAAGGGGGACACTTCCCGCTGTGGAGTCTGGGTTGTATGTTGGAAGAACAAAAATAACATAAATGCAGCTACCACAAGACCAGTCAGAGCGGGATAGCCAATATTGTTGGCAGGATGAAAACCAGGTTTGGCGTTTGCACAAATCCATTCAGCAATTGCAAATCCAATTGAAAATCCAGAGGTAGCAGTGATGATATTGGTTTTTATAGGATTATTTTTAATCCATTCCTCGCTCCGGGCAAAAAAACCTGATGTAAAAGAAGTCATTTTTTTTCTCCTGTTGTTTATATTTTGATTATAATTGGCTCAGATGAAGGCAAGCTTAATAACAATGGAGAGCAGCAGAATGTGTTGACACAGAAACGTAACTGTTTAATTATCCATGGATTTTCATTCCAATGCTCAGGGTAGAGACAGTTAGTGCTTCATCTGTTCTGTAAAAGCAGGTTTAATTTCCAAGTCGCCACTAGGCCTTGAAGCCCACAGGAAGGATCGTAACGTATTGAGGAGGGGGTAGCAAGTTCAGGAAGCACTTTTACGGTCAAACAGAGTTGAGGTGTGTAAGGGCAAAGAAGCCCCATAGAGCGTCTCTCGAGCCTTCATAGGTTGGCTTTTATCTAAAAAAGCTTTGAGAAGGAAATGAATCAGGTAGAATCGCCAGATGGATAGTCCTCCATCTTCAGATAACATTTACCATTTTCCCATTCTTCACTGATTTCTAATAGCATGGCGCTGATGAGACGCAAACAAGATTCTGGATTGGGAAAAATACCCACGACACGCGTGCGTCTCTTCAATTCACGATTGAGTCTTTGGGCGTGGGTCGCTCAGGTTCCCTTAACCGGAAAAATGGCGCTACACATTTTCCCGCAGTTTGATTGTTTGTCATAAAAATATTTTATTTTTGGACACGCTCCTCCTCGTTTTTCTTTTTTTAAGAACAATACAGCG
>CAYGKN010000019.1:0-21888 GCA_964350565.1 uncultured Gammaproteobacteria bacterium
ACCAAGAAAGATTCCCGCCTTCGCGGGAATGACAAGGGGTGCGGGAATGACAGGGGGTGCGAAGACGACAATATGCTACAATAAAACTCATCTTTTCGGAGTCGAACATGAAACTCATCGTCATTGCCATGCTAGGGGCCATTTTATTTAACTTATTTCGTGCATTGCGCACACTCACCCAGCCCAAGGCAAATGACAACAACACCGTCAGAGCACTCAGCTGGCGAATTGGATTGTCTGTAGTCTTGTTCATTGCACTGCTGGCAGCAGGAATGTCAGGGCTTCTGCCTCCACACACGCTATAGCCAGTAGACAAACACAAACAACAATAACCACACGACATCCACAAAGTGCCAATACCAAGCGACGGCTTCGAAAGCAAAATGACGCTCTGGAGTAAAGTGATCACGCTGACAGCGGAACCAAATGACAATCAGCATGAGGGTTCCAATGGTCACATGGGCCCCGTGAAAACCCGTTAACATAAAAAATGTCGTGCCAAAGATGCCAGAATGTAACGTAAGACCAAGTTTTTCATAGGCATGGTAATACTCATACCCTTGGCAAGCCAAAAAGGCTATCCCTAATAAAATCGTCAAACCCTGATAGAGGAGTAATGCATTGCGCTTTCTCTCCTTTAATGCCCAGTGCGCTAAGGTAATCGTCACCCCACTGGTTAACAACAATAACGTATTGATGGCGGGTAAACCCCAAGGATGCATCACACCACTAGGACCTGGAATCGTATTGCTGGGATTGGTCAACAAGGGCCAAGAAAATTGAAAGTTCGGCCAGAGCAGAAAATGGGTGAGCTGGAAACTATCCCCACCTGCCCCACCAATCCAAGGACCCACATAATGCCGCACATAAAACAATGCTCCAAAAAAGACCGCAAAAAATGCCACCTCGGAAAAAATAAACCACATCATCCCATAACGGAAAGTGGTATCCATCTGATCACTATACAAACCCGCTAAACTCTCGCGAATCACATTGCCAAACCATCCCCACATCATGAAGACGACAATGAAAAAACCCAATAACATCAGCCAACCTGCCATGGAGTGACCATGCAGCACATTGACAAATCCCACCACCAAAGTGGATAACCCCACAGAACCCATCACCGGCCAGTGACTCGAGTGGGGCACATGGTATTTTAACGTTGCTTTATTGCCCATTCTTACCTCTCTTAATCGTGTATGGTATTAAACAAAGTATAAGACAAACTCACCTGAGTGATGTCTTTAGCCAATTTTTTGTCTAAATGAAAAAATAACGGCATCACCCTATCCTCATGAGGAGCAAAACGCTGCTTGGTAAAACAGAAACACTCGGTTTTCTTAAAATAACGCGCCGCTTCTGCAGGAGTCACACTGGGAATGGCTTGGATCACCATCTCATGGCTCGTCTTGTTCTTAAAATAAAATTCTACCCGCTGCATTTGCCCTGGATGCACCTCCACTGAAGTCACCAATGGACGAAACTCAAAAGGCAAATTGGCATTGCGATTCGCTAAAAATTCTACCCGAACGTCTCGGGAAACATCTACCACCAAATGGGGATCGTAAGCCACTCGGCCACGAGTCTTACCATTAATCCCTGCAGCTTTACACAACACGTTATACATCGGAACCAATAAATATCCAAATCCAAACATTAAACAAGCAATCAACCCCAATCGCCACGCCAGCTTCTGCTTACTACTCATCTAATTGTTCAGGTACCTCTTCAAAAGAATGATAAGGAGGCGGTGAAGGCAGGATCCACTCCAAACCCTTCGCGCCTTCCCAAACGCGTGCAGGAGCCACCTCACCACGGCCACGAATGGCTTGAATAATCACCCACAAGAAAATCAACTGCGCAATCCCAAAAATGAAGGCTCCTATACTCGCCACTTCATTAAAGGTCGTAAATTGTAACGCATAATCTGGAATTCGTCTGGGCATTCCCGCCAATCCCAAAAAGTGCATGGGAAAGAAAGTGATATTTAACCCAATGGTCGATAACCAAAAATGCCATTGTCCCCACTTTTCACAATAGTAACGACCGGTCCACTTCGGCAACCAATAATAAACCCCTGCAAAAATCCCATAAATGGCACCTGGCACCAACACATAATGGAAGTGAGCCACCACAAAATAAGAGTCTTGATACTGGTAATCCGCCGGCACAATCGCCAACATCACCCCTGAAAATCCACCAATGGTAAATAAAATCAGAAAACCCACGGCAAATAACATCGGAGTCTCAAAGGTAAGACTGCCACGAAACATCGTGGCCACCCAGTTAAATACTTTCACCCCTGTTGGAACCGCCACCAACATCGTCGCATACATAAAGAATAATTCAGCCGCCAGTGGGATTCCCGCTGTGAACATGTGATGCGCCCACACAATAAAGGACAACAGAGCAATCGATATGGTCGCATACACCATAAAACGATAACCGAATAACGGCTTGCGACTAAAAGTGGGAATGATTTCAGAAATAATCCCAAAAGCCGGCAAAATTAAAATATACACTTCAGGGTGCCCAAAAAACCAGAATACATGCTGAAATAATATTGGATCACCACCACCTGCCGCATTAAAGAAACTTGTGCCAAAATGCCTGTCCATTAACATCATGGTCACCGTGCCCGCCAAAACAGGCATCACGGCCAATAATAAAAAAGCCGTGATCAACCAGTTCCAAACAAAAATTGGCATTTTCATTAATGGCATCGCCGGAGTCCGTAGATTAAAAATCGTCACAATGACATTGATCGCCCCCATGATCGAGGATAGCCCCATCAAATGCACCGAGAAAATAAAGATATCGGTACTCTTCGGCCCATAAGTCGTAGAGAGTGGCGCGTAAAATGTCCAGCCAAAATTCGGCGCTGAACCCTGCGTAAATAATGTAGAAGACAGCAAGGCAAAAGCAAAAGGCAATAACCAGAAACTCCAATTATTCAATCGCGGCAAAGCCATATCAGGTGCACCTATCATCATCGGCACTTGCCAATTGGCAAATCCAACCATGGCCGGCATGACCACCCCGAAAATCATAATCAAACCATGAAAGGTCACCATCTGATTATAAAAATCAGGCGTGATGAATTGCTCCCCAGGAGCAAATAACTCCATACGAATGAGCAACGCCATGGCTCCACCCACAAACATCATCACTAAACTAAATATCAAATACAGCGTACCAATGTCTTTGTGGTTGGTCGTGAACAACCAGCGCTTGATACCTTTTGGATGCTCTTCTGCCATAAAATCTCCTTAATGCGCCAAGCGAATTTCTTTGGGTTGCACCACTTTCTGTACACTGGGATTGATCTGGTCATTGCCCCAAGCATTACGCTCATACGTAATAATGGCAGCAATGGTCTTGTCATCCAGCTGTGGACCAAACGCTTGCATGGCCGTACCCGACTTACCATGCACAACAATATGAATGTGATCAGAGACAGAACCCACAGCCATTCCAGCACCCTTTAAGGCCGGAAATGCAGGGGGCATCCCTGTGCCGTCTGCCTTATGACACACTGCACAATGAGAGGCATAACCCTTCTCTCCCAACTGCATCAGCACGGATTTATCGAGTGTGGCATTCGTATTTTCCACCACAGTCGCACTGGATGCCCCCCTTTTTTGATCCGCTAACCACTGATGATACTCAGGCGCTGTCACCGCACGTACGACAATAGGCATGTAGCCATGATGCATGCCACACAATTCTGCACACTGACCACGATAAACTCCAGGCTTCTTGATGATTGCCCAAGATTCATGGATAAATCCAGGAATGGCGTCGCGCTTAATGCCTAACTCTGGCACCCACCAAGAATGGTTGACATCATTGGAAGTCACCAAAAATCGAATTTTTTCATTAATAGGCACCACCACCTCATGATCTACCTCAACCATGTAGTGCTCACCCTTTGGCGCCTTGTTGTGAATTTGCTCATTCGGCGTAGAAAGATTACTCATGAAAGACACCCCTTCATCAAGATAATCATAACCCCACTTCCACTGATAACCCGTCACTTTGATATTCACCGTTGAACGATGCGTATCACGCATATGCATCAACACTTTGGTGGCAGGGATGGCCATAATAACCAAAATAATAAAAGGAATCACTGCCCAAAGAATTTCTACACCAAGATTTTCATGGAACGCACTGGCCTGCGCCCCCCTAGATTTGCGATGATAGATGAGCGAGTAAATGAGCACCCCAAATACCACCACACCAATACCACAACAAATATAGAAAATGGTCATATGTAGATGGTAAATCTCTTCGCTCAATGGGGTAACACCCTTAGGCATGTTCATCGGCGGCAATGCCCACGCAAAAGGCCACACACACAGGAACAGTAGTGACGTGAGAAATGATTTAATGATATCCATTGCCTTAATTTCCAAGTTCTTAAGTCAGATTAGCATGTCTGTGTAGATAGATCTAGTACCACGTGTCACCCCAGCGCCCACGTGTCACCCCAGCGCCCACGTGTCACCCCCGCGAAAGCGGGGGTCTTACCTGCATACAGAGATCCCCGCTTACGCGGGACTGACAAAGTGTCGCGAGAATGACAGATCACCCAAACTTCACTCCTCATGAATCGGACGCAGTTCAAACCACATGGCATTCAAAATACCCAAAGTACACGCCAATCCTGTTCCTAAAATCCAAGCAAAATACCACATCGTTTTCCCCCTTAATACGCTGAATCTTCATCTAGGGCAGACTCACCCACACGCCCACGCATCACACGATACACCCATGATACGTAGCTCAAAATGATCGGTAAGAAAATAATGGTCGCCCATAGCATGATGTAGAGCGTCTTCTGACTAGAAGAAGCATTCCACACCGTCAGGCTCTGTGAGGGATGAGAGCTCGATGGCAATAACATCGGAAACAAACTCACCCCCCAAGTGCCCACCACGCCAATCGTCGCCACACTGCTCGCTAAAAAAGCACTCATCGACCATTGTCGTCTTGCCGTGAGGATGACAAAAGACAGCGCCACAAGCACCAACAAAGGGAAAGCCCACAACACAGGATGTGCATGGTAATTCGACAACCATGCCCCCTTCACACCGGCACTCACCTCTTGCAAAAATGGCGTAGAGGGACCTGCAGTATCTACTTCACCCAATCGATAACCCAATAAATTCGAAGACCAAACAAAACCCACACACCATAACAGCAGTAGCACCCATGACATCCACTCTGCGGCACGATGCGCCCTAGAAGAGATGGGCTCTATCGTCTTCAAACCCAAAAACGTGGCGCCCTGCAATAAAAACAATGACAAACTCACTAAACCACAATACAAAGGAAATGGTCTGAGCAATTGATAAAAATGTCCCTCATAGTGGAACACCAATTGCGGATCATAGTGGAAAGGCAAACCCAAAAAGACATTGCCCGCCGCCACTCCAAACAATAACGAGGGCAAAAACCCCGAAAGGGCCAATAATCCATCCCAACTCTTTCTCCAAACAGGCGTGGGCACTTTACTGCGATATTTAATGGCAACCGGCCTTAAAATAAATCCGACCAACACCAATAGCATCGCCAAATACAATCCAGAAAAAGCCGCCGCATACACATAAGGCCATGCCGCAAAAATAGCTCCACCCCCTAGAATGAACCAGACTTGATTACTCTCCCACACCGGCCCAAACGTATTTAGCACAAAACGCTTTTCTTGATCGGTTTTTCCCAACAACGGCAACCACATCGAAGCCCCCATGTCGAAACCGTCCAACACAGCAAAGCCTGCCAATAAAATACCTAATAATAACCACCAAATGACTCTCAGCGTTGTATAATCCATCACACTACTCCTGCTCTGCCAAACCATTGGGACCTAGGCGGACATATTTCACCATTAAATACCCTTCCACCACAGCCAACACACTATAGAATCCAATGAATGTCATCAAAGACGTAATAATCTGCGATAAACTAATGCTTGAAACCCCCATGAATGTGGGCAACAACCCTTCCACAATCCAAGGTTGACGACCATACTCTGCAACCACCCAACCCAACTCAGCAGCCAACCAAGGCAAGGGCAGCGCATAAAACGCCAAACGCAAAAACCAACGATGCTTAAACTCTCGTTTTGAGGCATAGTAAAATGCCAAACTAAATAGCGCGATAAAGAAAAACCCACAAAATACCATTCCACGAAAGGCCCAAAACAAGACCGGCACATTCGGGATGGTATCCTTGGCTGCTGCCGCAATATCTGCCGGTGTGGCTTGGAGTGGATCAGCCACATGCCGCTTGAGCAATAAAGCATATCCCAAATCATGTTGATGCGCCTGTAACATGGATAAGGCTTGCGTGTTTTTTGGCGATTGCTGTAATGTCAGCAAGGCTTCATAAGCCTTCAACCCATTTTGAATGCGCACTTTGGCTTTTGCCACCAACTCATCAATCCCTAAAATTTTCTGATCTAGCGAACGGGTCGCCATCAACCCCAACAACCAAGGCAACTGCACTTCATAATGGGTTTTCTGGTTTTTCATATCAGGAATCCCAATTAACGTTAGCCCTGCCGGCGCAGCTTGAGTTTTCCACATTGCCTCCATCGCCGCTATTTTCATATGCTGGTTTTGATTGGCAGCATAACCACTCTCATCACCCAACACCACCACAGACAATGCGCTGGCCAACCCAAATGCACTGGCCACCACAAAAGAACGCTTGGCAATCGGTAAATGACGATCTTTAAGAAGGTAATACGCACTAATGGATAACATAAATAATGCACCCGTCACGTATCCCGCACTCACCGTGTGCACAAATTTCGCCTGAGCCACTGGATTAAACAAGACTTCGTAAAAATTCGCCACTTCCATACGCATGGTCTGAAAATTAAACGATGCCCCCACCGGATTTTGCATCCAGGCATTGGCAATCAAAATCCACAACGCGGAAAGATTCGTGCCCAATGCCAATAACCACGTCACACTCAAATGTCCTCGTTTAGATAACCGGTTCCAGCCAAAGAAAAATAATCCCACAAACGTCGCTTCTAAGAAAAAAGCCATCAAGCCTTCAATCGCCAAGGGCACCCCAAAAATATCCCCGACATAATGCGAATAATAAGCCCAGTTCGTACCAAATTGAAACTCCATGGTAATCCCAGTCGCCACCCCCATGGCGAAATTGATCCCAAACAAACGACCCCAAAAAATCGTAGCGTCTTTCCAAACCTGTCTACCCGTCATCACATACGTGCTCTCCAAAATGGCCAGCAAAAATGACAAACCCAAGGTCAATGGCACAAACAAAAAATGATACAGCGCCGTAATGGCAAACTGTAGACGCGATAATTGAACCACACTATCCATCATTCTCCCCCTAGAAAATTTTGCTGCATTTTAGATGAACTCACCGGAAATTTTTCGTGAAAGCAGAAGTACCATAAACCCCATAACATGCTCACTTTGAACAACAGCAATAGGGTGATTTCTTTTCTTAATTTCATGGAATCAGTATAACGAAGCACGCTTGAAAATTCAAATTCAAATCGAAAACGCTAAAAACTCTAGCGGCTGCGTCTTGCCACTCCTTCGTTTAACTGCATTTGCATTTGAAAGTTAGAATGACGAAGCTTCTGGAGTAAGTAGGTTCCTGCCACGTAATATTTCGGCTGAAGAATGCCAACCTCCGGCACGTGTCTAGGGGCTGGAAACACTATAGCATCTAGTAGTTCTTCAGAAAGGGCTTTATCTCGATCCAGCAGGCCAGCGATCAGGTGAAAAAGTAAGCGACAACAACCGATGGACCGGGAAGCCGATCTCATCTCCTGAGGCCCATCTCTAGTGGTTTCTGTACAATTCACCATGAAGCTGCTGTACTCCAACAAGCATTTAATCATTGAAAGTTTTTGGGCAAGGACAAGATCAACCCCTTCATCGTTGGGCGACAGTTGAATGATCCATTTATATTTATTGGGATTCAGCTTCTCATTTAAGCTATCCAAAAGAATCTTTGCATACCCACAACATAGTCGCAAACCCAATGGACCAATAGGATTTCCCTCTAAAACGAATTGTACCCAATCAGTATAATCAAAATTCTGTTGTTCCTTTTTTTCTCCTTTCTGTTCTGAAAAATAAAAAGTCACTCCCTGAGATCCAGGCTCGTTATCTTGACACACCAGATCCAAATATCCAATTTTTTGCGCTAAAACTCCCAAAAAATCTTTCAGATCCCCTTGCAATTCATTAGCATTTAAATACAGCATCTGTTCTCGTGTCAGCAAAAACTGAAACACTTGACCAATCTCTTCTAATGAATCACATTTTGATAAGACCACACGCGCTAATGCAATACCCAAACCTGCGACCGAAGGATCCAATGACAACATGATAGTCTTAGCTTTATGCTCCAATAAGTATCCCTGATCTTGAACACGGACAGAATAGTCAACGAAATCGTATTTCTTTTCTTCACGCACAACTCCTGGAACATCATAAATAGTCGACATCACAGAAAAAGCCGAAAACACACGCAAATGAGTAATCACATTGCCTACATTAAACAGCCAGTAGAACCACTTCACATACCATGCCATTGACTGATAAGCATGCACTTTCTGAAAACCAGCAGATGAAAAATAGCTAGCAAATGCCTGCTCGTAGGTTAAATCACTATACCAGTGAACCTTTCGAGAAAAGAAAGACGTTCTCTTTGAGCTCAAATCTTGCACAAAACCCATAACTTCCTCTAACTTGATGATGACATTGAAGAGTGCTCCTCGGCAGGCATTGAAGCAGCTGCCTCAGATAGATTTTCTAATAAACCAGCCAACATCTTGGGATCTTTAGAAACGGAGGCCAAAAGCAACTTCAAAATCGCCTCTGATTTCTCGGCTTTCTCTTCTGCTCGCTTACACTTCTCTTCCGCCAACCTGCATTTCTCTGCTGTCACTCTATGTTGTTTTTCCCTTTCTGTTCGACGCCTAACATGCTCCACAACAGCATTAGCCTGTAAAGGCAATATTGCCCTAAGCTGCTCTTTACCATACATAGACAGCACAGCCTTCGCATCATTTTTCATGCGAGAGCCAAAAAATCCGCTTTCTAATGGCTTTTCCTCCAAATACAGTGGATTGTCTCCCGAGGCAAGCGTTTTTAAATTGACAATAAGAGTATCATCTTGACCTACCCTCTCAGCCTTGTCGACCAGCTTCAAAAAAAACATAGCCAAATCGTGCCGCTGAACCGTAGAAATAGGCTTAGCAAATACATATCTCCAAGGAGAAATCAACTTATTGGCTCGTGTATCTGCATACTCCATCAGCCGCCGACAAACTTCTCGGCGAAAAGAATGATATTCATTAATCCGAGAAAATAGGCTTTTAAAAGCCAAAAAAGTAACTCGCCAATACGTTATCACCGCATATTTGCTGGTGTGAAATTCATGATTTGGGAAATTTGATAAATCAAAAGCAGTTTGACCACGCTGATTCCTTGCCATTAAATCCGCTCCATACTGAACCAGCAATTCGAGCGCGCGAAAGGTCTGATTCAATTTATCTAGCAATTTTTTTTGAGCAGCCTTTTCCTGAAAGTTTTCCATTGATAACTTGGATAAACGCTGTAGAACCACATCTGTAATCCGCTCACCATTTATGGTTGTCAAATCTCTCAAAGCAGCAGTGGGTAATTCTTCTTCTAAAAACGCATCCACCAAACATGGGGCGACTGTTTTCTTTAAATAGGCCCGAGCCAAATCCGTGATCTGGCCTTCTTGTAGCAGCGCATCATAACTCTCCTTAAGCTTGGCTGGCAATAATTTCCATGGAACCCAAGAATGATCAACTCCTTTTTGCTCAAAAACTTGCTCGCAAAGCTTGTGATATTCTTCAATCAACCTTCTCTGAGTGATCTCTTGCCTTTCAATGCCCTCAATGTCTCGCTTTTCAGTTTGCAACCCCACAGCAAGCTCACTGTAATGTGAACTCTCTTGACCAATAGAGTCTTTTAACTTTCCAATACCGACAATATCAGCTTTTCTAAAATCATCAACTAATTGAAGATTAATTTTTTCGAACTGAAGAGCGATTCTACCCAAAAAACTTTGATGGCTTTTTTCTTCTTCGCCTTTTGCTGCAAATAACAAGTTCTGAATCTTTTGCTGCAATCCAGCTGTACATCCCGTTCTCGAGCCTTTGTCCTCACACAAAACATCCATAGGCAATGAATGAAGAATCCGATTTCTACTAAGACCTAAGGGCAAGTACTGATCCACCATAGAATAGAGGACGTGATTAAAAAATTGTGATAGCTTCGCCTCGAAATAACTTTTAGCAATGCTAAAATTCCTTTGATCAACATTGACACGACAATCAACCAGTTTCCCTGAATTTTTAGCACCCAGTGAGACTGCTTTTTTATAGGGAACCTTACAGAAGTCCTGATGACACTCTGCAAGCATCTGTAACATCACCTGACCTTCTTCAGCAACAAACATTTCCGAAGGGAGCTGAGAAAGTAAATCCTCGCACTGGAAAAGCGTTCTACAGTATGGAGAAAATGCATCAGTTCGTAACGGAGCATTGTATTTATGATTTTCGAAAGAAGAATCTGCTTTCAAATAATCAAAAAAAGCCATTTCGAACTCAGACCAGATCTTTACAGGTAACGTCCTCGCATCATAGGCTTCGCGAAAAATTTGATAATGACTTAACACAAGAGTCAGCTCAAGGAAAAAATGATAGTAAAAAAAATAGAAATCCTTATACATGGATTGCTCAATATACTCCAGGTTTTTTTGTTCCACTTTTAGCTGCAGCTTTTCAGCTTCCTCTTGATAATTAGGCCCCAACCACAATGCCAACAGTTGCACATTTCCAGTCTTAATCAATTCCTTATACCTGGGAAAAAGAGCGTGATGTGCAGAAACAGCCTTAGGAGATACCCGAAAATAACAAGGAAAAGCAATCTCTTCAACAGCTTTTTTCTCCTCCAGCGCTATCTCCAGTGCCAATTCATCTATTGGTTGATATTGATCCATTGTCATGCTCCATAAACATTTTCCCTCCTAATTGTGGTCGAAATAAAAGACATATGTCAAGCGTAAATGGAAACAAAATCGACGCCTACGCTTAGGTAAAATTCCCGCCTTCGCGGAGCCTGCCCCCGCGAAAGCGGGGGAATGACAAGGTACTACACCAACTCCTGCATACTTTTCGCAATTTGCATTTTATCCGTAGAGGAGAGTTGCCCCCAAGCCGCCAGTGTTGCTTGACCCACCTGGCGTTGCTGGAGAGCGCGCTCATGCGACTCCCAAGGCAATTCATCATTCAAGTACAGGCCCATTAATACCGACACCACCAACGTTAACAAAGTCATCAATGCCAACTTGCGCCAGAAAAACCATTTCGCCGCTTTGGCGATATTCTTCACCGTTGCAAGTCCCGTTTGACGAATGCTCTGTGTGGCAGAAGTGGCCAAATATTCCAAGGCACTGGTATCACATTCGACATGACTCCATGTGGATAACGCCTCTTTAACTGCTGAGGCAACCACTTTACGCAAACCTTCTTTGCCCCAATCTGATGCATCAGCACTTGGCGCCATCTGCGAGAGAATCAACTCATAACGCGCCAACATTTGTTCCAATGCCGCTGCATGTGCAGCCAGCTTTTCCTCCAATGAGGCAGCAGACTCTAGATCCTCTAATAAATCTGTGCCATGCCCACTTCCCTGTTGCATTCCATCCTCCTTGCGCTCCCTATTCCTTGGGACCTAACATTTCCTGTGGCCGCACCCACTCCCGATAATCCTCTTCGCTCAACACGTCCAATGCCACGCCTGCCTCTAAAAGAGAGCAATGATGAATATGAGCATGCTTGGCTATCTTCGCTGCCACGTCGTAACCCAAACGAGGCGCTAATGCCGTCACCAGCATCAGAGAATGCTGCAAATAGTATTCCAACTTTTCCTCATTAACAGATAAATCTTTGACCAAATACGCATTGAATGAATGACACGCATCACTCAATAAAACCACCATTTCAATAAAATTATTAATAATCAATGGCTTAAATACATTCAGCTCAAATTGCCCCTGTGTGGCGGCAAACGCAATGGCACTGTGCAATCCATGCACTTGCACACAAACCATGGTCATGGCCTCGCACTGCGTCGGATTCACCTTACCCGGCATGATAGAAGAGCCCGGCTCATTTTCGGGCAATTGTAATTCTCCCAACCCACAGCGTGGACCCGAGCCTAAATAACGAATGTCATTGGCCATTTTAAACAGCCCACTGGATAAACTCTGCAAGGCCCCACTGGCTAACACCATCGGCTCATGCCCAGCCAGTGCCGCAAATGGATTGCGAGAAGGCATAAAAGGATAACCCGTCATGTTTGCCAAATGCCCAATGGCACGCTCAGCAAACTCTGGATGGGTATTTAATCCCGTACCCACAGCACTTCCCCCCAATGCCAGCTCACAAAGCGCCTGTAGGCTGTGCTCAATGGCTTCTACACTCAATTGCAATTGGGCAACATATCCAGAGAATTCTTGACCCAGCGTGATGGGCACGGCATCTTGTAAATGCGTGCGCCCAATTTTTACAAATTGCTCAAAAGTGCGAACTTTGTCATTCAATCCTGCAATTAACTCTCTCACAGCAGGCAACAATTTCTCCTGCAAAACCGTCACTGCCGCCACATGCATAGCCGTAGGAAAGGTATCATTCGAGGACTGAGACATATTCACATGATCATTGGGATGCACGGGCGCTTTACTCCCTCTCTGCCCTCCCATGGATTCAATAGCGCGGTTCGAGACCACTTCATTGACATTCATATTGGTCTGAGTGCCACTGCCCGTCTGCCACACTCTCAAAGGAAATTGATCATCAAGCTCACCAGAGAGAATATCATTGGTCGCTGCCACAATGGCATCGATTTTATCACCAGAGAGTTTACCCAACTCCCCGTTGGACAATGCACAAGCCTGCTTGAGTTGCGCATAGGCACGGATCAACGGCATTGGCATGGTGGAATCGCCGATATTAAAGTATTTTAAAGAGCGCTGGGTTTGAGCACCCCAATACGCATGTTCTGGCACTTCGACTTCACCTAAACTATCCGTCTCAATACGCATGATTCCCCCTGTTTATTTGTCAACAATCCTCAGGTAACATGAAGAGGATTCAATGAGTGTAGCACGCCGATGACCGCCCACCAACAACCACTGGCCACTTTCGCTGAGAATGCCTACCGAGAATATGCAATGTATGTCATTCTCGACAGGGCACTACCCCACATTGGTGATGGTTTAAAACCAGTCCAAAGACGCATTGTCTATGCCATGTCTGAATTGGGTCTCTCCGCAAGTGCCAAACACAAAAAATCTGCACGCACCGTAGGGGATGTCTTGGGTAAATTTCATCCCCATGGCGACAGCGCTTGTTATGAAGCCATGGTTAATATGGCTCAGCCTTTCGGTTATCGCTATCCGCTTATCGATGGACAAGGCAATTGGGGCTCAATTGATGATCCCAAAGCCTTTGCTGCCATGCGCTACACCGAATCTCGACTCACCGCTTATGCCAACACCCTCCTGCAAGAAATTAAAAACGGCGCCATTACCTGGCAACCCAACTTCGATGGCACCCTAAAGGAGCCCACACTTCTGCCGGCGCAATTGCCCAATATTCTCCTAAATGGCGCCACAGGCATTGCTGTGGGCATGTCCACCGACATCCCCTCTCATCGATTAAGCGAAGTCATTGCAGCCACCATTTATCTGATTGACCACCCCAAAGCCACCATAGCCCAACTCATGGAACACTTGCCCGGCCCAGATTTTGCCAGTGGGGGCTGTTTACTCAACACCCCTGAAGAAATTGGGGCCATTTATGAAAAAGGCCAAGGCAGCCTCAAGGCACGAGCAGGCGTTCATACTGAAGGACAAGACATCATTATCGATAGCCTCCCTCCCCAAGTCTCGAGCAGCCGTCTGTTAGAGCAGATCGCCAAACAAATGCAATTAAAAAAGCTGCCTCAAGTGGATGATTTGCGCGATGAGTCTGACGAAGCCCATCCTGTGCGCATTATCATCACACTCAAACGTCGACAAACTCCAGAGTCAGTCATCGCCCATTTGCTGGCCACGACAGAATTGGAAAAATCGATTAAGGTCAACCTCAACGTCATAGGCCTAGATGGTAAACCGGCTGTTAAAAATCTAAAAACCTTACTCGCCGAATGGCTGGAATTCCGCCAAGAGACCATGCGCCGTGGATACCAACATCGCCTAGATGCCATTCACGAACGCCGACACATATTAGCGGGTTTGCTCACAATTTTTCTCGACATTGAAAAAGTCATCCACATTGTACGTTTCGAAGAAGAGCCTAAAACAGCGCTGATGGATGCATTTACTTTATCAGAAATACAAGCCCAGGCCATCCTGGATACGCGTTTAAAACAACTTTCTCGACTGGAAGCAGAAGGTTTGCAAAAAGAAGACGACAGCCTGCGCGCAGAAGAATCAGAATTGCGCACCCTACTCACCGATCAAAGAGCACTGCAAAAAGCCTTAAAATCCCAATTGCGCACATTGGCGAAACAATATCAGGATGAGCGCAAGACACAATTTCTCACTCAAGCCATTTCGGCCAAAGCACATGAGCCCACACCAGACAACGAACCCATCACCTTGATCCTCTCCAAACAGGGCTGGATCCGACAAGCCAAAGGTCATGACATTGAGCTCAATAGCCTGATCTTCCGCACCGGTGATTCTCTTCTGGCTGCAGCTCGCACCCATTCACAACACCACTTGCTGGTATTCGATGATACGGGGCGTGTTTATGCACTAAACTCTGGTGCACTACCTTCTGCAAGAGGGCAAGGGGAACCACTCACTGCACACATTCAATCCCCCAGTGGAGCCACGTTTGTGGGATTACTCGGCATACCGCAGCAAAGCCACGTGGTTTTTTGCAACCACTTGGGACAGGCTTTTGTGGCCAAAGCTGATGCCATTGCCACTCGACAAAAAAACGGGAAGCAAGTAGTCAATCTTCCCCAAAATACCCAGTTGCTTTCTCCTATATCCCTCGAGGAGAATGATCAATGGCTGGCGGTAATCACCTCTCTCAATCGCTTTGCTTTTTTAAAGATTGCAGATATCCCTCACCGTGACAAAGGACAGGGAAAAAAGCTACTGCGCCTGAAAAAAAACGAGAGTATTTCCACTTATTTTGCACTGAATGCCTCGGATAAACTCGCATTTTCCAAAAACGCCTCTCTAGATCCCACACGTGATAAAAACTACCTGATTGCAGTGGGACAAGCCCCATTGGCATTGCCCAAAAATCACAAAACGCCCGCTAAAATATCCGGACAATCTCATGAATAACTCTATCGGAATCCGTGCGCTTTTATTGTGGATGGCACTATTTAGTTTTAGTATTCCCTCTCATCAAAGCATTCATGCACTAGCATCGGTTTCTTTCTCTTCTTTGATCAATCTGCATCATATTTTATCAGACTTTTATTACCGTTTAATGCTATTTGAATTAATCGCCGGAGCGATTTGCTTATACTTAGGAATCAACTACGCCTTATACCTTGGCGGCATACTCACTATTGGGCATTTGGCGATTCCCTGGTTGCCTACATCTGCCTTATTGAATGCCTTTCTCTTCGGCCCTATTCTCATTTTTATTGCCATCTTAAGTCATCATTGCACCAATGCCTCCAACACGGCTTTAAAGCACACTGCGTTTTTCATGAGTGTCTCCACCTTGGCCCTAGGTTTGGGACAGATCGATTTTCCCGCATTTGAACAAGCCTATTGGCATCTAGCCATGATCTTTGGTGTAATTTTGAACCTATGTTTCTTACCTGCTGAAAAAAAGCCTGCTTCCAATACCGTTGCAAAAAGCCACCCCATTGCATTAACTTTGTGTCTGCTCTATGCCGGACTATTATTTCTACCGGCCAATGTCTTTGCTAAAGCTTGGGGACAACATTTTCTGTCCAACACCTATGGCTTTGGAAATATTGTGGTCGAGAATCTCACGCACGTATTGATTATAGGATTGTGTTTGGGATTCCCATTGATGGTGCACTGGGTGAGATCCCAAAACACTTATTTTTATCCCATGATTTTTTCCAGTTTGGCCAACTCTGCCTTATTGGCATTATTGATTTACGGCCCACTGTTTCCCACGCCCATATTGGCGCTCCTCTTATTTTTATTGGGGATATTCTCCAGCGCCTCTTTTCTGGCTTTTCCCATTGCAATGGAATTCTCACCCACCGGGTGGCAGCCCTTTTATTTCTCCATCATTCAAGCCGGAAAAAGCCTGGTGGGATTGGCCCTCTTAAGTTTTATCGCCCATGTACTCGACACCCATTGGGACGGTCACTTATCTATAACCCTGCAACCCATTTACTCTCACTTTGAATATCAATTTGCCATGGGGATTTTACCCTTGATCACGTTATTGGGTACGGTGTTTGTCTATCTCCTCAAACTCATTTCTTTTGCACAATTACCGACATTGCCTGATGAATAAATACCAGCGTCCTTTGTTCAAATGGGCAGGTGGGAAATACCAACTACTCGATGCGATCTTACCCCATCTGCCCAAAGGGAACCGTCTAATAGAGCCTTTTGTCGGTGCGGGCGTGGTATTTCTCAACACAGAATATTCAGAATACCTACTTAATGATCTCAATGCCGATGTGATCTATGCCTTAAAAGCTGTACAACAATCTCCAGAAGCCTTTATCAAACAAGTGAAACGTTGGTTTAAACCCGAGTATAACGAGAGTGAAAAATTTTATGAATTGCGAGAGCGCTTTAATCGTACACCTCGTGGGATCACCCGATGCGGCTTATTCGCTTATCTCAATCAACACGCCTTCAATGGCCTATGCCGCTATAATCGTCAAGGAAAATTTAATGTACCATTCGGCGACAAACCCAAACCTCGTTTTCCCCTGGAACGCATTCCACACATCCACCAAAAACTACAAAACGCCACCCTTTATCATGACGATTTTATTAAAATCATGAATAAAGCAGAGCCTGGAGATGTCATATATTGCGATCCCCCTTATCACCCCCTATCTCCTTCTTCTTCGTTCACCCAATACTCTGGAAAAGTGTTTGAAGATATCGATCAACAACGCCTCGCTCAAAAAGCCAAGGAGCTCGCCGGGAAGGGGATTTGTACGGTGATTTCAAACAATGCGACACCCTTTATTATAGAACTCTACGAGGGCGCAAAAATTCACACCACCAAAAGCTTTAGGTACATCGGCGCCAATAGCAGAGAACATGTGGATGAGGTGATCGCAGTGTTTTGTGGAAAAAATTAGGAGTTTGATGCAGAGGGATCGAAACGCTTTCCGCACTCCTGTTGCCCATCTGCTTCTGCTATAACACATTTCAATAAATCACTAGCCTCACGCACACCGGGACGGGGGTTATCAAGCTTTTCAGCAGCAGAAACTAATGCTCGCAATTGCGGAGCATATTTAGCAGTAACCCCAGCGGGGTCGCCAACGTCAGGAAAGAATTGGCTCATTGTTAATACCTCATAAATTCATTTCTTGCTATTATTATGCAAAAGAAACCTTAACACAAGCTTAGCAAACAAATTCCTTTTTGCTGACGGCCCTTATTTACAAAATGTAACAATTCTTGTAAGTCATTGCTTAAGATTAAGAAAAACAGCGCCTAGAAAGAGATGCAGTCTATTGTTTTTGCTGCATTTAATTTAAACATTTCTTTTTTTATGTTTTCTTGTCAACTTAACTGATTACAAATCGTTACGATTAATAGATAATCTCCTTTAACAACATAAGGAATGTTGTGTTGGAAAATAGCCAGGGAGGCCGACACAGGAAGCGTCAAGAAGAAATGGGAATACTTAGCTAAGTATGCCGGGATGGCAAAGTAGGACACGCATTTGCGTTGACAGGGATGTTTTTTTTTCAGCTTTTCGAGTCGTCATTGACAACAACCACAGTTTATGAGAAAATTTTGAATTAATATTATTGAAGAGGCAGTTATGACTCAACCGGCAGGAGACACATCAGAAACTGATGAACAAGGCTTTCACACAGCCATCCAATTAGCAGTGCAATTTATGGGCACAGCAGCCTTACTGTGGCCAGTGGTATTTTGCATCGCCACTCATCAGATTCAGGATTGGTTCTGGGCAACATCTATACCTGCTGCGGTTGTTATTTATCTTCTTGGGCTATACATTCCTCAGAAGATGGATAAGGCGACCTATTTTATGAGTCTGCTGAGTGTGCCTATTGTTATGATGAGTGGGATCGCGCTCCGACTAACCGGCCCCTCATTATCCACCGTTTCTCTTGTAATGCTTGTGATCACAGAAGTGGTTTTTGCACTGTATGCACTGTACTGTTTTAAGCTTAGAATCAATCAGCTGGTCGATGATAAGAGGCAAAACCTCGCTAATTTAGGAAAAGTCGACTTATTCAGGGACAACCTCTATAGCTTCAGAAATGCATATTCTAGTCGTTGAACAAATCATATACATCAAACCGAACACTCTTCGCCATCACCTGCCGCGTCGGGGGGTGATCGGCGAAAATAGGGGCATGACGTGGTCTTTTGATAATAATGCGACGACTGGCCCCTTCACTCGCTGCTTGAAATAACTGCACCTCGGAGGCCTTATCTGTCGCTTTTCCCCATTGTGCCAACCATCTCCAATCGATGCCGTTGAGGCTTTTCGAGTTTCTGGAATCTCCAAATAGCGGATCTAAATACACCACATCCACTTTCTCTGGCAGGGATAGGGTTTCAAAAGGCTGTTCAAACAATTCCACATGAGACAAGCTTGCTCTTTTGAGACCGTCAGATAGCAAAGCGGCCACCACGGGCTGTGATTCACAGAGCAACAACCTATTGACACAATGGGCAAATAAAGCGGCATCTCGTCCCAAACCTGCCGTGGCATCCAATAAGGTGACTGGTTTTTCAAGTTTTGTGATCAACCGCAATAAGTGATCCCGTCGATGTGCGCGCACCCGTGCGGCAATTCCAGGAGCGTGAAAATCCACACTCAGTACATGGCGAGGCTCTTGCTCACCTGATAATCCCAATACCTCATCCGCATTAAAGAATAACCACCAGCCTTGAGATGGCCTTTGCTCTACCACAGGGACTTTGAGTCGGTAAGCCAGTTCCAGACTTCTTTCATCCTTGCCCCAGATGACCAGATCAGTGGGGTAACACATGTGCCACTGCATCCCATAAATTTTTAAAAATGGGGATCGCTTTGCTCAGCTGTTCTCGGGTTTTTTCTCCATGACCGGTGAGAACCAGTATGGGAGAGGCCCCTACAGCTTCTGCCGCCTGTAAGTCTCTGAGACTATCACCGATAAGCGGCACTCCCTCCCAACAGGTTAATCCGTAATGAGTCGCTATATGGTGCAACAAACCTGCTTTGGGTTTTCGGCAATCACAATCGTCATCGGGATGATGCGGGCAGAAAAAAATCTTGTCGATCTCTCCACCGGCTGCACGCACCTGTTTGCACATTTCATGATGAATTTCACCCAAGGTGGAATAATCGATCATCCTTCGGGCAATGGCGGCTTGGTTGGTAGCAACAACCACCTTCCACCCTGCATCCGTTAAACGCGCAATGGCCTCCAGCGAGCCTGGGATGGCTTCCCAGTCTTCCTGAGAGCGCACATAATCTGTACGGTCAATATTAATCACGCCATCTCGATCAAGAACGATTAGCGGCATCTGCGCTCCCAACGCTCAAAGGTATACCCCAATCCCTCATATTCATGAGGCTGGGAGGACACGCATTCCCACTCTTCTTCATCCCATGCAGGGAAAAACACCTCTGCAGGGAAGGTACCCTGGATCCTTGTTAATTCCATGACTTGGGCATGCGGCAAAAAATAAGCATAAATTTCAGCACCACCAATAACCATGATTTCTTTTTTGAGCAGCAGGGCTGGATCGTTCACCCATCGACAACCGGTGATGTCTTGTGATCGTCTAGACAGCATTATATTTTCACGACCCGACAAAGGTTTTCCAATACTCTCAAAGGTTTTTCGCCCCATGACTATTGTTTTCCCCATGGTAAGTTGTTTAAAATGTTTGAGATCTGGCGGCAAATGCCAGGGGAGGGTACCTTGATGACCAATCCCTTGGGTTTTGTCCATTGCAGAAATCAGAGTGATTGACATTTGTCGCCTATAATGAATAACTAAGCCACTATTCTAGGAGTTTTTGGTGAAAAAACAAATTATTTTATTGCTGCTCTTTCTTTCAGCACCATTGGTTGCACAGGACGCCTTCGAACATAGTCGATATATCACTTATCCCAAAACTCTTCCTGGGGAAAATATGGAGGAAGAGGGTCATATCCAGCGTGGTGAATACCTATCCAAAGCAGGAAACTGTATCTCCTGTCATACGGCTCCCGATCCCAATGCCAAACCTTTTGCTGGTAATTTAGGTCTTAAAACACCGTTTGGTACGTTTTATAGCCACAACATCACTCCGGATAAAAAAACAGGGATTGGTCTGTTCACTGAAGATCAATTTCTAAGCGCAATGCAAAATGGTCGAGGTCGACACGGAGAATTTTATTTCCCCGTCTTCCCCTATTTATATTTCCATCAACTCAATGACAAAGATATCATGGATATCAAAACCTATCTTTTCCACTTGCCTCCCATCGAAGAGGCTAAAAAGAAAAATGATGTACCCTTCCCCTTCAATATTCGCTTTCTCCAGTTGGGTTGGCGCATCTTATTCTTCTACTGGCAAGCGGAACCCTTTAAATCCGATCCCCAACAATCAGCAGAATGGAATATGGGTTCTTATCTCGTCAATGGGCTTGGGCACTGCGGCATGTGCCACACCCCTCTCAATTTACTGGGAGCGCCTAAAACCAAGTACTTCTTACGTGGAGGTTTCGTTGATGGCTTCTATGCACCAGACATCACCGGCGAGGCCTTAAAAGATGTGCGTGTAGAAGAATTGATCAATCTCTTTAAGCACGATCAACGCCCTGGGAGTAAAGGGCAAGTCCATGGCCCCATGCTAGAAGTCAATCACAATAGCCTGCGCTATCTCAGAGACGAAGATTTGCGAGCCATCGCTATTTATTTGAAATCGGTGCACAGCGCCCCTCTGCCCGTAAAAAAAAGCTCTGGTGGATCTGGTGAATCCCTTTACAAAGATCACTGTGCCGTTTGCCATGACACGGGTGCCGCTGCCGCCCCCAAACATGGCGATAAGGCTGAATGGGATGCCAGACTCAAAGCCCAAGGCTTTGACAATATACTCAAGCGTGCCATCGAAGGCTATGGCTCTATGCCAGCAAAAGGGGCTTGCACCTCCTGCTCCAATGAAGACATTAAAGCGGCTGTGAAATACTTGGTGGAAGGTGAAAGCAACCAGGTGCCCAAGGCACCACCCATGCCAAGACCCAGCCTCCAAGAAGGACGTATCGTTTTTGCTAAATCTTGTGCGCAATGCCACCAAAAAGGTAACGCACAACTGCAGCCCATCAGTGACAAAGCCTACTGGAAACAACGCCTCTTTGAACATGGCATGGAAGATTGGCTCACCTTCGCTGCTGGCAATCAAGGCAAACCGCATGCTTGCGAAACATGTACACCTATTGAGCGCATTTCAGCTGCACTCTATTTTGCCCAGTCGGTGGCACCAGAAAAAGACTTCCAGCTGTGGACGGGAGGTCGCTGAGTTTGCATTCCCACGCCCTTTGTCATTCCCGCGCCTCCTGTCATTCCCGCGCCTCCTGTCATTCCCGCGCCTCCTGTCATTCCCGCGAAAGCGGGAATCTCT
>CAYGKN010000020.1:0-21697 GCA_964350565.1 uncultured Gammaproteobacteria bacterium
GGCTTGGCCTTGGTCCCTCGGGTGCGAATCGTCTCCTCGAGCTCGACGAACTCGAGCGCGCTCCTGTGCGTCGACTCGCGCACGACCGGAGCCGCACGCCCGGCGCGCAGCGCGTCTTGCCAGCGGGTCACGCCCCCGCACCACTTGTCCCCCCCGCACCACTTGTCACCCCCGCGAAAGCGGGGGTCCGTACCGGTTCAGAGGAGATCCCCGCAAACGCCTTATCCGCCATCATGCGCACTTGTTTCGGTGAAACATCTCCCACCACCACCAAAGTAGCATGGGCAGGATTATAATATTGGTTATACCATTGTTGGACAGCGGGTAATCGTAAGTCTTTTAAATCTTTCATCCAGCCAACCACAGGATGGGCATAAGGTGTGCCCTCAAAAAATGCTTTTGAAAAAGCCTCGTAGAGGCGTCCTTGAGGATTGTCGTCAGTGCGCAGGCGACGCTCTTCCATCACCACTTGCATTTCTTGAAGGAAATCTGATTCTTTTAATTGTAGATGTTGCATGCGATCGGCTTCTAAGGCCAATACCGTTTCTAAACCTTCTCTAGGAATCACGGCATAATAAGCCGTAAAATCTCGAGAGGTCATGGCATTATATACCCCTCCAAATTGTTCAATGCGGTGAGCAAAGGCTTTAGCACTCACCGTACTGGTCCCTTTAAACATCATGTGTTCTAAAACATGAGAAATTCCGGTTAAGTGTTTGGGCTCATCTTTAGAACCCACCCGATACCACAATTGTACCACGGCCAATGGAGAGCGATGATCCGGAGACACCCAGACAGATAATCCATTCGATAAACGATAAGTAAACACGGCAGGTGTGGAGAACACCACACCTGCAATGCTGAAAAGAAAAACAATACGAAAAATCATTCTTCGCATTATTCCTCATCATCCCAAGAAAGTGCTCCACCCGTTTGATATTCAATCACTCGAGTCTCAAAGAAATTTTTCTCTTTTTTCAGATCAATCAATTCACTCATCCAAGGAAATGGATTTTCTGCACCAGCATATTGTTCCGGCAATCCAATTTGTGACAAGCGACGATTGGCAATGAAATGCAAATACGTTTCAAACATTTCTGCATTCATGCCTAAAATACCCTTGGGCATGGTGTCTTTGGCATATTGAGCTTCTAATTTTACTCCTTCTTTAATTAAAGCGATCATTTGCTGTTGAAACTCAGGAGTCCAGAGCTCCGGGTTTTCAATTTTAATTTGATTGATCACATCAATTCCAAAATTCATGTGCATGGACTCATCCCGCAAAATATACTGAAATTGCTCCGCAGTCCCGGTCATTTTATTGCGACGACCCATCGAGAGGATTTGCACAAAACCCACATAAAAGAAAATCCCTTCAAACACCACGTAAAATGCAATTAAATCTCGAAGCAAACGTTGATCATCTTCCAATGTTCCTGTTTTGAAATTCGGATCTCCCAAACTTTGAGTGAAAGGTAATGCCCATTGTGCCTTAGAAGCCACTGCAGGGACTTCCCGATACATGTTGAAGACTTCTCCCTCATCCAATCCCAACGTTTCAATGATATGCTGATAGGAATGCGTATGTAGCGCTTCTTCAAATGCCTGTCGTAACAAGTACTGACGACATTCAGGATTGGTGATGTGACGATACACCGCCAATACCAAATTATTCGCCACCAATGAGTCTGCCGTGGCAAAAAACCCCAAATTGCGTTTGATAATCACTCGCTCTTCTTCGGTTAAGCCATTCGGGTTTTTCCACAAAGCCACATCTGCCGCCATGTTAATTTCATTGGGCATCCAATGATTTGCACAAGCCGATAAATATTTATCCCAAGCCCAACGATACTTAAAAGGTACTAGTTGATTGAGATCAGCTCGGCAATTAATGATACGTTTATCATCAACGCGGATCCTCGCTGCTCCCATTTCTAGGCTTTCTAATCCCGTTGCCCCAGATTCTACTGCGACTGCCATATTACACCTCCTCTTTTATTGACAAGCTTCACACGATGGATCATCGATTGCACACACTTTGGGTTGCGAAGACACCGCATTGAGTGCGCGATCGTGAATGGTTGATTTCTCTGGATTGGTTGCGCCCAAGGTACGCAAGTAATACGTGGTTTTTAAACCTAAACGCCAAGCAGCACGATAGAGTTGATCTAATTTCTTACCTGAAGGTTTCGCCATATATAAATTCAATGATTGAGCCTGATCAATCCATTTCTGACGACGCGATGCCGCTTTAATTAACCAATACGCATCAATTTCAAAAACCGTGGCAAATTTCTCACGAATCGCTTGAGGAATTCTATCAATTTTCCCCACACTCCCATTGTAATATTTTAAATCATAAACCATAACCTTATCCCAAAGATTTTCAGCTTTTAAGGCTTTTACCAAATAAGGATTCACAATGGTAAACTCTCCAGAAAGATTCGACTTCACATATAAATTCTGATACGTGGGTTCAATGGACTGAGTTACCCCACAAATATTTGCAATGGTCGCCGTCGGCGCAATGGCCAACACATTAGAATTACGCATACCATGTTGCTGAATATGAGTACGCAATGCATCCCAGTCTAGTCGCTGAGTTTGATCTTGCTCTAGAGGCAGCCGACGGGTGTTTTTCAAAAGCTCAATGGAGTCGATGGGGAGAATACCTTGATCCCAAAGTGAACCGGCATAACTCTCATATACACCACGCTCTTTGGCCAACTCACTAGAGGATTGTAGTGCATAGTAACTTATCGTTTCCATACTGTGATCAGCAAAGTCCACAGCAGCCTCTTCTGTATAATGCAAATCTAATTGATATAGTGCATCTTGAAAACCCATTAACCCTAAGCCAATAGGACGATGCTTAAAGTTTGAGCGCTTGGCCTGTGGTACTGAGTAATAGTTGATGTCAATGACATTGTCTAGCATACGGATCGCTGTTTTAATCGTGCGAGATAGTTTTTCCGTATCGAGCCCATTGTTACGAATATGCTGTGCCAAATTCACACTCCCCAGATTACACACTGCAATTTCATCTTGAGAAGTATTTAAGGTAATCTCGGTACACAAGTTTGAACTATGCACGACACCTGCATGTTGCTGTGGAGAACGCAAGTTACAGGGATCTTTAAACGTAACCCAAGGATGTCCTGTTTCAAACAACATACTCAACATCTTTCTCCAGAGATTCAAAGCCGGAATCACTTTAAACTGTTTGATCTCTCCCTTCGCTGCTTTCTCTTCATATGCCACATAAGCCGCACGAAACTCATCACCATATAAATCATGTAGATCTGGAGTTTCATTCGGAGAGAATAAGGTCCAATTTCCATTTTCTTCCAAGCGCTCCATGAATAAATCCGGAATCCAATTAGCGGTATTCATATCATGGGTGCGACGCCGGTCATCGCCCGTGTTTTTTCGCAATTCTAAGAATTCTTCAATATCCAGATGCCAAGTCTCTAAATAAGCACATACCGCTCCCTTACGCTTGCCCCCCTGATTCACTGCAACTGCAGTGGCATCAGCCACATTCAAGAAAGGAACTACCCCTAAGGATTGACCATTGGTTCCCTCGATATAAGATCCCATGGCTCGTACATTGCTCCAATCATTCCCCAATCCACCCGCATATTTCGAGAGTAAGGCATTGTCTTTAATCGCTCCAAAAATACCATCTAAATCATCTGGAACGGTGGTCAAATAACAGCTCGATAATTGTGGACGCCGTGTTCCAGAATTAAAGAGAGTGGGTGTGGAGCTCATAAAATCAAAGGACGATAAAAGCTCATAGAATTCAATTGCGCGTGCAGTGGGATCATCTTCATTGAGCGCCAAACCCATTGCGACACGCATAAAGAAGGTTTGAGGCAATTCAAAACGAATGCCCCCTTCATGAATAAAATAACGATCATATAAGGTTTGCAAACCCAGGTAACCAAATTGTAAATCACGCTCTGGTAAGAGAGCAGCCTTCAATCGATGCAAATCAAATTGAGTAAGTAATCTCTCATCCAATCGAGACAATGCCACTCCTCGCTCGATGTAGGGGATAAAACTTTCGGCATACACCGCATGTGCGTCATGGGAAAAAACAGCATTGAGGTGCAGGAATCTCAAGCCTTCTCCATACAAATTTTGCAGCAGTAATCGAGCAGTTAGCCAGTTGTAATTCGGCTCTTTCTCAATAAACGCTCTTGCCACCATCACCAAGGCTTTTTCCATTTCAGACAAGGGCACACCATCATAGAGGTTGCGTTCCAGTTCTTTAAGGATCGCAGCCGCATTGATATCTGTAAGCCCCAATGAGGCACGATGAATACGATCCAACCATTGATCCGGGACAAAAGGTTGATATTGCTTCTCAGCATCCAAATAACGAAGTCTTGGATGGGCAGCTTCGGCGTGTTTAGGAGCCTCCCGCTCTAATCGACGTTTTTCACGATACAAGACATAAGCACTCGCCACTTCACGCTCCCCAGCAAGCATGAGCTCTAGGATTACCTGATTTTGAATATCTTCGATATCCAGTACCGCATGAGGACGGCGATGAAAGCTCTCCACCACTCTGTCAGTTAAATGTTGAACAATGGCTTTGACATGCGCCGCATCACGGACTTCTTCCCCTTCAACTGCCAAAAAAGCCTTTGTCATTGCTGTAGCGATTTTCCCGACATCAAAGGAAACCTGTTCTCTAACAGGATAACCATTTTCATCCATTTTTGGACGTTTTAGTACCAATAAAGTGGTGACAGCGGCATCAGAACGAGAAAGGACCTCGATGGTTGACATATATTCTCCTTTATGTGAACGAAACTACAATATCTTGTAAGCAAGAGCGCCATAAGAACAAGATAAGTGTTTTTTTCAAGGCTTGCAAGTCCCAAACTGCCCAGAAAAAAAGCATAACAAGCTTATTTTCAATTTGTTACAATTTGTTACATCTTTTAAGGGCATTAAGCAGTTGAAAAGACTAAAATCTATAGTAGAATGTTCTAAAAGTGAGCATGGCTATGAGCAACTTATTTCCTGAAGGTAACAAAGGTCGCAGCACCAATAAGTTTGATCAGGAACGCATCGCTGAAGAAATCGATGATCTCAAAGCTAAAAACCGAAAACTCTTGCAAGGCAATGTCCAACTCCAAGCATTCTTGCTTAGTGTGGGCAGCGACGTCTACGCGATGGAACATTTTTCTTTATTGCTGATTGAAGCCTTATCTGAACTGACCCGCTACCACTTAACAGAATCTGAAAAGCAAGCACTTGCTCATGGGTATATGGATTCGCTTAAAGAGAAGATAAAAAAAATCAAAGAATATTTAGTATTTAATTTAATCGAGCGTGATAAAAATCTCGAAGAACTCTCGACAGAAGAAAAAGATGAAACGGAGATCGAGGAAGAAGAAGAAGAAGAAGAAGAAGAGGAAGAAGAGGAGGAAGAGGAGGAAGAGGAGGAAGAAGAAGAGGAAGAAGAGGAAGAGCGTGAACTAGAAGAACATCTCCATGAATTGCTCGAAGAACAATTATTGCATCATGAAAATGAAGAAGCACATGAAGAATTACACCATCTACGCCATGAACATGCAGAGCTCTTAGAATTGGGCACACAGATCAGTGAACGTCTAGAGCACTCTCTCAAAGATCTAGAAGAGTTGGGTGAATTCATCGCAGAAGTGTTTCATGAAGTGCGCGAAGAAGCTAAAAAAGAAAAAGAAGAAGAGCGTGCCCACATGTTTGAAGCACAACACCTATTGCAACATCGCTTTTTGGACCAAGTGCACGTGCTAGAACATCGCTGGCATGAAATTAAAGAAATGCGTGAGTTGCACGAAGAATTGTTGCACGCAGAAAAACATCACAAACACCAACACCATCATGAGCCTCATGAAGAGCATCACGAACACACACATCAGCATGAACATCATACCCATCATGAGCACACCCATCATCACCATGAACACCATGATGAACATCATGATGCAGAGCATGCCCACAAAAATTCGAGTGGCGGTCATTGAGTGGTGATTCCTGCGATTCGAGGAGATCCCCGCTTTCGCGCGAATGACAAGGCCCTTTCCAATCTTCCCTTCAACATCAAAATTCCCTGCATTTGTGTTTCCACATTCAGAGTAAGGCCTTCTCTTAGACTTTGTTGCACTTCAACGATGTGATTGAGTAACACCCAATACCCATCAGACTGTTTGACTAAACGTTGTGCCCAAATCCAGGTTAGCAGTAACCAATCTTCAAAATGCTGAGCACGCATCGTTTGGGTTGCTTGATTGTTTTTCCAATCTTGGAACCATTGGCGCAATGGAAAATTTTGATAACAATGCCATATCCAAACTACACGAGAACCTCCATATTCCCATAACCATTCTGCTAGAGCCTCACTCGCACCTTGGCTATTTAACCACTCCAGGGCCAACGTTTTTGCGGGCGCATGAAATCCGACGATTTGAGCTCGACTTTTGATGGTGGGCAAGATGGGAGAGAGACCTGCTTGCAGCAAAAAATAAATCTCTTTTCTAGGGCTCTCTAACATTTTTAATAAAGAATTTTGCGCTTCTATACTCACTTGACTCAAGTCTTCTATCCAAATCACTCTCGCTCCTAACTCAGAGACTGCATGATTCCTTAATTTTTCTTCTAATGAACGAACATCATCTATACCGACGCGATTAGGGTAATGATAAAAAAAAGGAGGAGGTGCTAGAAGGCAATGTTTACAAGTTTGAAGATGCGCAGAATGCGGACAAGCAATGGCTAGCGACAATTGTTTTAAATACTCACCCAAACCAATGCCCGGCATCCCGTGAAAAAGGCTCACCATGGGCAAACGCTGTTCAGAGACTTGCTGTGCATGCGGTTCTATCCAAGGATAGACAGGAGTTATTCCAGACATGAGAGGAGTTGCTCTAACTATTGTTCGACAGTTTGCCTGGCATGTAATCGTATGATGCGTTCCGGAAAATCATTTGCACGCTTGACGTATATCCCCCTGACTTTTTCAAAAAACTCTGCACGCTCTTGCTCAATGCGATCACGAGGGCCCGTTAAACGTGCCAATGCCTGCTCTACGGGCAAATCCAACCAAAACGTTTTATCGGGAAGCCTGGGGACTAACCAAGACGATAATCTCTCAATCTGCTCAGTAGGCAAACCGCGCCCTCCCCCCTGATAAGCAAAAGAAGCATCTACGAAGCGATCACAGAGCACCCACTGCCCTTTTTCTAGGGCAGGTGCAATGGTGTGTGTCCAATGCTGAGCACGTGCAGCAAACATCAGTAATAATTCAGTTTCTGGCAACACTTTTTCTTCGTCACAAGGCATCAATAACACTTGTCTTAGGCGCTCTGCAATCACAGAGCCCCCTGGTTCTCTCGTGGATAAATAAGAGATCCCTTGCGCATTAAAATGCGACACCAATGCAGCAACCAAGGTGGATTTCCCCACACCTTCTATGCCTTCGAAACTGATCCATTTAGGCTGCATGAGATAACTCGGATAATCGACGAATATATTCTCGATGCTGCTCCAGGGTTTCTGAAAAATGATGACAACCCTGCCCATCGATTACAAAATATAAATTTTCACTATCATCGGGATGCATAGCAGCATCAATAGCCGCTTGACTGGGCATCGCAATGGGAGTGGGAGGAAGACCATAATAACGGTACGTATTATAAGGTGAATCCAACTTCAAAAACTCTCGACGCAGTGGTGGTTTAAAATCAGGGCCCAAGGCATAAATCACAGTGGGATCACATTGCAATTTCATGCGCAATTGCAAACGTCGCATCAATACTCCCGCAATTTTTGGGTACTCATTAGGGCAGGCACTCTCTTTCTCAATCATAGAAGCTAAAATCAATGCTTGATAGAGATTTTTGAAAGGCACTCTTGCATCCCTTACACTAAAAGCCCATTTTAAATGGTGCCATTGATGGAAATGGGCTCGACGGAACAACGCCCACACTTCACTCCCACGAGTCACATGATAAGTTTCTGGAGCAAATAATCCCTCTAAACCAGAAAGATGCTTTCTCCACTGGCGCCATTGAGGCTTATCAAACTCCCCTTTAAAAACTGTTTCTTTATTCAAATAATCCACCCACTGCTCCATGGTCCAACCGGGCAACAATACAATGGGATACTGCACCACTTCACCTTTGACTAATTTTTTAATCAATGAAGATAATCTCTCACCCTGATTTACACAATATTCTCCAGCTTGGATTTGTCGATAGTCTCCAGACAGCAACAATCGTGTCCCCAACGCCAACATAGATATCGGAGAAAGAACGTTTTTATGGTACAATGCTTTCAACCAATGGACACTAGACTGCCCTCTGGTAATCATAAAACAATGCGTTCGAGACGCCGCGATGGGAAATACCCACAAATACCCCCCTGCAAATAGCAATAACACCATTACGCAGAGAGTACGTTTAGGCATCAATATTATCCGCATCAACGGCATGAGCCTCAATGAATGCTCGACGGGGATCCACTTGATCACCCATCAACTTCGAAAACAACAAATCTGCACCCACAGCATCTTCAATTTGCACCTGAAGTAAAAGACGGTTTTCAGGAGCCATGGTCGTTTCTCTTAATTGATCTGGGTTCATCTCACCCAACCCTTTATAACGAGAAATATCCAAACCAGTGCGTGCAAAGGATAACCACCAAGCCACGGCTGCACGGAAATCATTCACTACGATTTCCTTCTCACCTCTCATGGCCTTTGCCCCCGATACATTCCATCGAGAAAAACGATCCGCAGCCTCTCGCAATCGACGATAATCTCTAGAATTCCAAAAATGTTCATCCAATAGAAATTCTTTGCGTTGCCCATGGGAAGTGTGAATTAAAGCAGCTTCTCCACCTTCTTTGGAAATGACCTCTAAACTTTCTCCTGTCTGAATATGTTTCTCACAAGCCTCTCTAAGTTGTGTAATGTGTTCCTCAGAAAGTGGGTGAGTAAAGCTCGGCAATTCCAACAACACAGATAACCAACTCAATGGCCAATGTCGCGAAAAACGCTCCAAATGCCCTTGGTGTTGCTGATAAGCGATCAACTCAGCACGCAATGGGCCTGTGGTTAGAGACTCCCCGGTGGGTAAGCTAAAACTTGCTCCGTCTAAAGCCACATCTGCCAGATATTCGGAAAGTGCGGCTTCATCTTTAAGGTAATCAATTTTCTTCCCACGTTTTGCGCGGAATAAGGGAGGTTGAGCAATATACAAATAACCGCGTTGAATCAATTCTGGCATTTGACGATAAAAGAAAGTCAGCAGTAAGGTGCGGATATGAGCACCATCCACATCGGCATCGGTCATGATGATAATACGATGATAACGCAATTTGACAATGTCATATTCCTCTCGACCAATGCCACAACCCAATGCGGTAATCAATGTCCCAATTTCTTGAGAGAGCAGCATTTTGTCAAAACGAGCTTTTTCCACATTCAAAATCTTTCCTCGTAAAGGCAAAATGGCCTGAGTACGTCTATCTCTGGCTTGCTTTGCTGATCCTCCTGCAGAATCCCCCTCTACCAGGTATAGTTCACATTTGGCGGGATCTTTTTCTTGGCAATCGGCCAATTTTCCAGGCAACCCTGCAATATCCAGAGCACTTTTACGACGAGTCATTTCACGAGCGCGTCTAGCTGCTTCTCTGGCTCTAGCCGCGTCGACCATCTTGTTAACAATCATTTTTGCATCCTTGGGATGCTCTAGTAAGTAGTCTTGCAATTTCTCACTGAGTACGGATTCAACCACCGTACGGACTTCTAATGTCACCAATTTATCTTTGGTTTGTGAAGAAAAACGTGGATCAGGCACTTTAACAGAAACCACTGCCGTTAAGCCTTCTCTGGCATCCTCGCCACTCACACTCACTTTTTCTTTCTTCAGTGTAGGTTCCTTTTCCAAGTACTGATTCAAGCTGCGAGTCAATGCAGAACGAAAACCTGCCAAGTGAGTTCCACCATCTCTTTGAGGAATATTGTTGGTATAACACAAAACTTGTTCCTGGAAACCATCATTCCATTGCAGAGCCACTTCCACACCCATATCTCCTTGGGTACCCGCGCAATAAATCGTCTCGTGCAAACGCGTTTTATTTTGGTTCAAATAATCCACAAAGCGCGCAATCCCTCCAGCATGAGAAAAAACTTCTCGGCGATCATTGCGCTCATCAATCAACTCAATATGCACACCAGGATTCAAGAAAGATAATTCCCGAAACCGCTTGAGCAACACATCGAAACTAAAATCCAGTATTCTGAAAATATCTGCACTGGGCTTAAATCGAATAGTTGTTCCTGTGGTTTCGCAATCTCCAATCTTCGTTATTTCATCTTGAGGAATACCATCGGCATAATGCTGCTCAAAAATCCCTCCATCTCGCTGAATTTTTAAGGTGAGTGTGCTAGAGAGGGCATTCACCACAGACACCCCTACACCATGTAAGCCACCAGAAACTTTATACGAATTGTTATCAAATTTACCCCCCGCATGCAGCGTGGTCATGATGACTTCTGCGGTGGAGCGCCCTTCTTGAGGATGAATACCCACAGGGATCCCTCGCCCGTTGTCTGAGATACTCGCCGCACCATCATCATGAATAGTCACAATAATCCGTGTGCAAAATCCCATCAATGCTTCATCGATAGAATTGTCTACCACCTCAAATACCATGTGATGAAGACCCGTGTCATCGTCAGTAGGGCCAATATACATTTCTGGGCGTGCACGGACCCCTTCTAAGCCATGTAAAACCTTAATGCTATCTTCAGAATATAGCGGTAAATTCGCCATGCCAATAACCTTTGTCGATAAAGGAGTATCTTAACACAAAACACAGTACCTGTCATTCCCGCGAAAGCGGGAATCTTCTTTAATCAGGTAAGACCCCCGCGCGCGCGGGGGTGACAATGCTACAAATTCGCGGCCACATCCACGCCACCGGTGTACGCACCGGGATATTCGATAACGGCAATAGACTCCCCTTGCTCTAAAATCCGCAATTGCTCCAAAGATTCTGCTTGTTCCAATGGACCTACAGGCCATGCACAATAACGACGCAGTGCTTCCACGCGATACCCATAAATACCCACGTGATGTCCAACATGGGGCATTAATGCTGTGAAACCAGAAGGGATAGGGGCACGGGAAAAATATAATGCCGCTCCCGCAGCATTCGTCAAGACTTTTACCACATGAGGATTCAGATGCTCCTCTTCAGTCAATAGTGTCTTTGCAGTCACAAAATCATGATCCAATAAATGCTTTGCCAATGCGCTCAAGGCCAATGGATTCACAAAGGGAATATCGCCTTGTAAATTGATTACACATTCTTCAGACGATAAACCCAATTGACAACAAGCTTCATACACCCGCGTGCTGCCACATGTATGATTCGCATCAGTCATCAACGCCTCTACGCCCATAGACTGTGCCAACTCTGCGACAAGAGGATGATCCGTAGCCACAGCTACATGGCCGCCTGCTGCCTTAGCATTCTCAATGACATGAGAAAGCATAGGTTTACCTCGAATGGGCAACAATACCTTACCCAGCAATCGGGTGGAATGAAAACGGGCAGGAATAATGATCCAAAAACGCTTAGGCATGTGCAGCATCATCTAGGCGCTGAGCTCTGTCTCGGATTAATACGGGGATTTCATCCACGATTGGATAAGCCAACGCACAGGAATGACACAGCAATGACTCTGGATTTTCACGATAGGATAAACTTCCAAGACAAGAAGGACAAGCTAAAATTTCTATCCACTGCTGTTCTTTGGACATCACCAACCCAAAATGGCGCGCTCGGAGAGATTCGAACTCCCGACCACCTGGTTCGTAGCCAGGTACTCTATCCAACTGAGCTACGAGCGCGTAACCTCTAAACTCAAAATGAGTGTAACATAGCGAATAATCAGATCCAATAGTCGAGCTCAAAAAATTCGACAGAAAGATCAGGATCGAGAGTTAAAGACATTATCTCCAAGTTTTTCGTCAGAATCGGCAATTCCTTTATCGGGATCAACCGGGGCAAAGGGCTTCCTTTTTTGACCAATCATTTGCGGACGTTTTTGATCGTGCTGTTTGATGTTGTTTTCAATAAGCACTTGAAATTTTAAATCTTTAGCAAAAAGGCTTAAGTGATAACGAAACTTCCTCTGCAACTTGGGGTTATCAATACCGTCCAGAAAGTTTTGACCAGCCTCTATAAAGGGGGTTGAAATACCAAATGAAGATTGAAGACAAAAAGAACAGGGACCATATTTCTTGCCTACTTCGCTTTTGTTAAAAAAATCTGTCAATTCTTCCTCTGTAAAGCTCTGCAATTCCCAAAGAACTCTCGTAATCAGTAAGACCAACTGCGGCAAAATGGTTTCCTCAACCTTCTCCAGATTTAAATAAAGACTTGAGGCGCGTCCTTGCTTTTTACCCTGTTTAAAAACCTTTAATTTTTTCTCGCAGAGCGTAGAAAAAGACAACAGACCACGTTTAAGACTGGTGGATTCAGGAGCACAAGTAGCTGCATTATCAACAAGAGGAATATTTGACGATTTGATCACTGTCGCAAAAGTGGTTTTATTCAAATAAATAAGATAAAAACTAAATATTTTCTCGATCAATTTCAGCTTGCCTTTCTCCTCCATTTCAAGAAATTTTGCTTCATTTTCTCGATAAGTGCGATCAGGCGGCCTGCATTTTGACAGAATTTTTGACAAAAAAGTCTTATGAGATCCATTATCATTATAAGGAAGTGGTTTTGTCACTCCATCATCTAGACAATTGAGCGCCGTATCAATAGCAGGAAACTTTTTCAATAGGTCAACAAAAGTCTTTGTTTCTCGAGTCAGTGTCTGCACTCCAAAATAATCGACATCCACAAAAGTAAGCTGGGCTTTTTTATCCATTACTATTGCTGGATGATTAGGTAAGTTTGAAAGAGGCTCATCAAGATTACTAACGAGATAAAATTTATAATGAAAGGCCAATCCTTTTTTAGCGAGAAGCAGAAAATTTTTAGTTATCTGACTTTCATGCAAGAGCAAATTGGCATTCAATTTAGCAAAAACCTCATCTACCAGTGTCTCTAAATTAAATTTCAGCAAATGTTTAAGCTCAGCAAGCAAATCCACTGAAGGAGAGAAAGTCCCTCTTCCCACTCCTTGCAGCATTTGAAAAAGACTCGCATGATCTTTTTTCTTGATCACCATATATTCACTACAAAAATACCCATGACGAACATACAACTTTGACTTTTGTCTTGAATGAAGCAAATAAATCCCTTCATAAGGTTTAATGTCATAAGTCTTGCATAGCCCTTCCAACACGTCATTTGTGATTTTATCAATTTCTGGGATAAGGAGATAATGATACCGTCGACACTCAAACCCATAATAAATCCATCCAAACAGCAAAGAGACAGCTTGTCGGATTAACATTGCTGAAGTCTCACAACGGGAAAACAATTTTTCTAAGAGAAGCTTTGCCATGGCTTGAGCGATGATGTGATCTCCCTGCCCAGAACCCACTGCATTTGTCACAGTACGCTCATCAGAAAATCGAATTTCTCGAGTATCATTCTCTTGAACAATACTCACCAAAGATTTTTTCTCATCCCTAGTTTTTTTATTGGCTGCTGTTCCTATCTGCCTTCTTCGCTTCATGAACGCAAGCCCAACATTGCTTGGCAATGCTGCTTAACCTCCTTGGATTGTTGGGCCCATTTGGAATGGGGATAGTACTTGATCAGATAATTAGCTCGATTCAATGCCGCCACATAGGCATGTCGCTGATAGTAAAACAATAACACTTGCCATTGATGCTCTGCCAGCTTATCACTCAGCACACGACGTTTCTCGGCGACTAAACGATACAGCGCACTCTGCTTGGGTAATTTGACCTCTGCATCACTCAAATCTTCATGGGCTTTCTTTAAACCATTCTCATCACCAGTGGCAGGATTAAAAGGATGCCACGGACCCACGCTATAGGCATAAGCTCGTCTGAATTGAGACAAGCCTCTTAAGCTCAAGACATACGAACGCTCAGGGGCAAAGGGGTTTTGAGTCAACCAAAAAGAAGAATCTTGTATCACCGCATCGTCATCTTGCGCGCAATACGCCGCTTTAATTTTATCGACATACATACGGGGTGAAGTCACCACATGAGCATTGGCATATTTCTCAAATTTCTCTTGTGCCGCATGACAATTCCCATTCAAAAACAAGGCTTGAGCTTGTTGTAACTGAGGGTGCCGATAATGGATTTCTGGCCATTGAGACCAATCAATAGGAAACTGCTGGTTGCCACAAGCCCCAAGAACCAGGGTTAGTATGTAACCCAGATATCGAATATACTTTCTCATCTCGCCTCGCTTTTTATCGAGATACAGAATATCATTCTAGATTTATGATGACAAGTCCAGACTTTTTTAACCCAACACACGCCGGGATGCGCCTCGACCAAGCATTGGCGGCGCGCTACCCTCAGTACTCTAGAGCCGCACTGAAACGCCATTTGGAATCCGGACACCTGGCAATCAATGGAAAACCTCACTTATCCCCAAAAACCACCATGACTGGAGAAGAATCCATTCTCTGGCTGGCCCCTCTGGAAAAAAGCCAACCCTTACTCGAAGCGCTCCCTCAATACTTTCCACTAAATATTATCTATGAAAATGAGCAGGTTTTAGTCGTAAGCAAGCCAGCCAATATGGTCACTCATCCAGCTATCGGACACCCCTCCCACACCTTAGTCAATTACCTGCTGGGTTATCGACCTGCTCTGCAAAGCCTCCCTAGAGCTGGGATTATTCATCGATTGGATAAAGACACCTCTGGGCTACTGGTTGCTGCCAAAACACTAGAAAGCCATCAATTCTACACACAAGCCCTCAAACGGCGGAATATTTCCAGAGAATACTTAGCGTTGGTGCAAGGCAGTCCTTCTCCAGCACAAACCCTACACACGCATATTGGCAGAGACAGAGCGCATCCCAAACGCATGAAAGTACTCTCACATGCCGGCAGAGAGGCCATCACGCATCTGCGCACTGTCACCCCCCTCGGCGTCGTCAGTCTGGTGCAATTGGCGCTGGAAACGGGTCGAACCCATCAAGTCCGCGTACATCTCTCACACATCGGACACCCCATCATCGGCGATCAAGAATATCAAAAGGGCAAACTACCAAAGTCTAGTGGCAATGCTTTACTCGATCAACAATTGCGACAATTTCCCAGACAAGCGCTTCATGCTTACAAACTCATTTTGCCAGAATTTGAGAATCCGGGACGTCTGATACCTCTCCAGGCCCCTTTGCCGTATGATTTGGCTGCCCTTCTGGCCCAGATCCGTCACGAATTATTGCACCAGTAGTCGAGAAAAATTCTGCTGAATAACTCGTGATGGGACTTCCTCCAGTGTTTGTGGCAGGCTTACGAGGAGAGAAAAAATCCAAGGAAACCGCGTCACATTCTCGCTCGCACCCTTTCAACCTTGGACTTTTGAGAAGATCATTCTCTTCTCCCTCTGAGAGATAACTTTCGTCGTCATCCTCTTCACCTCTGTTATTCCCTGGCTGATAACTCGCTCTTGAGCAAATTGAGAACTGACTCTCGCCTCTCACTAAGTGCTCTCCCACTCCTTTTGTTAAGGAACGATTCAAATCACGCAATACAGACAATCGCTCTCTAGCAAATTTCAATCTCTCAAGCTTCTGATGCTTTTCACGAATTCCTTTCAGATCCTGACCCTGTGACATTTGCACTCTGACACTCAATGCCTCAAAACAGTAAGCCAACTCTTCATCAACAGCATGAACGGGCAAGTGAAACTCTTGACTCATCCGAATGACATAATCATAGTAATCCTCAAGAACCTTTTCAAAATCTTGTTGATAAAAGATTGCTGCATCCACATTTGCAATTAATAACGTATTCCAATAGCCAATGATCTCATCTCGCCATGCCTGTTCTTGAAATTTGGTATAGAGTAGATATCCTAACTGATGATCTTCATCCACTGGTGCTGCACTTCCAGACGTTGTCATTGCTCTTAAAAAATAAGAGATCAATTTTAAGCGAGATGGCCAATAGCCTTCTCTTGCCAATTGACTATGACAATGAAAGTCATCGACTTCATCTAAGGTACTCACGGTTAAGTATTGCTCCAATGACATCGAGACCGTACCATCCTGTTCTTTTAGGGCCTGGATCAGACTCTCACCTGTGTGTTCTTTTAAGAGTGGATTCTTTTCTTGACCTTTTAACATAAAACGCCATGCCGGCATAAAGCTTAAAAAGCGATTGCTGCCCTCCTCTGCAGATGCTCTAGTTTCTGCCGACTCGCGAAACAACTGTCCATACCCTAGAAACTTTTCATTGTCCATCGCATTTCGTGCAGCATCTAGAATTTCCTTTTCTGACTGAAGCATTGACACACGCTCTTCGTAATCGCGCAAATATTGAGATTTAAATAATCCTAAAGTAAATATCCATAAAATTCTCAGCCCAAACCACTTAAAGAATGAAAAATCCCGCTTAAAGTCATTGATCTTGATCAAGAATGTATCAAAAAGGCGCTTAAAATGCTTTGCCTGCTCATCAAAGAGCGGCCTTTCCACCTCTAGCATACCTGTTTGAATGGCGCTAATTTCTTTTTCAGACTGACCCAGAAAATACTTTTCTGGATTAGATACGGCAAACATGTCTCTCCCTAGACCATTCTGGTCGCTGCGTAACGGAATGTAAGATGGTCATTCTTTGTCAAAGTTCTCTTTTTTTTGTTACTTTTTGCTCATCTGCCTGTTCTGGCAATGAAAAAAAATTTTACAATCTTGTCTTTCTCCAAAAGAACATTGTCAGAGTGAGGATTCTTAAGGTATTGTGGATTAAGGATTTCGGAGTCACCTCCATGAATGTGCTATTTTTGATGGGATTATTGATACTTTCTGGCGCCGTGTATGCTCAAAACACCCTCACCCTAACGGTATTTCAGCAACGCGTCCCTCACCCTCAAACCAGTGGAGAAACTCCCACCATCATCGCTATCCCTCATCATGCCATCGATATTTCTAAGCCCAGTGCGGCTTCAGAATTTGTCCATGCTTTAGCCATTTCCTCGAGGGATAATCACTTGGCCAAAGTACTAAGTGCACAAGGTCATTCAGTTTTGTATCAATTACGCTTCTATCAAGCCGCTCTGCCTGGTCTCTCTCAAATTCCCATTTATTTTTGTCAGCCCCCCTACTATAGCCAAGGAGGAGTACTGCTAGAGAGTCCAGAACCTGTCGATAGCTTTTGTCACTTGGGCGGATTTATTCGTTGGGGAACGCAAGCCGGTAAACACACCATCCATTTAAATCTTTATATCCGCGAACCTCAGACCATTGCCGATGGCTATACTTGGCTCGCCGAATATCGACTCAAAGGGGTACAGAGTATTACAGAGAAACAATTGGCTTATTTTGATTCCCCTTATTACGGTGCACTCATCGGGCTGGATCATGAAGAATAATTCCATTCACACCAGCACCGTTCGCACACTGAGTCACGAAGGACGAGGCATTGTACATGCGAATAAAAAAACTTTTTTTCTCACCGGAGCACTCCCTAATGAACAAGTCACCTTTCGCTCCCGTGGCAAGCATGCCCAACTCCTATCTGGTGATTGCACACATCCCAATCGACGCCCTCCAGCTTGTCATGCCTTCCTTCAGTGTGGGGGCTGTCAACTCCAACACTTGGAAGAAGACGTACAGCTCCAACACAAAAATGCCCAACTCATCGACTTACTCACCCATCTGGGTCGAGTCCCACGCAATGACTATGTGCTAGAACCTACCCTTACGGGGCCAACTTTAGGTTACCGACATCGAGCACGTTTGAGTGGAAAATGGCAACCTCAAAAAGATCCTCCGCTATTGATCGGCTTTCGTGAACAACAAGGCAAATATGTGCAAGACATGCATCATTGCCTCACCCTGTCTCCTCGACTCTCTCAGCACATCCAACCGTTACGTCGGCTATTGTCTCAGGCCGAACATCCCGATACCATTCCACAAATCGAGGTGGTGGATTCACAAGGCGATGCCCTCTTTCTCATCCGCCATCTCAAGCCATTTTCTGATTCTCTAGTACAAGCATTAAAACACCATGCCGAAACGGAGCAGATTTCCATCGGATTACAAGGGAATCCTCCCCAACCCATACAATGGCTAACCGGTAAACCAAATCTGTTTTATACGCTATCTCCACATGAACATCGATTTGAGTTCACCCATGAACACTTCACACAAGTCAACCCTTACATCAATCAAGCCATGATTACTCAAGCACTAGATTGGTTATCTCTCTCCACCACCGATCGCGTATTAGATGCCTATTGTGGAATTGGTAATTTTTCACTGAGTGTGGCACCTTTGGTGCAACACGTGTATGGTTTTGAACTCTCCAAATTATCGATCGAACAAGCCAAAACCAATGCCCTGAAAAATCATTTACCCCATCTGGAATTTAGAGATTGTAATCTCGAAGAGATTCCCCATGATTTTCCATGGCCCTTGGATCACAATGTGCTCATTCTAGATCCTCCTCGCAGCGGAGCAAAAACATTACTGCACAGAGAAAAACACCCCAATGTGAATACCATTCTCTATGTCTCTTGCCATGCCTCCACATTCGCCAGAGATATGGGATTGTTGTATGAATGGGGCTTTAAACTTTCTAGAGTCGGATTAATGGATATGTTTCCACAAACCAAACACAGTGAAGTCATGGGGCTCTTGCATGCCGCTGAATAATCTCCTCCCACAACTCTCTAGCATTTACACTTTGGATGAAAAACAAAAAATCCGTGATCTCTGGTGGATGGCTGAAAAGGAAGGATTTTCATTAGATACTAGTGAATACCTACATCGCTATCTCGCTCCCCCACCCTTCATTGCTGCGAGTGCTTTGAGTGAACTCAAATATCTCCCCATCGCCAAACAGCAATATTATTGCAAGCGATTGCCTATGGAATACCAAACCCTGCTGCGAACCTTCATTAAAATACCTTCTTTCTATACGCCAGATGCTCAACTCAAAAGCCCTTTTTTATTATGGAAAATCGCACACCATCTCACTCGCTATCGGGATCTCGATGAACAAGACGAACGCCTATGGGCTGCACACGCTCTTGAATATCTCGCTCCCCAAGCCAAAGCCTTAGGTTCCATGCAGGCCATGCATGATTTACAAGCACAAGCCTTTCATATTCTGCATCCCCATATTGCCACAACACTGGAACGCACGCTGAAAAAAACCTATCGCCAAGCACAGCCCATCCTGAAAATTTTCAGTCAACAGCTACATCAAATAGTTCCCAATATTAAGTATCAACTCATGCAACGCACGAAAACGCCCTATAGCATTTATCGAAAAACCCAAGAAAAAATGCGCCCTGCACATGAATTGTGTGACATCATCGGCGTGAGATTGCTGGTGAATGAAGTGAATGATTGCTATGAATTGCTCGAAGGGATCCATCATCAATTTCCACAAATTGTCGAAGAGTTCGATGATTACATTGCCAACCCCAAACCCAATGGATACCAATCCCTGCACACTGCCCTACACATCGGTCGCCATCGACTAGAAGTTCAAATCCGCACACACTATATGCACCACCACGCGGAATATGGAGACTATGCCCATTGGCACTATAAACATCCAAAAGCTAACTATTCAGCAAATTTGGGGTAACAAATTGCGTGTCATTCTCGCGCTCCCTTTGTCATTCCCGCGCTCCCTTTGTCATTCCCGCGCTCCCTTTGTCATTCCCGCGTAAGCGGGAATCTCCCTGGAGCCTGTATGGACCTCCGCGTGTCACCAGGGGTGACAAACTCGTATCATTCCCCCAAGTTTAACGTGAATAATACAGGTCTCTCGAAAGCTGTTGCATTGGAGAATAATGACAATATAATCTGATGGCCGCAAAAGTTAATGCACCTCCAAGCAATGCTGCACCAGCCACAATAGACCACTGGCAAACCACTTCCTTTAAGTGCCATAGTGCAATGTGCCACTGCAAAGATTTCAACATCAACATAGAAATTCCCGCGCCGGCCACGGCACCTGGGAATGCACAGAAGCATTGTTTGATAGGGTTATTGATCAATGCCTGATTGACACACTCTTGTTGTTGGGGGCTGAGTGAAGCGCAAATGGTTTTTTTTATGCTGTCATTTTCATTAATTGAAACCTGAGCAAACAACAATAATAATTTTTCTTCCGATAATAACGAAATTGTAATGCAATTGAGAACTGATTCAGTTTCACCGCTGTCTTCAATAGAGTAAACAATTTCAAGATTCCGATCATTTATTTCAGTTTTTATCCATTCCACTAAATTATCTAAAGTCGCAAGTTCAAATGTTGAAGCAGGCAATTCTCTGCGTTGAGCCTCAGAGAGTGAATGATATAAGTTTGGAATCTCGTTTTTAGGAAGATAACTCATTAAAAAAGCAATTTCTTCGGAATCAAAATCCTTCAAAATTTCTTCCTGTTTAGAGGACTTTCTATAAAGGGCAAAAGAATATAAATTGCTACCTTCCTCTAATAAGGAAGTATTAATCAATAACTCCAATGCTTTTTTTTCAAATTTAGCCAAGAGCACAATTTTTTCATCTTCACGTAAGGAATAAAATTCAGAAATCAATTTCAATCCAGCTGGCAAATCGAACTGATTGAAGCAATGTTTTATTAAAGAAATTTCAGGTAGGTTACCCAAAAAGCACTTTAACAAATTATATAAATTTTTTTCTTCTCTTGGATGGCTGACGAAATATTCACATATCTTTTGCAAAAACAACGGATGATTTTTTTTGTCAGACAGAGCTAATGCTTTAATTGTATTTTTCCAGACAGGGTCAGTATTCTCTTTTTTCCCAAAAAATTTACTCTGACCCTTGTTCAAAGCAAGTTTGAACAACATAAGAGGCCCAGTCTCAGGAAGAATTGCTTGCAATATCTTTTCCTCTGCAGCTATTGCTTTTTCCTCTCCTGCTGGACTACCCATCCTCAATGCCTCTTGATATTCTCATCTTTCACTCTCCCCATTTTAATCTATGGTCACTTTAGGAGCAAAAAGCAAAATCTCATATTTTTCAATTTACTAAAAACCTTCCCTTCATGCTCTCTATAAGGTTTCTCAAATTTGCCTTCCACACCTTAAGAATTGTAGAATACCAAGATTAGCTCTGGATTATGCATGAATAAAAAAACCTTTTTGGCCATCATCTTGGTGCTCCTCTCCGCCTTAGGGGTGGGGGCTTGGGTGTATTATGAATCCCGACATCCCAGCACGGATGATGCCTATTTGGAAGTCCATACCCTTTCGGTTTCTCCAGAAATTTCTGGAAAGATTGCGCATATTCGTGTTAAAAATCATCAACGTGTCCACAAAGGCGATGTCCTCCTCTCTCTGGATACATCAGATGCCGCTTTGGCACTAGAGCGAGCCGAGAATCAACTTGCACTGGCCAGCCAGCAAGTCCGTGCCCTTCGCCATCGCAGAGACGCTTTGCAAGCTAAAGTGGCTGCCAGCCAAGCCGCTGCGGATGAAGCCAAAAGCCTGGCCAATCGCATTCGCAACTTGGCCAAAGCCCATGAAAC
>CAYGKN010000021.1:0-20849 GCA_964350565.1 uncultured Gammaproteobacteria bacterium
GGAGGTGGGGGTGTAGAGGGGGTGATGAGTTGTTTTTCGAGAAGGTGGTGAATGAGTTCAGGGATTTGAGGGGCTTTCTCTAACCAAATCGGTAGTGCTTGTTTAGTTTGATGTAAAAATCCTCTCCAGCCGACTTGGCGTTTGAGCCATTTGCGAATGATGGGAGCGCAGATCTCCCATAGATTCAATTCGGGATAGAGCATGCGTCCCAAGCCCTCAATATTAAATAGGGTTTTATGCAATAAAAATAATTGGGGTTGTGTGCGCATTTCAAAGCGTTTGGCCGTTTTTAATAATTGCAGCAGTACATTGGAGAAAGGAATATCTGTGAGAGGACGACCAAAAATCGGCTCACACACTTGTCGGATAGCTGCTTCGAATTGATCGCGACGAATGTGTGCGGGTACCCAACCGGAATGGATGTGCAATTCCACAACACGCGCATAATCTCTTTGGAAAAATGCCAATAAGTTTTCGGCCAGGTAGCGTTGATCTTCATTAGAGAGCACACCCATCATGCCAAAGTCTACTGAGCAATAGATGGGGTCATGAGGGTTAGTGGCATCAATAAAAATATTGCCTGGATGCATGTCCGCGTGAAAAAAGCGATCACGGAATACTTGGGTGAAAAAGATTTCCACGCCACGCTTAGCCAGGAGTTTGAGATCCGTGCCTGCTGCGTTGAGGGCTGTCATATCATCGATGGGAATGCCCGATATTCTTTCCAGGACGAGCACACGGCGCTGGACAAAAGGCCAGATCATTTTGGGGACTTTGAGTGTGTGATCTCCTTCAAAATTTCTGTGCAATTGGGCGGCATTCGCGGCTTCTGCTTGTAGGTCGAGTTCTTGCTCTAAGGTGTTTTGGATTTCTTGAATGATATCGAACAAGCGTGAACGTCTCAGCGAGGGGATGCAGGCGTGTATCCATCGGCCAAAGCGTTGGAGCCATTTCATGTCTTTGGCGATTTGTTTTTCGATGTGTGGTCTGAGTACTTTGACCACGACGGATTGTCCGTGGAGTGTGGCAGCATAGACTTGTGCTAGCGATGCACAGGCCAAAGGGTTTTCATCGAATTCAGAAAACAATTCTTCTAGAGGCTTTTTGAAAGCGTTTTCGATTGCATGGCGAATGGGGGGGAATGGTGAGGCAGGGATTTTATCTTGTAGTTGAGAAAGTGCAGTGATGGCTTGCGGAGAGAGAAGATCGTGGCGTGTAGAGAGTGCTTGGCCGAATTTAATGCCCAGAGGTCCTAGGTCTTGTAAAAATTGTTGGAAGCGCGTGGGTAGAGGAGTATTTGGGATGGGGCGCCAGCTATATGGGTTGAGTCTGAGTATCAAACGCAGTGTGCGTGGTAGTGGATGGTAAGTATCGATGCGTTGTTTGCCGAGTTGTTGAAAAAAGTTGAGTAGTGGATGCTGGTTCATAGTGTTTTTAACAGGTGATGTAGTTTTGCGTGCAGCCTATCCGCTTGATGCGTGGTGTCTTGGAGTTGCTGAATAAAGGTTTGGACCTCATGCGCGGGGGGGATTAAGTCAGCTTCATATTGGCAATAGTCTTTGGCATTATCACTTTGTTGTTTCACAACGCGCTTGAAAAATTTTTTGCCTCGTTGTAGGCCTTCACTAATTCCCAATGCCAGTGTGTCCCCGATATACGGTGCTAGTGTATCTGCCAAATCGAATTCGGGCAATGGTTTGAGTTGGCTGACAATGTGTAGTGCTTGATCGATGCTGCCGTGTAAATAAACATTATAGTAGCGAAAATTCGGGGGAGAAGATTCACGGAAAGCGGCTTTGGCCAATCTCCAGAGAGAAAAGGGGGTGCCAGAAAGGGTGAAATCTGAAACAGCGTTTTCAGGCAATGGACTTACGGTGAAGCATTGTCCGGAGCACTCGATGTATAGAGGTTTGAGAGTGCCTTTAAAATCCAGTGTCATGGTGAATGGGCCGATGCTTGAACAGGTTTCTGGAGGAATGGCGTGTCGTAGTGCACGATTCAGCGCTGAGAGCATCATGCCAATCCCTCGTGTAGGGCGACAAGCCCAAAAGCCAATCGGGTGTATTTGACTTGATGAAAGCCTGCCTGTTCAAACCATTGAGCCAATGTGTGGGGATCGGGATGGCGTTCGATCGATTCAACGAGGTATTCATAGCTTTCTTGATTATCGGCAATCCATTTTCCAAAGCGAGGGATGAGGTGTTTGGCATATCCTTGGTAGAGTTGGTTTACCAGCGGATGTGGGGTGTGTGAGAATTCAAGCACCAGAAGAATGGCACCTGGTTTGAGGACACGTTTTAATTCTTCAAGCACAGCTTGAGGGGAAGTCATGTTCCGAAGGCCGAAGGCCAGGGTGGCCCCGTCAAAGGTATGTGAGAGAAAGGGCAGATGGTGTCCATCGGCTTGTGTGTAGTGTACGGGCTTGAGGATTCCTTGATCTTCGAGGCGAGCGCGACCCAGCGTGAGCATGTCATAGTTATAGTCACAAGCGATGACGCGGCCCTGAGTGCCGACTTTTTTGGCGAGTCTGCTGGTGAGATCACCGCTGCCAGAGGCGAGATCTAGGATTGTTTGTCCAGGAGAGAAGTAACCATGGTTCACGGCAAAGCGTTTCCACCCCAAGTGCAAGCCCAGTGACATGATATGATTCATGAGATCATATTTAGGCGCGCTTTTGTGGAATACTTCAGCGACTTTTTCAGTTTTTTCTGTCACAGGAATGGTGTGTTTGCCAAAGTGTGTCATGGGTTCAGCCATGAGAGGTTCCAAGTCCATCTAGATAAGCTTGCCAGTATTCTGCCTGATGGAGGGCAAGGGTGTAAAGGTATGCGAAAGTATATAGGCCCGTGCGATGGTCATCACTAAAGTGCAATTGGATGGCATAATCTCCCGTGGGAGCGAGTCCCTGTAGAGTGACCTCTCTCACATCCAGCGAGGTATGGGTTTTCTCACCACCATGCCCAAGATTTTCTGCAGACGGGGAGTAGGCTCTCAAATAGGGGATAGGCAAGGAAAAGATCTCTCCGGTATCATATTCCAGGCGCAATGCATTGGTGCTTTTTTGCCATTTGATGGTTTCTGGAATCATCATGGGTGTCTATATTGAACTCATGAGTATGTTAACACACCATTGTCTCTCCTGCGAAGTACATGGTCTCTCCCGCGAAAGCGGGAATCTCCTTCAGCTGGCGAAGAGATCTCCATTAATGCATCATTGAGCCATAACCAGTTGCAGTGCCACTGATAAGTGGGTTAGAATGTTGATAACGGAGAGGTGGCCGAGCGGCTGAAGGCGCTCCCCTGCTAAGGGAGTATGGGTTAACACTCATCGAGGGTTCGAATCCCTCTCTCTCCGAAGTCCATGGGGTAAGTCTGCTATGAAGCTTTTTTTCTTGAAGAAACTGTTATCCTACTGTTTGTTGGGTCTTCTCTGTTGCACTTTCATGTTGAAGCAGTTTGTTTTTCTGGGATTTCCAGCTATTTTTATTTCCTCAGTGGCTTTGGCTTATGTGGATGTATGGGAAATTCGTGCAGAGGGCATTTCTCGAAATGAAGTTTTTCATACGGGTTCTAGAAAGGCACTGGCTGGGTTGCTCATTTTTATTGTGCTCTATTTGAGTGTTTTTTTTCTTCCATTAGGCAAATAAGATGCGCTGGAATTATCTGGGAAAAAAATTTTTATTGTGTTTACTGGTGATGTTTATCAGCAGTTTTTTCCCTTTTTTATTTCTTTCCACGGTGATGTCCGTATCTAGTGTGTTGCTTTCTGCGATCACTGTTTCAGCTGTTTCAATAGAGCGCGATGAGGCTGCAGAAAAAAAATATACCGTGTTTACTTCGCATTATTGGAAGTGTTTGAGATACGCTTGTTATGTTGGCGTGGTGATAAATGTGTTGATTTTTTATTTCGTGGAGTGTCATGGGGTTGATCCCAATGCTTTTATATCGATAGGTATTGTCTCGATCAGTGATATGTTAGGGTGATGAGGCATGCAATATTTACATAAACTCGCCCAGCGACAAGACGTGGATGTCTTTTTCAATGACAAAGCCATCTTTTCCACGATAAGAGGGTATTTATGAACGGGCGAATCATCATGAAAAATCAGGGTGGAAATTTTTGGCATCTGAAAAAATTCGAAGAACTCTCATTGAATGAATTGTATGGTTTTTTACAGTTAAGAATAAAAACTTTTGTGATTGAGCAGCAATCTTTTTATAACGACTTAGATGGACTGGATCTGAAGGCGTTACATCTATGGTGTGTCGATGAAAAAAATACTATTTTCTCTTATGCACGATTGATTCCACCAAAAATTAAATTTCAAGAAGCTTCTTTCGGTCGAGTATTGGTTAATGAATGTGATAGAGGGAATGGTTATGGAAAAAAAATGATAGAAAAGATCTTGGAAGTGATGAGCGCATTATACCCAAATTTTTCGATAAAAATACAAGCCCAATCTTACTTAAAAAAGTTTTATGAATCTTTTGGGTTTTTTGTTATCTCTGATGAATATTTAGAAGATGGAGTGGCTCATATAGATATGTACAAAGAGAATCGTTAACAGGTTCTGTCAGACATCACTATTCAGCTGGTTATCCCCAAGTCTGTCATTTCCGAGCAATTGGGAATCTTCCTTACAGTGTTCGCTTCCACTCCAGTTCATGACAACTTCTGTATTTTCTTTGTATCCAGGCATCTATAGACAAGGGGCCTGGTCCGTAGCATAGGATCATTCCAAGTAACATGGCCCAATAGACATGTTCATCCATGCTGAGATAAGTGAATTCAATGATGGCTGTCATGGCAAGCATGGGGAGTGTTCCGAGACGGGTCAAAATCCCAAACACCAATAAGACGGGGCAGATGAGTTCAAAAGTGGTGGCGCAGTAAGCGGCGAATTCTGGTGGAAGCAGCGGGACTTGATATTCATGCTCGAACAAAAAAACGGTACCTTCCCAGTTAGAAATTTTGACCAAGCCAGAGCGAAAGAAAATCCGCCCCATCCAAAACCGCATCCACAACAAAAGCAAGGGCAATATCAAACATTCGAGCAGTTGAGCGAAATGTTGATAACATCCAATGAGTGGATGAACCCATGGCATAAAAAGGCATTTTTTGTTCATATTGATTCCTTATCAACCTGTTTGATTAATCCTTTTTCTAGTATAAACGCAATTGATTGAGTCAACTCAAAATGAGGGTATTCTTGTGTGGTTTGTTCAATGGCAAATTCTAAAGGCATTTGAGCAAACAAATGATGGATAAAAACCCAACAAGCAGCATCGATGAGATGGGTATAAATTTCTCCTTGTTTTCTAAAAAGGAGTAAATGAGACTCAATATCTTTCAATTCGATAGTTTTAGCATTGTTATCCTCAATGAGTTTTTGGATTTCCAGCAATGGGTAAGAGCAGTAATACCAACGAGCATTGGCGATGGGGATGAAAGATAATGTTTTGAGCGTTTCTTCATCGAATTCCAATAAGGTGTTTCCATCCATGGGAGTATCCTCTTCGCTCAAAGTGAGTTCATGCATTAGCCATTCATATGAAGCATAATCTTTGAGGTAGGGAAGATTGCAGAGCGCTTTTTGTTCGCTTAAAAAGCTTGGAAAGGTTTTCCCATAAGCTTCTAAGCATCTGCTGTGGGGATGGTGGGCCTGGGCATAATGTCGTGCTGCAGCGTCGGCGCACTTCTCACCCAGGAGCGCCCAGGTTCCTGGGAAAGTAAGAGAGAGTGCATGGCAAAGGTTTTCTTGTATATTTTGCTGATAAATCTTGAATCGCTCCAGGGGATTCTCGGAAGCGATGAAATGCAAAGAGTGAGCTTCATCCAGCAGTGCATCGAGAAATTGTTTCTGGATTTCAGCAAGCATCTGCAGTGTCTGTGAGTTGTGCTAGGTAATGTTGAGCACGTTGAGCTTCCTTCAAGAGTGTATCTAGCGGAGGGAGCTGCGCATCCCATTCAATCAAGGTGTGAATCTTGCCGAATCGCGAGAGTGCGTATTCGTATAATGACCAAACCTCATTAATAATGGGGCGATCGTGAGTGTCAATTCTTAACAGTGTTCCGTTAGACAATGTGCGAGTGGAGTGTCCTGCCAAATGTATTTCTTTGACTAGCGTTTTAGGAATTTGATCGATATAGCGTTTGGGATCCCAGCCATGATTGTTGGCAGAGACAAATACATTGTTCACATCGAGTAAAATTCCAGCGCCTGTTTGCTGGCAAAGTGAAACTAAAAATGCCGACTCTTCTTGTTCACTACAGGGGTATTCAAAATAGGAAGAGGGATTTTCAATCAGCAGTTGTCGCCCCAAGAATTCTTGAACTCTAGATACATTGCCGCAAAAGCATTCGAGGCTTTCTTGGGTATAGGGGAGGGGCAATAAATCTGGCAGGTGAATGCCCTTTACTGCGCTCCAGGAGAGATGCTCTGAAATCCATAGAGGTTCGACCTCTTCCATCAAATTTTTCAAGCGTTGCAAATGTGCGACAGCAATACCATCGGCGGAGCCTAGAGAGAGCCCAACCCCATGAAGGCTCACTGGATAATACTGTCTGATTTCAGATAGTGTGCTCCAGGCGCTAGAGCCTTTGTAAAAAAAATTCTCGCTGTGCACTTCAAGCCAGCCGATGGAAGGCTTTTTGAGCAGCACTTCTGAGTAGTGTGCTGCCCTTAATCCAATACCGATTTCTGGTTCAAAGTGCATGGCGAGGGAGGCTTAGTGAGCGCCTTTGATTTTGTTTTTGATTTTTTGGGGGAGTTCACTGAAATCGCCCGCATTGATTTTTTGGCATTGACCCTTAGGGACCATGATCCAGGCATCGGGATCGCCCGCTTTATTTTGACCGGCACAAGAACGACCTGTCGCTGCGCAGTCGGCTTGATGGGCTTTGATTAAGCCTTTGCCATCTTTGACGATCTTGCATTTTTCCATGTCCGTAGTGCCAGCAGTGGCATTGAGAGCCAGTGCCGCAGTGATTGCAGTGAAAATTCCTATTTTTTTCATCATGATACTCCTTGTACTGTAGAGGGATTCGGCAACAATATTTTGTTGCTCAATACCAGCTTAATAGAGAAATAACATGAGTCAAGTCCATGGTCTGGAAGAAACATTGACAGGGGCGCGAACACTTGCTTCAATATAAGTGTGTCTGAGGGGTTTATGCGATATTCTTTGTTGCTGTGTGTGTTGTTGTGGGGGTGCGTGCATTCTAATAAACCCTCTTTTGTGCCTTATGCTCCAGAAAAAACGGTGACAACCCTCCAAGAGATCAGGGCACTGAAATCCAAGTTGCCCATGAAAGTCTCTAGAGCGCAGCGTGCAGAGCTCAAGGCTCCCCCTAATCCCATGCGGGCCCAGCAACTCAAAGATGTTGCCATGAGTCTGTCTGCTCAAGCGGGGTTGGCTTGTCGAGCTGAGGCGATTAATGACATGTTGTTGGCGAGGGAAAATCGCTTGAGTCGCCTCTTTAATTTTCAGAGTTTGTTACTTAAAGGCCATGTATTGCCACCGGTGTTAGTCTCTGGTGAACAAATCTCTGAGCATCCTTCGCGAGAGGTGATGCGATTGGCGGACCATACTTATCAACTCATTGCCTCAGCGCGTTTTGTCACCAATCCCCCCACCTGGAGAGAGTATCTCTGGATGGATTTTGCCGCGCCTGTGATCCCTGCTCAGAGTATGTTGCCTCGCACAGAGACAGAGCAGGTGATTTGGCAAGCAGCTGCAAGAGAAGGCTGGACGCAGGGTATTAGCCAAGCCAATACCATCTATGATGAAAACCTTGCTCGCTTGACTCGGGATTTTGTGGGCATGGCGCGGTATCGACGTTTATTAACACTTCATATGGTCTCTGCTCCCCATGTCAGTGATGCGCATTTAGGCATTACTGGCGATGGACAGCATATTCGGATTGATGATAGGTTGGTGCGCATTACCCGACAACCGTCTCTGTCCAAACGCTCACAGGATTGGCGTGCCTTATTTGCCCATGAACACTCAGCATCTCATACCAAATGAACCCGTTCGCTTTACCCCAGTCGCACTTTGTGATTTGTTGGTGTATTGTGAAGGGTTGAAGGCCTCAGACATCACTTTTCAGAGTGGAGAAGTGGTATATGCAGAAATTTATGGCCAGCTTTATCCCATCACGCGTCGTCGTTTGGCCCACAATGAAGTGGGGGAAATGCTTAATGATATTTACGGTCCCAATGGTACGGCACAAATTTTAAGTGGCCGAGATGTCGATACCTATTATGAATATCGTCCCAATCGTTTTGAGCGTTATCGCTACCGGGTCAATGGCACCGGTTGCCAAGTTGAGGGCCATGAGGGTATTCAATTGACGCTGCGCTCCATTCCGACCATGCCTCCTCATATTGATACCTTGAATATAGAGCCAGAGATTTTATCTCATATCGATCCCAGTGATGGTGTGGTTTATGTGACAGGCGCCACGGGTTCGGGGAAGAGCACCTTATTGGCAGCTGTGATTCGCTCTATTGCGGAGCGAAAGGATAGCAACCGCAAGATTTTAACTTATGAGTCTCCGATTGAATTTGTTTATGATGGTTTAGAGAAATCCTCTTGTGTGATAGGTCAGTCTGAAATCCCCCGACATTTGGAAAGCTTTGCTGCTGGGGTGCGCAATGCCTTGCGTCGAAAGCCGGGGCTGATTTTGGTGGGGGAGGCCAGAGATCGTGAAACCATTACTGCCACATTGGAGGCAGCACTCACAGGACATCCGGTATTTACAACATTACACACCACAGGAGTTGCTGAAACCATGCGTCGGTTGGTCAATTCTTTTGAAACCGAAGAGCGCCAGGTGCGTACCATCGATATTATTGAAACCTTGCGTTTGATTATCTGGCAGCGTCTAGTTCCCAGTGTAGATGGGCAACGGGTGGCATTGCGTGAATACTTGGTTTTTGATGAAGAAGTGCGAGATCAACTCCTACATACGAATTTAGATCAAGTGACGCGAGAAACACGCAGGCTTTTGCGCCAAAAAGGTCAAACGCTTCTACAGGCTTCCATTCAGGCGCATGAAGAGGGAAAAATTAGTGATCGGACATTGTTATGGTTAAAAGCAGGTTATCGTCAAGATGAAGAAGGCGCGTAATCAACAGCCTCCGGGTTTTCTTACCAAAGTCTACTTTTTCTTGGTCGTCTTGGCAGTGTGTTTTCATGGATACCTATTGCCAGTGATGCAATGGGGTGGAGTGCTGCTCATTGTATGCTTGCTCCCCTCATGGAAACGCGTATCTTTCTATCGAGGGAGTGTTCACCAGGCTCTCAAGGGATTGTTCCTTGGAGTTGGTGTGGGTGTGGGCATGGCATTGTGCTCATTGTGGTTATTGGGGGCATTGCATCTTTCTCCTGAGGATGTAGTGATGCATAGTATGCAAGGATGTGGGTTATTCGCTTTTTTTACTGTGGCGGCATTTTGGCTTGCAGATGCTTCCTCTTATCCCAAATTATTTTCATCTCCTGGGTATCCGAAGTGGTCGGTATGCATGGATGTGGCTCATCGTTATGCTGGAGCAATGACTCTAGGATTGTTGATGGGGTTGTGTGTCAAGCAGTGGTTGCTGCAGGGGGCTTTGGGTCTCTCAGGAATATTATTGCCTTGGTTTTTATTGAGCACGGCATTGGTTCGAGGGGTCTTGCAGCGTCATGTGCTCTCATTCGATCAATACTTGATTGCCATATTTGTCAGTGTATGTCTGACTTGGGGTTTTGGCGGGGTTTTGAAATATCTATTGGTGGATTCGCCATTGTTAAACATAGGGAAGGCAGAATTTGTTTGGTCTTCGACCCATGCCCAAAACCTTTTTCTTTATGGTGGCGTGCTGTGTGGGGTATTGCCCCTTTTGAGTGGCGCTTTTCGACGCCTCTATCAATCGTGGGGAATTTGGGCTTGGTATGGAGTGGTCTTGGGTGCTGTGGGGCTCTATGTGTATAGAAGGGCATTATTGAGAGGTTGGGAAGAATGGGCTGGTTTGTTGTTAATCGCAGGTTTTTTTTCTCAGAGAGCGCACTTGGGATTGGCATTATTTACAGGCCCTGTGGATAAAAGCACGAATCAGCCTGTGCGCTTGAGTACCATGGCCGATTTATTGTATATGATTTTAGGAGCTTGCTTATTGAGCATGTCTTCTTTCGGCTTATTGGCTTATTTGATGAGTCCCAGTGTGTATGTGGTGATTTTTGGGCTTATAGGGTTTTTCTTATCACTTTTTAAAAAATAAAATTGTGAATATTTTATTCTGAACCCCGGGTCTTTTTTAGGCTTTTTATGCTAAAACAAGCACATTAACAAGAAAATAAAAAAGAACGATCTGTTTTTATCGACCCAAATTATTCATAATGGAGTCGCTGGTGTTGCAGGGTGTCAGATGCGGTTTAGCCTTTTCCCTGCAGCGCCAGCCTTTCTTATTTTTCATTCTAGATCAAATTTTCTATCTTTGCAGACCGCTCTCTGTATGCCTCATTGTGCCTGAAAAACAGTTGCTTTTTGCAAAAAGTGTAGCTATAGTGTCATCAAAGTGGTTTTTTGTGGAATAAAGTGGTTGCTGGTGGGGAAATAGGGGTCTTTAGGGGGCTAACTGCTGTCAATGTCGATGCCAAGGGGCGTATGGCATTGCCTCGCCGTTGTCGGGATCAATATGAGGGAGAGTGGTTGGTCACGATTGACCCTATAGATCCCTGTTTGCTGCTCTATCCTTTAGAGAATTGGGAGAAAATAGAGCAAAAATTAATACAATTATCTAGTTTTAATGCTGAAAACCGGCGGATCCAACGTTTATTGGTGGGGCATGCTACAGAAATCATGCCAGATGGTCAGGGGCGGATTTTAGTGCCTCCTTTACTGAGGGAGTATGCCAGTGTGCAAAAAATCTTGATGATGGTGGGTCAAGGCAACAAATTCGAATTGTGGTCAGAGGAGAAGTGGGAGTCTGCACGTGGAGAGTGGTTAAACACACCTACAGACGATGCTTCTGCCTCGCTCGAGGAATTGGCCTTATGAGTGCACATATTCCCGTGTTGGCAACAGAGGTACAAGCGTCGTGGTGTGTGGATCCAAATGGCTATTATTTGGATGCAACCTTTGGTCGTGGGGGGCATAGTCGAGCATTGTTAGAACGGCTTTCTCCTGAAGGTCAGCTTTGGGTGTATGACTGCGATAGAGAAGCCATTGAGGTGGCACGCTCTGAATGGGGAGGGGACGCGCGGGTTCATATTCGACATGCTAACTTTAAAGAGATCGGAAATGATTTTTCTGCAACACAACAGGGCACCTTTCAAGGGGTGTTGTTTGATTTAGGGATTTGCTCGACTCATGTCGATGAACAACATCGAGGGTTTAGTTTTTTGTCAGAGGGACCACTGGATATGCGTTTGGATGATAGAATCGAGCCGTTATCAGAAAAACTGCTGAATGTCAGTGAAAAAGCTCTTGCTGATGTGATCTATGAATATGGCGAAGAGCGCCATTCCAGAAAAATTGCCAAAGCCATGATCTCGGCCAAACATCGACTGCACACGACACTAGATTTGGCTCATTTGATTGAAAATGTGTTACCGTCTCGAGGTCGTATCCATCCGGCAACCAAAACCTTCCAAGCATTAAGAATTTGGGTGAATGATGAGTTGACCATATTACATCAAGCTTTTGAGAGTGCTGTCGCATTATTAAAACCTGGTGGGCGACTGCTCATCATTGCTTTTCATTCCCTAGAGGATCGGATTAGCAAACGTTTTATTCGTCATCATCCTCATGTGAGCGCATGGGGTCGAATGATTCGACCTTCTGTGGAGGAAATCAAAACCAACCCTAGAGCAAGGAGTGCGTGTTTAAGAATTGCGGAGAAACAAGTATGAATGTTACTTTACCTTTTGTCCATGCACTACCTTGGCCGGCGTTATCCAAGGTGCGTACATGGAAAACCCTCTCGTTGGCAAAGTTGTTGCTTTGTGTTGGTATTTTTTTCTCTGGGTTATGTCAATTATGGGTACAGGGGCAGGTGCAGAGCATGCGGATTGCTTATGCCAAAGAATTACAATCTCAACATCATCTTGCTAAAGCTCAAAATCGTTTGATTTTGATGGCTTCTCAGTTAGGCGCTCCTGAGCAGATTGAAAAAACAGCCAGAGCGCATTTACACATGGCGCCTGCTGTTCTAAAGCATCGCTAGATTGATGGAAAGTGAGTTTTCCATTCTCCGTTGGCGGGTGTTGTTGTGCGTGGTGTTGTGCTTGTGCCTCGGGTTAACTTGGCGTTTTTATCATTTGGTGACAGTACAAGGGATCTTCCTCAAAAAAGAGGGGGACATGCGTGCTCAGCGCATCGTGCCGATACCAGCATTTCGCGGATTGATTTTAGATAGAGACGAGCGGGTGTTGGCCATTAGTGTGGCGATGCCTTCTGTGGCGATTGATCCGAAAAGTTCTTTGCATGAGGGCATCAGTGGAAAAGATTGGGTACACCTCTCTCATTGTTTGGGTAAGCGTCCAGAGCAATGGAAGCATGAAGTCTGGCAGCATCGTCATCAGAGTTTTTGGTATTTGGCGCGTCGAGTACCACTGTCAGTGCAGCGTTGTTTGATGCACACGCATTTTCCCGGAATTTTATGGCGTCAGGAATATCGGCGTTTTTACCCACAGGGAGAGAGTACGGCCCAATTATTGGGGATGACCAATATCAATGACGAAGGGATTGAGGGTATTGAGTTGCGCGATAATGACAAGCTTCGTAGTCAAAGTGGTGTGGAAAAGATTGTTAAAGATCGATTTGGTCATGCGGTAGAGACGTTGGCGCACTTGAGGGATGCACATCCGGGAGAGGATGTGATCTTAAGTATCGATGCACGTATCCAGGCATTGGCTTATGAGGCTTTGAAAACTGCAGTGAAGAAATATCAGGCGAAATCAGGGGCGGTGATGGTGCTCGATCCCCATACCGGTGAGATTTTAGCCGCAGTGAGTCAACCCAGCTTTTATCCGAATCAGTGGCATTTAAAACATTTGGGATCCTTGAGGCAGCGTGTGTTCACCGATTTATTTGAACCCGGCTCAGCATTGAAGGTTTTCACTGCAGCTATGGCGCTAGAAAGTGGAAAATTTCATCCAGGCAGTCAGATTGAAACCGCACCAGGGTGGATGGTGCTCAATGGTCATCGCATTCATGATACACATTTTCTAGGGAAATTGAGTATTCAAAAGATCTTGCAAAAATCGAGTAATGTTGGGATTGCACGCCTAGCATTGGATTTTCCTGCTATGCATTTACTACATACTTTGGAGCAGTTTGGTTTTGGTCATCCTACAGAGAGTGGTTTTCCTGGGGAGCAGGGGGGCTATTTGCCTTTGGATAAGAAACTATCCCCACTGGCGCAAGCGACGTTATCTTTTGGATATGGTTTGTCCGTAACCACTGCCCAGCTGGCCAAGGCTTATGGAATTTTAGCCTCTGGCGGCAAAAACGTGCCCATGACTTTGTATCGAGTCTCTACTCCCAGTCTTGCTGAACCAGTGATCAGTGAAAAAGTCGCACGAGATTCTATCCATATGCTAGAGAGTGTGGTTAGCAGTGAGGGGACTGCCCCCTTAGCCAGAGTGCCGGGTTATCGCGTGGCAGGAAAAACAGGAACTACCCGTGTGGTAGACCGTTCTGGTTACACCACGCAAAGGCACAATAGTTTTTTTGTGGGTTTGGCTCCTGTGAGCCATCCACGCTTCGTGGTGGCGGTGGTCATTGGTGAACCTCAGGGACGTTACTATGGTGGCGTGGTGGCCGCTCCGGTATTTGCAAAAATCATGCAGAAAAGTTTACAGCTCGAAGGCGTGCCTAAAGATGGGGGCTCCCTTGTCGTTCCCGCAAAAGCGGGAATCTCCATGAGCAGGTAAGACCCCACACGCGCTCGGGAACGGGGATTTAAAAAATAAGGAACAGCTGCTGCAAGGTTTTTAATGGCCCTGGGAACGTGGTAGTGGACAAGTTGTATTATCAAGAAGTTGATTTATAATAGTGAAGGGTAGTCAGGGAAGTCATTGTGCTTTTGAAGTACTTTACGCGTAGCAAGCTGGGAATTGCCGGTTTAGACATCAGTGCAGCATCGGTTAAGCTGCTAGAGCTTGGGGGAAGTGGGTCTCATCCTAAAGTGGAGGCATTCGCTACAGAATCGTTGCCGGCAGATGTGATTCGTGACAAAAAAATAAACAAACCAGAAGTATTGGCAGAAACTCTTCAGGCCTTAATTCAAAAGAGTCAAACCCGTGTGAAGCATTTTGCACTGGCGTGTCCGGATACGATGATCATTAATAAAATCATACAGGTGCCAGCACATCTTTCTGAATATGAGATTGAGCAGCAAATTATTTTTGAGGCAGAAAAACACATCCCCTATTCTTTAGAAGAATTGCGTTTTGATTTTAATATTGTGGGTCCTAATCCCACCGATCCTGAATCCTTAGACATTCTTTTGGTGGCTTGTCGATTAGATGTGGTGGATACCTATCTCAATATTTTTGAAAAACTAGATGTAAAATTACAAATCTTGGATGTTGAATCCTACGCATTAGAACGTACTGTACAGATGTTATTTCCTAAGAGCACGCAAGAGCAGGAGGAAGAAATTACGGCCATCTTTGATATTGGTGCCCAATATACGAACTTGGTCGTACTTTGTAATGGGCAGACCATTTATGTGCGAGAAGAATTATTCGGGGGCCAAGAATTAGTTCATATGTTTGCGGAGCGCTATCACTTGCCTACAGAAACTGCATTGGTGAAGTTGCAAGCTAGAGACTGGCCAGATAGGGCACTGGAGGAAGTCATTCAGCCGTTTTGCGATACCGTGGTATTGCAATTGCGTCGTGCATTGCAATTTTTCTATTCTGCCAGTGCTTTTGGGAACATCCATCGGATTCTAGTGGGTGGAGGTGTGGCGAATTTGCATGGATTGGTAGATAATCTCTCGACTCAACTGGAAGTGCCCGCCTTTGTATTAAACCCCATCGAAAAGATGAAGCTGCATGCTAGAGTGAATAAACAGGCCTTAGAAGGCAGTGCTTCTTCTCTCGCATTGGTGTGTGGCTTAGCGATGCGAACATTCCAGGAGTATTGATGGCAACGATTAACTTACTCCCCTGGCGTGAAGTTCAACGAGAAGAAAGAAAGCGAGAATTTTTTATCTTATTGGGTGTGGGTGCGGGAACAGCTGCCTTAATTTTATTGATCGTGCATTTGGTGTTTGCAGGATTTATCAGTGCACAAAAGAGTAGGAATCGTTTATTAAAATCAGAAATTAAAGTATTGGATAAAAAAATTGCGAGTATTGATAAATTAAAAAAAGAAAAAGATGCTTTAATTGCTCGGATGAATATCATTCAAGAGCTGCAAACGAGCAGACCGCTGAGTGTGAAATTATTTGATACCATTGTTGATGTGATGCCCAACGGGGTGATTTTATTGAAGGTAGAGAGAAAGAGCGAGAATATGGTTGTTGAAGGAGAGGCGGAATCCAATACGCAAGTCTCCGAGCTCATGCGTCGCATTGAGCAAAGTATATGGCTCTATAAGCCTAAATTGTCTGAAATTAAGCAAGCAGGAAAATTGAGACGTTTTGTCATGATTATGAAAATTCGTCGTCCCAAGTTGATGGATAAATCCTCATGAATATAGAAAACCTTAATATAGAAGAAATAGGGATTTGGCCATGGTCTGTCAAAATTGCAGCAATTCTCTCGGCTTTTATTTTGATGCTGGGTTTGGGGTTTTGGTTTGATACACAAGGACAATTAAAAAAATTAAAAAAATCACAACAATATGAATTAAAATTAAAGAAAAGTTTTGAGAAGAAGCATGGTTTGGCAGCCAACCTAGAAGCTTATCAATCACAGTTAGAGGAAATCAAAGAAACTTTTGGTGCACTGTTAAAACAATTGCCGGAGAAAACAGAAGTGCCGAATTTGCTTGAAGATATTTCTAAGGCTGGTTTATCCAATGGGCTGCGTTTTGATTTATTTAAACCACTCTCAGAGCAGAAGAAAGAATTTTATGCGGTTTTGCCGGTTAAAATTTCTGTGTTGGGATCCTATCATTCCTTAGGAGCCTTTGTAAGTGATGTGGCTGCGCTTTCACGCATTGTGACTTTCCATGATTTTAAAATTGCGCCACAGAAAAAAGATCGGGGGCCTGTAGCGTTGTTGATGGAAATTACCGCTAAGACTTATCGTTATCGGGAGCGTGACTGATGCGATACATGATATTCCTTTTGCCATTGTTGCTTCTCTCTTGTGGGAAAACCAATCACCAAGATCTGCGCGCCTACATTAAAGCCGTGAAAAATCGTCCCAGTGGGCCCATTGATCCCATTCCAAGATTTGTTCATATTCCACCACATTTGTATCAGCCCGCCGATCGTCGCAGTCCATTTACTCCTGCAGTACAAAAAGTGGACGACACCCTTAGGCCAGATCCCACCCGTCCTAAGGAGCCTTTAGAGCATTATACTTTAGATTCTCTGCGCTTGGTGGGGTTGTTCTCGCATCAAAATGTTCAATGGGCATTGATTCGCACTCCTGATAATCAGGTCTTGCCTGTGCGAACAGGACGTTATTTGGGGCAAAATCACGGTCAGGTCTTGACGATTGGCTCAGATTCGATTGAAATTGAAGAAATGGTACGTACATCTAAAGGTTGGGAACGTCGCACGACGACTCTCACATTAAAGCAGAGGGAAGCATGACTCGATGGTGGCAATATATTCTGGCATTGGTGATTTGGAGCACGCTGAGTGTCGCGCAGGCGAATGTATTGAAGGCGATCAATTATCGCACATTAGCGAACCATTCTTTTGAAGTGCAATTGGATTTACAATCACCATTACAGGCTCCACCCAGAGCCTTCTTCACCAATGATCCTTCTCAATTGGTGGTGGATTTGCCTGGGGTCAAACCCGATTTAAAAAATTCCATCATCCATTTGAATCATCCCATTTGTTCTCGCATTCGTATTATTCCGGCTAAAGAGCGCACCCGTTTGGTGTTGAGTACTCATGATCCAGTGCATTATAGCGTCAAGCGTCATGCTCATGGGATTTGGGTGACTCTAGAACCACCACATGCTCCCACAACCACCAAGGAACTCGATACGGCAGGCGCTTTTGGCAATCACATTCAATTTTTAGATTTTCAGCGCAAGAAAGATGGGGGTGGGCGTCTGGTGTTCAAGATGAGTGCCTTGCATCCCCATATTAACTTAAGAAAATCCGGCCAGAATATTCACATCGATTTCTTTGAAACCCTCTTGCCGGCAACACTGCGTCATCGGTTGGATGTCAGTGATTTCTCGACGCCGGTGAGTGTGGTGGATGTGAATCAACATCAGCGTCAAGCGCAGGTGTTGATGCAGGTTTCGGGGCGCTTTAACTCCATGGCTTATCAGGTGGATCACCAATTTATTGTGGATGTCACACCCATTCAGGAAAATAGCCAGGAGAGTAAAGCAGATCCCACGTACCATGGGGAAAGAGTTTCTTTTAATTTTCAAAATATTGCCATTCGTCAGGTGCTGCAGTTACTGGCGGATTTCACGCACATGAATTTAGTGGCCAGTGACAATGTGCACGGCAATGTGACGTTGCGTTTGAGTAATGTGCCTTGGGATCAAGCATTAGACATTGTATTATCCACGCATGGATTGGCCAAGCGTGTGATTGGCAATGTAATGTTGGTGGCTCCTGCTAATGAAATTGCACAGCGAGAACGTCAAGAATTGGCGGCTCAAAATCAAATTCAAGCGCTCGCACCTTTGCACTCGGAATTGATTCAGGTGAATTATGGCTCAGCGGCGAGCTTGGTCTCTTTGGTGCAATCTGATGGAACCAACTTGCTTTCAGATCGTGGGCATATTTCCGTCGATGAACGCACCAATAAGCTGTGGGTACAAGACACCAGTGATAAAATTGCTGAAATCAAACGTGTCATTAAAGAGTTGGATGTGCCTGTGCAGCAAGTCTTGATTGAAGCACGGATTGTGAATGTTGATAAAAACTTTTCTAGAGAGTTAGGGATTCAATTTGGGGTAACTCAACCCAAAACTCCAATGACAGGAACGCTGGCTGGTGCCAATGACATTGCGGATGGGACCACACTCTCAGAAATTGCCACTGCACGTCGCATGAATGTGGCCATGCCCATTTCAGGAGATAGCGTCAGCCACATTGGCTTGGCACTCGCGAACTTAGGTCATGGCGTATTGTTGGATATGGAACTCTCTGCATTGGAATCGGAAGGGCGAGGTCGTATTATTTCGAGCCCCAGAGTGATCACGGCCAATCAACATACCGCATTGATTGAGTCTGGGGAAGAAATTCCCTATGAGCAGCAAACCTCTAGTGGAGCAACCAATGTTGCCTTTAAAAAAGCGGTATTGGCTTTGGAAGTGACTCCACAAATCACTCCAGATAATAAAGTGATTTTAAATTTATCCGTGAATCAAGATAAAAGAAGTTCAAAGCCAGAAGTTAAAGGGGTGCCGGCGATTGATACGGAAGCTGTACAAACTCAGGTGTTGGTAAACAATGGCTCAACCATTGTACTGGGCGGTATTTTTAAATCGACAAAAACTCGTCAAGTCAATCGAGTGCCTTTCTTTGGTGCCTTGCCGATTGTGGGGAATCTATTCAAGAAAACACAGAACATCAATAATGAAACCGAGTTGCTCATTTTCATTACACCTAGAATTATACATAACAACGAATCACATCAATAGGGGCAAGGATGCAACAAGATGACGTTTTGGTTGGATTATTCATTCGACCAGAATGGTTGAATTATGTGGGCTTGTTTTGGCATTTGTGCCATCACAGTCAGCAGCCATTGATTCTCTCTGGTCCTAAGGGGGTGGGGAAGAAAACTTTTTTACGTTATGCCTCCACTTGGCCTGAACGAGAAGGGATCCCGATACATATGCTCTTGGTGCAGCCTGAGTGGTGTGAGGCGGATCTGATCAAAGCAGTGGGTCAAAAATTATGGCCCCATGAAACCATTAAATTGCGTAACGTGGATGAATTGTCTCTGCAACTCTTGGGTGAACAATCGGTTTTGATCGTCTTGTTGGGGGTGGAACGACTCAATCGTGCGGTGTTGCTCTCACTGTCTCCGAGTCCCGTTCAACGTATTCAATCTTTGCGTTGGTTGTTGGTGACCTCCTCTCCATCGAGTTTGATGCAGTATTTGCCCCAAGCCCATCTCTTTGAAGTCACCCCACTCGATAAGCAACAATTTTGGCAGTATGCTCGAGGCGATTGGCGTCGTTTAGAGAAACTCCCTTTAATGGGCATGTATCGCACCTGGAAAGCGTGGAGAGCGTGCCGAGGGGTGCTGGGTTATATGGATAATCCCCATCCGGAGTCTCTGCCCAAGCAGTCTCGAAGATTTCGAATGGGAGGGGTAGCGGCGGTATTATTCCGAAGTCGTTATTATTTATTATCGGCAATGGCATTGGCTGCTCTAATGTATTACGCCAGTTTGCAGGAACATCTCATGCGTCACGCTGTCGCACCAAAGGCCATATCCACTCCAGTGGTACCCATGCCGGTATCCGCACCGGCCAAGAGAGTTTTTGCCTACTCGCAATTGCCTTTGCTGCCAGAGGCAAAGCTTCCTGGTTTTTCTATGACCACATTGCCGCATTGGCGCCAATATGCAAATGTTCATATTTTGCCCAAAGTGCGTTTGGCTCAGGCCCCACATTTTCACCAAGCAAAACCTGCTCATAAAAAGACCAAGAAATCGCTACAAAAATCTTATATTGTGCAATATGCGGCCACGCATCATCGACAAAAAGCTTTTTTGATGGTTAAAAAACATCCAAATTGGAGGGTGTATCGCACCTTGAAAGGAGAGGGCGATTGGTATATCATAAGCTCAAGACGTTATAAAACGTTGGCCCTGGCTGAAAACGCTTTGAGTCACGTTGATGTGGCGTCCCTACCTGGCCGCCCCTGGGTTCGTGCTTTGCACTCGAACTGGAGGCGGCTGGATATCCCTGAAATTGCCTATTGAAATTTATATTTTTTTCTAGTATAATTCCCTGCTGTTGGAAATAGTGCAGAGGTTAGTGCATGTCTGGTGTGGCACCTGTACAAGAATGGGGTAAGCTGTGGGCCTTGCTTGGTTGTGCGCATGAAGTGTTGTTGCCGAAGGAGGCTAAACAAACCCAGACTCGTCTAGATCAATGGTTACCTTGGATTGAGGATGCTTGTGATCTCAGTGAAGTGGTATTACTTGCCTTGCCAGGTTACGCTCTTGATGAAGCGTTACGTGGAATGCTCTCAATCCTTGCTTTGGGTATCCCATTTTTTGTGCTGCCTTATCGTCGAAAAAACTACTATTCTGAAAAGCTACGATGCAGAACGGTAGGTGCGAAAGACATTTACCAATTCATTCAATCTCAAGAAGACTTTGCTGAAGGCATGCAGGCGCCCGCATGGTTTAAGGTCCCAAAAGTTTCATTACCGGCACCTTTGAGTGACCAGCGTGCACAGTTAATTACGGATTGGAATAATTACACCGAGAAAAAATCGGCTTTTGAGCAAGATTGCCATGCTTGGTTGCCATTTTCGAATGCGGGCTTTTCGGTATTGTCCATGCTATTCATACTGGGTAACCTCATGCTATTGACAGGCCATTCAGACGAAGAAAACAGGGATGGCCCCTATTATGCCTGGGTATTTTTTTAACTATTGGGTTTGGTGGGTGCTCGAATTTGGCGTCAAAAAGATTATTTGAAAGTTAGTGCTAAAGAAGCACTGTGTGGTTATAAA
>CAYGKN010000022.1:0-19824 GCA_964350565.1 uncultured Gammaproteobacteria bacterium
CTTTGTCACCCCCGCGAAAGCGGGGGTCTTACCTGACTAAAGAAGATTCCCGCGTTTGCAGGAATGACAACAATATCCTTAAGCACTAATCGATTCAATCGCCGGCACATAGGGCTTCCCAAGCGCCTGTGCGACGGCAGGATGGGTGACTTCGCCTCGATGCACATTGAGGCCATTGGCCAAGTGGGGATCGTCGTGCAGCGCGGCCAAGCCTTTTTGCGCCAATGCCAATGTGAATGGCAGGGTGGCGTGGTTCAATGCAAGTGCAGCGGTGCGTGGGACGGCTCCAGGCATATTGGTCACGCAGTAGTGTAGAATACCTTCTTCGACGAAGGTGGGTTCTGCGTGTGTGGTGGGACGTGAGGTCTCCACACATCCTCCCTGATCGATGGCCACATCCACAATCACGGCACCCGGTTGCATATGAGAAAGCATGTCTCGGGTAATGATTTTGGGTGCAGTGCCTCCGGTGACAAGCACAGCTCCGATGACTAAGTCGGCTTTTTCGAGGACTTCACAGATGCTATTTTGATTGGCATAGCGGGTTTGAATTTGTTGTCCGTAGAGTAAGTCGAGCTCTCTGAGTCTGGAGAGAGAAATATCAAATAGGGTGACTTCGGCTTGTAAGCCCACAGCCATGGCTAAGGCGTGGCTGCCGACCACACCCCCTCCTAAAATGACGACGTGACCTCGACTGGTTCCTGGTACCCCGCCAAGTAGAACGCCTAGGCCTCCATTGGCTTTTTGCAGACATTGGGCACCTGCTTGAATAGAGAGCCGGCCAGCGACCTCACTCATGGGGGTGAGTAAAGGAAGGCGGTAGTGAGCATCTGTGACAGTTTCATAAGCGATGGCAGAGCAGCCTGACTCACAAAGCAATTGAGTTTGGAGTGGATCGGGTGCCAAATGCAAATAGGTGAAAATGATTTGCCCTTCGCGTATTTTTTTACATTCATTGGGCTGGGGCTCTTTCACTTTGACTATCATTTCTGCACGCGCAAAAATATCATCGGCATGTTCGACAATTTCAGCACCCACTTGTTGGTAATGTGCATTGGTATATCCAATGGCCAATCCTGCATTGCTTTCTATCAGAACGCGGTGCCCCCGTTGAGTGAGTTCATGCACGCTAGAGGGGATGAGTCCGACGCGGTATTCATGATTCTTAATTTCTTTAGGTACGCCTATAATCATTGTTGTTCCTTAATGGAGTTAATCAAGTTAGGGACTATTGTAAACAAATCTCCGACTAAACCAAAGTCTGCCACAGAAAAAATCGGTGCTTCTGGATCTTTATTAATGGCAACAATGACTTGGCTGTCTTGCATGCCAGCCAAATGTTGGATGGCTCCAGAGATCCCCACCGCAATATACAACTTAGGTGCAACGACTTTCCCGGTTTGTCCTACTTGATGATCATTACCGATAAAGCCTGCATCCACGGCAGCTCTAGAGGCCCCAACGGCACCCTTGAGTGCATCGGCCAATTCTTCAATGAGAGCAAATTGGTCTGCACTGCCCAGGGCACGTCCTCCAGAAACCACCACTTCTGCGTGACTGAGTTCTGGGCGTTGACCTTGGGGTTGGGGCGCTGCGGTGATCTGGATATCAAGATCAAGCGTTTCTTTCGGTGTCATGGTTTCCACCACGGTGTGTTTTGCGGGCCATTGACTGGGTGAGAAGGCAGTGGGGCGTACACATATGCAGTGTTTTTTTTCTGTGGATTCGACGGTTTCATAGAAATTGCCTGCATAAACTGGTCTGACAAAGGTATTGGGGCTAAGGATTTGGGTGATATCCGAAATCATTTGAATATCGAGAAGCGCTGAGAGTCTGGGTAGCAGATTTTTTCCCCAGGTGGTAGCAGGTGCCAGGATATAATCATATTCCGTGGCCAATGCTCTATAGCAGAGACTGAGCCATTCACTGCTTGGGGTGTTGAGTTCAAAAAGATAGAGGTGATCGAGTAAGCCTTCCGGAATGGTGTTTTCATCGAGATTGGTGGCGACACCATCGATATGAGTACAGCCCAATTGAGTGGCGGCTTCTCGGGTGGCTTGATTGGATTTGACGAAAGCGCCCTCGGTGTTGGTTTCAAGTAGTAATAAGGCTTTCATGGTATTCTCCTATAGCAATTGAGCATCTTTTAATGCGCGCATCAGCGCATCGACATTGTCTAATATTTTCCCAGGTTCTCGTTTGGGAGGAGTAGAGAGGCCTTTGGAAATCAGTCTGGGTGTAGAATCAATGCCTAGAGTACTTAAAGGTGCTATTTCTAAAGGTTTTTGTCTGGCCTTCATGATATTGGGTAGGCTGGCATATCGTGGGGTATTCAAGCGTAAATCTGCAGTAAATACGGCGGGCAGTGGGAGAATCATGGTTTCTAAACCTGCATCAGTTTCTCTCGCGACGGTGGCGATTTGATTATCGATGGATAGAGAGGAGATAAACGTGGCTTGTGGCCAACCCAATAGAGCTGCCAGCATTTGTCCCACTTGGTTGCAGTCATCATCGATGGCTTGCTTGCCCATGATACAAAAAGTAATGTTCTGTTCTTGAACAACTTTGGCTGCTGCTTTGGCAACGAATAAGGGTTCCACAGGTGTATTGTGAGTCAACAAGAGTGCACGATCCGCACCGAGCGCCAAACCATGACGGAGAATATCCTGGCAATGTTCAGGCCCAATAGTCATTAGAATAATTTCTTCGACAAGGTTTTTTTCTTTGAGTTGAATGGCACATTCCAGGGCAATTTCATCGAAAGGATTCATCACCCACTTGACATGGGAGTCTTGGATGCCAGTGCCATCGGCCTTTAGAGAAAGACGGCTATAAGGATCGGGGACTTTTTTGGTGGTCACGAGCACCTTCATGAAAACTCCTGCTTCTGCTTTCGATTAGCTTAACTTTTTTTTTGACAAGATGCATCTGTAACTTGACAGATCTGAATATTTGGCACATAGTGAAATCGTTAATAGGAGGATTTTTTTATGGAGAAATATTTGCACTGGATTTGTACAAGCGCTACGGTTTTAACCTTGGCGGCCTTTCAAGTTGCGGCTCAAGCGTCTGAGCCAGGTTTTTATGTGGCAGGTTTGTTGGGTCACTCTAGTTTAAATTACAATGCTACCAAGGCGGGTTTGACTTCCACCCAAACCATTTCCAAAACCGGTTTGGGTGGTCGTTTCCATATGGGTTATCAATTCGATAGCAATTGGGCAGTGGAAGTGGGTTACACGGCTTTTCGTCGTGCGGCATTCGAGAATATGAATGGTGGTGCGACCGATGGTAAAATTACTCAAAAAGCTATCGACTTAACGGGCAAAGCTATTTTGCCTTTCGACAATGGTTTCGATGTGTATGCGGTGTTGGGTGTCAGCCGTGTGAATGCGAGTCCAGATGCTTCTTTGGCTGCACTTAGCACCTTGTTTACTGCTGATGATAATAAAAATACCTTCAACTTCGGTTTGGGTGCCCAGTATGAATTCGATGAGCACATTAATCTAGAAGCCACCTGGAGACGCACGGCCAAGAGTAGTCGATTCCAAGCTGGTGATTTTTTAGGGTTGGGGATTAGTTACTACTTCTGTTAAGGAAGTTTGTCGTCCGCTCGAGCCCTTTTGTCGTCCGTTGTCATTCCCGCGTAAGCGGGAATCTTCTTTAGGGTTGTTTGGATCCCCGCTTTCGCGGGGACGACAAAGTGTGTCACACGGGGAGCTTTTCTGAAAACGGATCATTCTCCCACACTTCATTAAGAGCAGGAATTTTATCAAACGCATACAGCAAATAGCAAACAGCAAATGCGACTGTGACAATTGATAAATAACATTGCACGGTGTCTGTCGTTTTTACTGCAATATCTAGGGCCATACTCAGCAGCGCAAATCCTGCGGTGATTTTGATGGGAAAATTGAGACCTGGTTTTAAATTTTTGTGTTTATTAGACGCCTCAGAGGGTAGTTTTTCAATGAGTTCTGCAAGCAGTAGTGCCACCAAACTACCCAGTAAGTAGTAGGAGCTGGGGACATAGTGGTGTGGAGAGAATAAACGAGCGATTTCCATCAGTGTGGTGGGAATGAGGGCAGTGACTGCACTGATTCCAAAGAAAACTCTAGAGACATTCAGCGTGTTGAGCTGTCGTTCTACTTCTTGGTCATGACCATCTTCATTATGCCAGCTGTAAGCAGAGAATCCTATATAGGACAGAAACGCCAGGAGTAGAATGATCAGCACAGTATTTTCTGAAGAGGACAAAGGGGAAGCTTTGCACAATGCCGTGATCAGAAACGCTGCACTGATGGTCGCCATAGAGAGGTTAACCACTGATCGCGTGCGATGCGCATGTGCATCGTCTTCAAAGAAATGTCGGATAAAAAAGAACAAACCAGCGGAGGTTAATGCCGTCAGCCAAAACGCCATGAGGATTTGTCCGTGAATTTGAATGGACATACTCATCAAGAGCAAGGGGGAAATAAAAGCTGACCATCCGGCGCCAGTGACGGTGAGTAATACTGTTTCTCTCAATAGATTGCGTTCTTTTACAGTATTTGACATCTTAAGTCTTGTGTTTTAGATCATAGAATTTTGCTTGATGTGGTTTCCTTTGTCAAGTTTTCTTGGCGTAAAAAATAGTTATCCTTTCAGGGTGCACTTATGGCTAGCCCATTCTCCGAGAATTTCTTACGTAAAGCTCTTGATCAGCTTCCTGAAGACTCTCCAGCGTGCTCTACGCGCTCAACAGAGGGATTGCCATTTGAATTTTGCTTTTCTTGGGGGTCGCGGTTTTCTTCGGTATAATGATAACATCTTCCAATTTTGATGATGTTATGTTGACTTATCCGCACCTCAATCCCATTGCATTGTCTTTGGGGCCCTTTGACATTCATTGGTATGGCGTCATGTACTTGCTTGGGGTGTTATTGGGTTGGGCTTTGATTCGCCGTCGTTGGTGTCAAGATTATTCCAAAGAGTTGCTTTCAGATTTTGTGGGTGCTGTGGTATTGGGTATTGTGATAGGGGGGCGTTTAGGCTATGTGACCTTCTACGATACCTCACTTTGGTGGCAAGCACCTTGGAAAGTATTGGCCATTTGGCAGGGGGGAATGTCTTTTCATGGAGGATTGCTGGGTGTAATCGCATCGATGATCGTTTTTGCCAGGCGTCATAATCTATCTTTCTGGTATCTCAGTGACTTGGTGGCACCTGTCGTGCCCATTGGCTTAGGTCTGGGTCGATTGGGGAATTTCATCAATGGTGAATTGGTGGGCCGTGTGACAGATGTGCCTTGGGGATTGGTATTTCTCCATGTGGATTCACTGCCAAGGCACCCATCTCAACTCTATGAGGCCTGTTGTGAGGGGTTATTACTGTTTTTGTTTTTGCAATGGTATCAGTCTCGAGCAAAGTGTGCTGGTCACGTCTCGGCCGCATTTTTGTTGGGTTATGCGATTGCTCGTTTTTTGTTAGAATACGTCAGAGCACCAGATCCCCAAATCGGGCTGTTGTGGGGAGAACTGAGCCTGGGGCAGTATTTATGTATTCCTATGGCCTTAGCTGGGATCGGGATTGCTGTCGTATCAATGCGGAGGGGCAATGAAAGCATATCATGATTTTTTACGGGCCATTTTAGCCAATGGCGAGCATCGTGTAGATCGCACCGCTGTGGGGACTACGGCCATATTCGGTTATCAAATGCGCTTTGATTTACAAGCAGGGTTTCCATTGGTGACCACCAAACGGGTGCATGTAAAAAGTGTGGTGGAGGAATTGCTATGGTTTTTGCGAGGGGAGACCAACATTCGTTCACTTCAGGAAGCCGGTGTGCGTATTTGGAATGAATGGGCCAATGCAGAGGGTGAACTGGGTCCGGTGTATGGTCGTCAATGGCGTTCCTGGCGCAATGCTAAAGGAGAGCAGATTGACCAAATCTCCAAGCTCATCGAGCATTTGTGTGAAAACCCTCAATCTCGACGCCATTTGGTGTGTGCTTGGAATGTAGGGGAATTGTCAGAAATGGCTCTGCCCCCTTGTCATCTCCTTTTTCAATTCTACGTGAGTAATGACAAGCGCCTATCTTGTCAATTGTATCAGCGCTCTGCAGATGCCTTTTTGGGGGTGCCTTTTAATATTGCTTCTTATTCACTGCTCACGCACATGGTCGCTCAGCAAGTGGGCTTGGGCGTGGGTGAATTCGTTTGGGTTGGTGGAGATTGTCACATTTACGACAATCATCGAGAGCAAGTCGATATTCAGCTCACAAGAACACCTTATCCATTGCCCACTTTGGAGTTATTGCCCGCGCCAGATCTATTTAGCTATCAAAGTAAGGATGTGCTTATCCACAATTATCAACATCATCCTAAATTAACAGGCGTGGTGGCAGTCTAAGAAGGGTGATATTCAATATATTGAAATATCGCAGTGGTTTGAAATCCCAAAGACGCATAGAGTTGTTGTTCACGATCATTTGAACTCATCGCGATCAGCTTATGAGCTCCTGAGTGTTTTGAAAAATTGATTAAGTACCTAATCATTTCTGCATGGTATTCTGGATCTGGCAGCTTGCTTTCAGTGAGGATGTTAAAGGTACTCATGTGATTCCCATTGTCGCATAGCAATGCAATGACAACAGGTTTTTTTTGAAAGCATCCAACAAAGAGTTTCTGAGAGTGCTTTGGGAAAGCTTGTTTAGGATCACCATGAGCGCGTAATATTTCTAGGAATTTTTTTAATTCGCTATTGTTGATCACGGGCGTGATGGTTAAAGTGGTTTGCAGAGTGGGAGAGGTGATATGATTTAATGAACAAAGCATGATAGCGGTATGGGTTGGTGTCGCAAATCCAAGTTTTTTAAATGAGACATCTAGATTGCTATTTTTTCTTGATGGTGGAATCCACCAAGCAAAAGCCTTGCCATTAAATGCCTTGATGACATGATGTATTTTATTCTCATTAGGATTTGAGAGTTCACCAAAAGCCACATTCAATAGCGTAGAAGATGAATTCGAAGAAATCAGATGTACGCCCTGTATTTTTTTGACTGAAAGCGAAAATCGGTAAGAAAGACATTCAAGATATGTTAATATCGCACCTTCTATCTTTTTTAGTAAAGAGGAAGATTGGATGATGAGGTGGTTTTTTAGCATGATAGATTGAAATTTTCTGTCGCATCGATTGAAATCGGTGATATCGATGTGGTAAGGAATATCAGAGCATTCGAGTGCTTCTTCGATTTGCAACAAGATAGTTTCTGGAATGGACTCAATAAAAAACAAATCGATGTCAGAAAACAAGTGAGGGTGCCCGTGTACCCTTGAGCCAAAAGCAAAAAAACTGTAATCAAAGGTTGAGAGTATCGCTTTTAAACGGAGCAAATGAGTCTCATTCAAATTCATTGTTGCAGTGTTCTGATTAGAATTTGGATTTCTTGATGAAAACTATCTAGACAAGAGAGTACTTCCTGGGCATATTTTTCATTATAGGTGTGCACAGTCAGGTTTCTTTTTGATAAAAAATCAAACCATCGTTCAGGATGCTGTATAATGTGATCCGCAGCGGAAGCTCGAAAAACTTCTCTGGGGGAGTTTGCTAAAATTCCACGATATTTTAAAAGCCTTCGCATCAGTTTCCAAGATAGCTCGAAGCAATATTCAAAAGCTTGAATCGCTCCTGCTTGTTCTTGCTCTGTGTCGAGCTGTTGCATAAAACGCCCCAATTTTTCTGAGGCTCGAATTAAAGGATCTAGATACATTTCTGGATGTTGTTCCGGCTCTTTGATGCCAATGTAAATGCTAAATTCAGTTTGATCGGGTTGTTGAGCATTCGCATGATGAATTTCAAAGTCTGCAAGATACGCCCTATTTCCCTCCAGTTGTTCTGAGTTCATCTTCCAAATACGCTTCCATGCATCAATGCATATCTCAGGCATTGTCCCTGGGCCAACGTGAAATTGTACGTAATATTGTTTGGGGATGGTTAAACAGTTAAGGTTCTCGGGGATTTTCTCAAAAGAGTCCACCTTTTCCCCTACAAAATAGGAATACATGCCATTTTTGTCTGACTCATACTGGTGATAGACGCAATAAGTATTTCCAGGACTCAGACGGTTTGGTATGCGAGCGCCAAGTTGGTTTTTAAAGTACTCATTGAGCGTTTTTGGTATTTTTTCCTGTTTCGGATCCATTTCCGAGGCATTATTGGTGCGAATATTAATGCCTACCAGCTTGATTTCTTCTAGAAAAACCTTCAGTTTCTGCAAAAAATCCCCCTGCTAGCAAACCATGGCTATCATTATAGGAAAAGTCTATCTTGAAATAAAGAGAGTTGTTCGATTAACATCTTGCTTTGTCCATGATAACGGCGTTATGATGGGTAAAACAGGGGGTGAAATATGAGTGAACAGGTTATCGGGCATTTAAATAAAATTTTGGCGAATGAGTTGGCGGCGATTAATCAGTACTTCGCCCACAGCAAGATTTTCTCCCATCAGGGGTTTACTAAGCTAGGTGAAAAGTTTAAGAAAGATTCTATCGAAGAAATGCATCATGCCGATCGTCTCATGGGGCGGATCTTAGATTTAGGTGGAGCATTATCTTTTCAACCGGCCAAGGTGAGTATTCAGTCTACGCCACAGGCAATGATAGAAGCCGATCGTTCTCTGGAAGGGGAGGCATTGGTCGATCTCAAAGCCGCGGTCAAATTGGCAGAGTCTGAACAAGATTACCACACGCGTGATTTATTGGTGGGTATGATCGCGGATGAAGAAGCCCATAAGGAGTGGCTCAATACCCAACTGGAACTCATTAACACCTTAGGGTTAACTGCATACTTGCAAATGCAAGTCGGCTAGAGAGTGCATTGATGAATACCGCCTCTGCCTACCGTCCTGCGTTGGTATTGTGGGTGGTCAGCTTGTACATGCTTCGCATGTTGGGTATTTTTCTATTACTGCCGGTGTTGGCATTGTACGCCAGCGGTTTGCCTCACGCCACGCCTTTGTTGGTGGGCTTGAGTTTGGGCTTGTATGGGCTATCCCAAGCTTTGGCCCAATTGCCCTTGGGGTTTTTATCTGATCGTCTTGGCCGTCGTGCCATTTTATTGGTGGGGTTGCTGTTGTTTGTATTGGGCAGTGTGGTTTGTGCCAAGGCAGCGAGTATCTGGGGGCTGTTGAGTGGTCGTGCCATTCAAGGAGCAGGTGCGATTGGGTCGACTTTGTTGGCTTTAATCGGTGATGTGATTCCCAGAGAGAAACGCACAAAAACCATGGCGTTTGTGGGGATGAGTATTGGTTTTTCTTTTCTGTTGGGCATGACGGTTGGACCTTGGTGTGCCGCGCATTTTGGGGTGCCGAGTTTATTTGTTGTTTGTGCTTCATTGGGGGTATTGGCTTTGTGCAGTGTGTATGTATTTGCCCCGAATTATGCAGAAAGGGGTGTTCGCAATCAAGTCGTTCCTTGGTTATCCATTGTGATCGATTCCAGGCTATGGCGTTTAAATTTGAGTATCGGCGTGACGCATGCCTTGCTGACCGCCGTATTTGTCGCCATTCCTGTGGAGTTGATTCATCAAGGCATATCACAAGTACATCAGGGATGGGTGTATTTGAGTGCTTCCTTGATGGGGTTTGTACTGGGGGTGCCTGTGGTATTGAGACTAGAGCGCAAAGGGAAGGTGCGCCAAGCCTTGTGGATGGCTATTTTATTTTTGATGTTGGCTCAGGGAGTGTGGTGTTTGAGTGAAACGTCTCAGAGTTGGATTGCAGGGTTGGTATGCTTTTTCTTAGGATTTAATGCCCTAGAGGCATTACTGCCTTCTTTGGTGAGTCAGTGTGCCCCTGTGGAGCATAAAGGAGTGGCCAGTGGGATTTACTCGACGTTCCAGTGTTTCGGTATATTTTTAGGTGGTGCTTGGGGAGGGTTGAGTGCAAATCCTGGTTTCGATCATTTATTTTTGGGCGCACTATTGGTAACCATTTTGTGGGGACTGTGCATGTGGACATTCCCAAAGGTGGTGAATGATGCAACCGGTACTGCGTGATCCAAAGCAGCAGAAAGTTGCCATTCAACAGCGCTTCTCTGTGTTGTATGTATTGGTTGCCTTGTTTGGAATGGTGCTCTGGTGTCGGTTGTTTGATCTGCAGGTGCATCAAGCCTCACGCTTTAAGACGTTATCGGTCAATAATATCATTCGTATCCAGCCCATAGCGCCTCGTCGTGGACTGATTTTAGATAGGCAGGGTGCGATACTGGCTCAAAATCAGTCGCGATATTTCTTAAAATGGCTTCCTGGAGGGCATTCTCGAGAAGAGAATACCAAACATCTTCAGCAAGTAGCAAAGTTTTTTCATTTGCCTGACAAGCTGGTGTCTCAAGCATTGCTGGATGCCAAGGTGGCCCCTCGTGTACCGATGGTGTTGAAAGCCGATCTGAGTGAACAAGAAGTGGCAGACTTTTACGCCCACGCCTTTTTGTGGCCAGGGTTTTGGGTCAATAGCGAATCGGTGAGAGATTATCCGCAGAGCACACGTCTTGCGCATCTATTGGGTTTTTTGCGTCGAGTGCCTGTGCCAGAAAAAGCTTATCCTACCCATTTGCCGCCTGTGAAATCTTCTGGCTTAGAAGCGCAATTGAGCCCTTGGTTGGAAGGAACTGTTGGTCAGCGGATTGCTGAAGTCAATGCCAAAGGGGCATTGGTGCGTGCACGCATTGATAAGCCCTCAATCGCAGGGAGTGATGTGTATCTCACGATAGATGGCCATTTGCAGCAGGTGTTGGAGTCTGCTTTAACTCCCTATGTGGGGGCTGCGGTGGTGATCGACCCCCGCAATGGAGAATTATTGGCAATGGCCAGTCATCCGACTTTTGATCCCAACGTATTGAGTTGGGGCCAAGATAGGAGTTCCTTTGAACAATTGTGGACACAGTCGGATCAGCCATTGTTTCATCGTGCCATTGCGGCACAATATCCACCGGGTTCCACGATTAAACCTTTCATTGCTGCAGGGGCATTGGCTGTAGGGCGGTTGGATCCTAAAATACAAATCAAGGATCCAGGTTGGTTTCGGCTCAATGATCACAGTTTGACTTATCACGATTGGTTGCCTCAAGGTCATGGTTGGGTGAATTTGCGTCGTGCCATTGCTGTCTCTTGTGACACGTATTTCTACCAATTGGCAGTGAATTTAGGTATCAACACGATAGATAGTATTCTGTCAGTCTTTGGTTTTGGCTTGCCTGCCCCCTTACCATTGCCTGGGCAGCGTTTGGGGGTATTGCCTTCTCCGGACTGGAAACGGAAGCACCAGCATCATCGCTGGGTGATGGGAGATACGGTGAATGCTGGGATTGGACAGGGGTTCATGTTGGTAACGCCGTTGCAATTGGCGTATGCCACAGCGATACTGGCGAATCGTGGTGCTGGAGTTCCTTTGCATTTGATTCAATCGATACGTTCTCCATTGGGTGAAGTGAGTGACTGGCAACCAGAAACGATACATTCCATGCTCAATTGGCCAGAAAAGAGTTTTGGTCCGGTGATTGCTGCTATGGAAGATGTGGTTCACTCACCTGAAGGCACTGGAGGGCGCTTTGGAAAGCCTTTTTATGCTGTGGCGGCAAAGACTGGGACGTCTCAAGTGTTTAGTAAACATCATTATCATTTTTCCCGTGGATTGCCCTATGCGCTTCGAGATCATTCCACATTCATTGCTTTTTCTCCAGTGGAGCATCCGAGAATTGCTGTGGCTGTAGTATTAGAGCATGATCCCAATGCACCCAAGATTGCGAGGCAAGTCCTGGATGCGTATTGGCGCGATAGAAACCATGGTTAAGGGACGGCGTATAGATTTATCACTGTGGCTTTTGGTGAGCGCACTGTGTTTGGTGGGGCTTGGGGTGCTCTATAGTGCCAGTGATGCGAATCAAGCTGTGTATTTAGGACAAGTGTTTCGCATGGGGGTCGGGATATTGGTGATGTTGGTGTGTGCACACATTCCATTGCGTCGTTGGCGTCAATGGGCACCGGTGGCTTTTTGGTGGATGGTTGCCCTATTGTTAGCCGTTTTGCTTTTAGGGTATGTGGGGAAAGGGGCGCAGCGTTGGTTGGCGATTGGAGGAATGAAAGTTCAGCCGTCAGAGTTTTTTAAATTGGTGTTGCCTTGGTATCTTGCGGATGTATTGGCCAATCAAGTGAGACCCTTGTCCTGGAGGGCGAGTGCATCCATGTCATGGCGCATTGGTTTGCCTTTTATACTGACGGCTAAGCAGCCGGATTTGGGCAGTGCGCTGTTACTTGCCGGTGCAGGGTTTTCTGTGGTGTGGTTATCGGGTTTGCGCAAACGTTGGATAGTACTGGCTTTGGTGAGTTTGATGATTGCTGCACCATTGGCGTGGAAGCATTTGCATGGGTATCAAAAGGCACGAATCGTCTCATTTCTAGATCCGTCTAGTGATCCGCATGGCAGTGGTTATCATGTGCTACAAGCAAAGATTGCTGTGGGATCTGGTGGCGTATGGGGTAAGGGTTGGTTGTCTGGAACCCAATCTCGATTTGCCTTTTTGCCGGAGCACCAAACAGATTTTGTGTTTGCAGTATTGGCAGAGGAGTTTGGATTATTGGGCAGTAGTGCCTTGTTGTTATTGTATGTGTTGTTGTTGTGGCGGATGGGTAGTATCGTTTGGGGGGCTACAGAGCCTTTTAGCCAGCTTTGGGCGGGAGGAATATGGAGTGTGGTGGCATTATCGGTTATGATGAACCTGGGGATGGTTGTGGGTTTGCTTCCCGTGGTGGGGGTGCCATTGCCATTGATGAGCTATGGAGGCAGTTCCATGATTACCTTATTTGCAAGTTTTGGTATTCTCATGGGCATTCGTTGTGAGCGTCATTGGGTGGCCCAGACATGAGACGTTTGTTGTTTTTGATCGGTGCTCTATGGTTGTCTTTGGGGTATGCTCAACAACAACCCTTTAATCAGCATGATTTTGCGCACTATATGGCCGCACATTATCACTTCAATGAACAAAAGGTGCTTTCATTATTGAATCATCATCACTCCAATCCTACTATTATTCATAAAATAAAAACTCCTTATGAGGCTTTGTCTTGGGAGCGGTATCGCCGTTTATTCGTTACTAAAGGGCGTATTTATCAAGGACTACTGTTTTGGTCAGAGCATGATGCCTTATTGCATGGCATGGAGAATCGATTTGGTGTGCCTGCAGAGGTGATCGTTGCTATTTTAGGGATTGAGACGGCCTATGGGGAGCACATGGGGCGTTTTTCGGCATTTGATGCACTAGCGACTCTAGCATTTGATGCTCCTTCTCGTCGCGTATTTTTTCAGCATGAACTGGCTTCGTATTTTTTATTGTGTCGCGATTTAGGCGTGGATGTGAATGCGTTGAAAAGTTCTTATGCGGGGGCATTGGGAATGCCGCAATTCATGCCGGATAGTTATTTGGAGTATGCCAAGACGTTGGTCCCAGGAGCGTATCCAGATTTGGTTCACAATCCTGAAGATGCGATTATTAGTGTGGCGAATTATTTGGCTGCACATGGCTGGCGAGCGCACCAGCATGTGGCCAACCCTGTTCATGGGTTGCAGAAAACTTTGGCATTGGGGTATTACGGCGATCAATCTCACCATTCGGTATTGTTGGTGGATAAAGTCGATGGTCAGGTTCAACAATGGAGAGCGGGTTCGAATTTTTCAGTGCTGTTGACCTACAATCGCAGCCCTTTGTATGCCATGGCTGTGTGGCAGTTGGCAAGACAGTTAAAAGCACGAAGGCAAGAGCATGTGGCGTAGTTTGTGGTTAGTATTATGCCTATGTGCTTGCGGCCATGTGGTTAGCGATGGGGCGCCTAGTGATTTGCCGCGTAATTGGCGCACCATTCCTGAGCCTAGGCCGTGGAGGGAACCCTTGATTCATTCCGCGAATCCTAAAAGTTATGTAGTCAATGGTCATCGTTATTATGTGCAACAGCGTTTGAGATCGTTTCGTCAAGTGGGGGTAGCATCTTGGTATGGAACGAAGTTTCGTCATCATCTGACGTCTAGTGGGGAGTCTTATCATTTGTTTGCACTCACGGCAGCGCATAAAACGCTACCGATCCCCAGTTATGTGCGAGTCTATAATCTGGAGAATGGTCGTTCTATTGTTGTTCGGGTCAATGATCGCGGGCCTTTTGCACCGAATCGCATCATCGATTTATCTTTTTTAGCGGCAAAGCGTTTAGGAATGTTAAGAAAAGGGACTGCACGTGTGCGTATTGAAACGATTTTGCCTGGCCATCGCATCCATGCGCCTTCAGTTTCTTCTCATCGCAAGGCATGTTATCTACAGTTTGGGCACTACCAGACTATTGCTGCTGCTAAAACGGCGCGCTCTCAGCTGCCTCGTGTTTGGGCCCTCAAGATTGCCGCTTGGAGGGGGAGCTATTTGCTGTTGAGAGGACCTTTCCCCGCGGTGAATGCGCGTCATATGCAAACACATTTATTGGATTCATACCCTGGAATATGGGTACACTGTTTAGAAGTTTCGGTATTAAAAGGGAGGTATTAGCATGGGGTTACCCCAATGTTTGCTTTACGTTCCACTTGATTTGTGGTAAACATGGTCTTGCACTGACAAAAAATAAGGCTAGAAATGAAATCACTAGAAGACTTAACCGCCTTGGAAGTGAAGTTACTATTGCGCTGTCGAGCACAGCCCCTAAGTAAATTTCAAATTTCGCAGGCGTTTAAACGAGTCCCATTGCCATCTCGTCAAGAGGTGCTCTATGGATTGGTCACAAAGGGTTACTTGAGCGAGCGTCGCATGCCAAAACCAGGTGCGCGTAAAACACCAACGTATTATTTTATCACTGCAAAGGGAGAAGCATGGGTTGATAATTATTTGAGTGTGTTTGGTTAGAAAAAAATTCCCCTTGCCGTGCTCGAGATAGTCGTCCCCCTCAATCCCAGCAAGGGAAGGTTTGTTTTTCGAGCAGGGTGAGAAAAGCACCGCCGCCGGTGGAAGCGATATCGATAGCTTTCCTGAAACCCAGTTTTTCTGCGGCGTACAAGCTATCGCCACCACCAGCAATGCATTGGCCCTGCCGTTTAGAAAGTGCGCTCAGAAGGGCTACAGTGCCTTTTGAGAAGTATGGGGATTCAAACAGTCCGAGAGGACCATTCCACAGAATCGTTTTGGCGTATTGGATGCGTTCAGCATTGCGTTGTTGCGTGAGGGGTCCAACATCGAAAATGGCTTCATTACTGGGGATATCTTCTAAGCCGTGACACTGTCCTTGGGTGTTGGAATTGATACTGGTGATGACATCCGTGGGCAAGTGGATGACAGAGGAGAATTCTTGGAGTAAGTGTTTCGCGGCATCGAGGTATTCTGGTTCATACAAGGATTTTCCAATGGGGTATCCTTGGGCCGCGATGAGGGTGTTGGCGAGTCCGCCTCCGAGAATACAGTGATCGCATTTGGGGAGCATGCGAGAGAGCAGTGTGAGTTTGGTGGAGATTTTAGCTCCGCCGAGAATCAAAAGCAGTGGTCGTTTGGGGTTGTGAATGGTGTCCAGTAATGTTTCCACTTCTTTTGAAACCAGCAAGCCAGTATAGCTGGGCAATAGAGAAGCCAAGCCTTTCGTGGTGGCATGTGCGCGGTGTGCGCAGCCGAAGGCATCGAACACGAAGCGATCGCCCATCGCAGCGAGATGTTGAGCGAGGTGAGTATCATTTTCAGTTTCTCCCTTCCAGAAGCGGACATTCTCCATCATGCCAATAGGATGTGACCAATCTGGACTTTCGGGGGAAAATTTCGAATCGTGATAAAAGTGCACTGCTTTTTTGAGTAAAGCACAGAGGTGTGTGGCGATGGGTGCTAGAGAATGTAGAGGGTCAAACTGCCCTACTTTGGGACGCCCCAAATGAGAGAGAATAACCAGATGAGCGCCTTGCTCTAGTAGCCATTGGAGTGTGGGAAGGGTGGCTTGGATGCGAGAGTCATCAAGAATATGGCCGTTTTCTATGGGGACATTGAGATCGAGGCGTACCCAGACGCGTTTGCCCGCCCAATCTGAAACTTGTGTGATGGATTCCATATCGCCTCCTGAAAATCATGAGTTTATCGAGTTTTGAGAGAAGGGGACAGCTGAAGGGAAAATTAAGATTTGAAAGGGGTTATTGTGTTAGCATTGGTTAGAAGATGAGGGCAAGATGGAGATGATTAGAAGCCTAATTATTTTTGCTAGCGCGGATGTTGGCTTGGGGCTTATCCTGCATACCTGCTATCGTGCTTTTGCTTGGCAATTTCTATCTGCTTGGTTTTTAGATTTTTTCTTGGCTTGCTTGGTGGCTTTACCGTTGACTTTATGGGTTTTTCCAAAAACAGTCATTACATTTTCAGAACAAGAATTGAGGATAAGCATCAATCCATATATCAAGCCAGATGAGAAAAAACTCACGTTAACTTCAGACTTCAGTCCAGATGAGGAAGAACTCACGTTAACTTCAATAGAAAACCCAGGTGGAGGAGATTGTTTTTTTTATGCCATTGCAGGAGCGATGAAGAAGGAGAATGCTCGAACTTATCGTGCCAATTTGGTGAAACATATTAAAAGCAAGATTGAATGTCAGAAGCTTGGCGATAACATGGTGATTTTTCATCCGGCAGAAATTTACGGCGCTGATATAGCTGAAAAGAAAGAGGAGATTCCGCCAGTTACCCTAACAATAGGAAAGGATGAACACAAATTGTCTCTAGGGAAAGATACTTTATTTCAGAATCTAAATTATTGGACCAAACAGATCATGACAGCAGAAGAGAAAAATATCTCGTATACCATTGGAAAAGATACAATTGCATTGAAATCGTGGGATTGGGGTTCTCTTAAAGATTTTTTGAAAAAATTTTTAAGTGCAGTGTCTAATACACAGAAACCTTATGTTTCCTTACTCGATGTGGCTGATGAATTAAGCAAGCCGGGAAACTTTGCTAATTCGGTGGCTATTAATTACATGATGGATTTATTGAACAGGCCGATTGTGGTCATTAGAAATAGCGGAGAAGTGGGTAAAGCTGATTTTTCTTGTGTGGAGCCTTTAAAGTTTCCTCAAGATGTGGAACCATTGTTTTTAGAGATTGTTGGGCAACATTATCGTCAAGTGGTGTTGCCAGAAAATATCGACCCAATCGTATTGTATGCAAAGTTGTTTGTTCAGTGTAAAAAGGGTAAAGATGTTGATTGGATTCTAACTAAAGCACAAGAGCCTTTATGGATCAATTCAGTTTCTGCCTCCGGCTCATCAAGCCCGCAGTTGAAATCATGAGAAAGGCACCAACCACGGGCCAAGTAAAAGGCGCCTTTTTGGCGAGTATCAGCCAAGTTGCAGAAAGAATAGGGCTGAAATAAGAGAGAATGGTGAGCAGTGGGAAGTATCCGCGTTTGATGCCAATATCCCAGCAATAATAGGCGAGTCCTTCGAGGCTGCCCCCCATGAGGATGAGCAATAGCCATTGGGTGGTTGTGGGAGGAATGGTTTGTTCAAAGCAGAAGTGAAAAGCAGCCATGAACAGTGCTGAAATTCCACAGCAGAAACCGATGTATTCGGAGTGATACCCGCCTTGTTGGTGCGAAATGGTCACATACACTGCCCATAGAATGACATCCAGCATGATCAGGAGATAGCCGGTGGTATATTGCCAAAGAAATGGCATCGTATTTTTAGCAAATAGTAGGTAGACGGCTGAAAACCCTAAGCATGCAGCTATCCAATGATGCGGCTGAAAAGGACTTTTTTTTTGCCAAGTTAACCCTATCATAACAGCAATTGGCCATAGGTAGCTTAGTAAATCGATTTGTATGGCCGGAGCATGTTGAAAAGCAGCTACAAACAGGGAGCTATTCACTCCTGTTCCGAGTAATCCGGTGTACCAGAGTTCTCGAGGCACTTTGAGTCGAGACCATTGTCGACAATACGCTACTTTGGTGAAGATGAATAAAAACCCTGCGCCAAAAGTACAAGTTAAGATCTCAAAAAGTGGCAAATTTGAGACTTGAATCACAAACAGTGCCGAAAGAGACCAGAGTATCAGCGCAAAGCAGCCTATCAATGTGGGCTTTTGGCATCTGGATAATGGTTGAACAGCCATGCTATTATGAAGTGGATGGGTTTTGATGGTAGCATACTTTGGGGGGGCTTAGTCACCCCTGCTCAGTCCCTGTCATCCCCGCGTAGGCGGGGATCTTGCTTGGCGGAGGTGGATTCCCGCTTTCGCGTGAATGACCGGGAATGACGGGAGGTGCGGAAATGACAAGTTGTAATAAGAGGAGTTAAGATGTCAGATTATAAACGTTACATGTGTGTATTGTGTGGTTTTGTGTACGATGAAGCGAAAGGCTGCCCAGAAGAAGGGCTTGCGCCTGGTACACGCTGGGACGATGTTCCCGAAGATTGGCGTTGCCCGGATTGTGGCGCGGGAAAAGAAGATTTCGAGATGATTGAGATTTGAGATGGCCAATCACTTGAACTTTTTTGTACAACAGAATATGATTTTTAGAAAGACGGATAACTAATGGAAGTGGTACGCAATTTTATAAATAAGAGCAAGCTGATGGCGCGATGGATTTCCAGTTCCTTAATGAAGGCTCCGGTTATTTGCTCTCGTTCAGCTTCTATTGATACTTTTCGTGGTTTTTGGGCGATTTGTGTGGTGATGTCTCATTTGCTTGCTTGGAGCCGATTTCCGTGAGTTTGAAGATCATATGATTTCTAAAGTTATAAGAGCATTGAGGAAAAAGGTTAATCTATATTTTTTCGTCAACAAACTCAGAAAAAAAAAATTTTATGAATTTAAAGTAGAATTAAGGTCGTATTTTTTTTTGGATGAAAAAAGAAATTTAGTGAAGAAAAAAGTTGCCAACAAAACTTATTTTAAAGAGGGAGAAAATGTTTTTCATTATAATCAGGTGCTTTCGCCTGAAGAGACTGCACTAATTGTTATGGATCCTTGGAAAGATTCAGGGAGCGATTTTTTAACTCAAAAGGCGTCACGATTGTATGTTGAAAAAATTTCCCCTTTAGTGAAGAGGGCATTGGCGCTGGGTATCACGGTCCTTGTCCTAACTAATGATCCAAAAAAATCTCAAGGAGATTATGATAGTGAAGTTTTTGAAGAGCTTTTTGAATTGCATCAAGCGAAAAAATTGAACATACTCTATCATCAAGACTTTGATGATTTTGATTTTAAAAAATTCCTGAATAGGCGTTGCATTAGTAATTTAATATATACAGGATTTTATTCGAATATGTGTTTGATTGCTAGAAGGTTAGGGCTTATTTTTATGAGAGAGTATTCTTTTAAGTTATTTTTTATTCCAGATGCTTCATTGGCTATAGAGTTTCAAGATTCTTGGGATACGAATCAGTTGCATGGATGCCATGACAATAATAATATCTCAATGGATGGCTGACCTAATTTGGTTAGACAATTTTTTTCAAGCAAAAGAATTAAAAAAAGGTTGATAAGTAAAATTTGAGTTCAAACATGAAGTACAACAGCTTTCAATTTCTCCTGACTTCGACGAAATATCTTATAACTGATTGATAAATATATATTTAAGATTTTTGCTGGGCACCGCAAAGTGTCCTTTCGGTAACGCTTATGCTTAATCCCTGCTCGGAGGCAATACTCCGGTTGGGTGAATCCACTCGTTTTAAAGGCGTCCATATGGGTTTTCCACATCGCCTCTTTGCTATGATCCATCGGCGGAATCAGGTCTTCTGATTCATCATTCATGGCTTTTCCTCTATTTCAATGACCAGAATCCATT
>CAYGKN010000023.1:0-19556 GCA_964350565.1 uncultured Gammaproteobacteria bacterium
GTGTCACCCCCCAGCCCCCACCGTGTCACCCCCGCGAAAGCGGGGGTCTCTTTGGCAGACAACATTGCTTAATGATGACTACGGGAAATTGACATTTGTCGATTTCCCGTAGTAATTGGTTTCACAATCCCACATTGTGAGGAAAATTTATGATAGAATAATGGCTTTAATGGTGTGGGATTCGTGAAACTTTCCCGAGGAATAGCCATCTTCTTATGCTCATGGTGCATATTCTGCAGTGCAGCGGTGGATATGAACAGCAATTTAGGTTGGAAAGCCTCTACATCGTGCGGTCGATTCGAACGACTGCAATCTTATACGCCTTTTGATACCAAGCATTGGAAAATTGCAGATTTGAATATCGATGCCGATCATAGTGCTTATCAGGGACCGACGCATTGGGAGTTAACGGGACATGTGCAATTGCGACTGTCTCCTTGGAAAATGCAGGCGAATCGAGCGCATATTTTACTATCGAGATTGGGTGAAATTTTAACAATCACGTTAACCGGTAATGTGTGCTTGTATTCACCGTCTCAGCGACTTTGCGGAGAATATGTAGTTGTGGATTTGCCTGGCAAGAGACTCTCTGGTAGGGGAGTGGTATTGGCTCTAGGGGGGGCGAAGGGCGTGGTACCTTTTTATTGGGGCAAGAGTGATCATTTTGTTTTAAAAGATCAGACATTGTCTTTAGGCCCTGGTTTATTTACCTCTTGTGATTTTCATCACCCTTCTTGGACACTCAGGGCCAAAGGCTTAATTCTACACCGAGATCAAGGGATGGCTACTGCAGAATCGGTGCGTTGGTATTGGCATCAATGGCCTTTGTTTGCTTGGAATCGATTGCGGTTTGCCACAGACAAACGGCGTCATTCTGGATGGTTGGGGCCCAGTGTGGGCATTCGCAGTCACCATGGCGTAGAAATGGTATTGCCTTATTATTTTAATTTGGCACCCAACCAAGATGCGACTGGATTTTTACGGCCCATGTGGCATCGAGGGGTACAATGGGGAGGTAATTATCGTTATCTTTGGCCGCATCAGCATGGTCAGTTGCAAGCGGATGTGTTACTGGATGACAGGGTGTTTAAAGCATTTGCCAAAACCACACCTGTTGATCCGAATTTAACTGGAGAAGGTTATCGTTTACAAACGGCCAGTGCCAATCGTTATGCTTTTCGTTGGCGGCATTACTATAGTCATCAACCTTGGGAGGTAGACGTTGATTGGACTTCTACTAGCGATCCGTACTATTTCAAAGATTTGAATTCAGGGCACCCTTTTTCTTATCCCTATAGCCGTGATGCAGAAGAGATTGAGCGACATGTGCGTTTCACCCATCTTGGGAGATGGCCTTTGCATTTCGACTGGAATTTTTGGAGGTATTTGCCTCGTGTCGATGTGAATCCGCATTGGCGACATTATAATGAAATTCCTAAAATGGATTGGTCCCCAGAAATCGGGCATTGGCGTTCTGATATAGAGTTAGTACGCTTTCGACTGCCTGGTTTTCAGCCAACATTCCCGACTCCAGCCATAGAAGCGGATCGATTGAGTCTAAGGGGCAGTTGGCATACCAAAGGCATGTGGAGAGAAGGTAATTGGGAATTCCAATGGGGAGCAGATGCAAGAGCCTATCAATTTTTCCAAGTAGATAAAGGAAATCGAACAGTTATCGTGCCTTTTGCACAGTGGCAGTGGGATAAGAAAATCAAACGTTGGGATTGGCGATGGCAGTGGACTTATGTGCCTTTTGTGCGCCAGGATGATATTCCTATTTTTACTCCCCGTTATGTGTCTGGGACTTGGGAAGATTTATTTGCCATCAATCGATTGAGGGTAGACGATCGATGGGGAGATTTGCATCGTCTGAGTATTGGAGGACGTTATGGCGATGCCAATACCCATTGGTCCATCGGTCAAGAAATTTTATTCTCTGATTATCGTGTGGGTGTGTGTTTTGAGCCGGGTTGCCAAATTCAAACTTCTGGAAGAGAAGCTCAGAAATTGAGATTAGGGCGTTTTGCATTGGATTGGCAATATCGACAACATCAAGCACACTTGACTTGGGACAATGACAAGCATCACATACAGAGCCTCTCTTATCAATACACAGCACATTGGGGAGAGAATACGAAACTGAATGCCAGTTACCAGTGGTTGTTTAACGGCAATATCGATGAATTGGCCATTTTGCATTCCAGGCATCGTCAAGATGTTGAGCGTTTGCATTTGGATATCGATCATCATTTTGATCAATGGGGTTATGTTGCCGGTATCGATCAAAATATTGCGGGCAGTTATCTGGATAACATTTCCCTAGGGCTTAATTATTTCGGCTGCTGTTTTCGTTTGGGATTGGAAGGGCGCTTGCACTGGCAAGGTTTTTCTAGCACCGGGCGTAGTCAATACAGTCGACAAATACTCCTGACCTGGCAGTTGTTGGGAATTACACATCCAGTGACAGTGACGATGTAGGGAAGTAAAACTTAATTAAACGCTTACGTCATTGTCTCTCGAGAGTTCATTGATCGATAGACCTAATGTAATACTTGCTCCCAACATAATTAATATGGGTACTATATTTAACCTAGAACTATGGCGACAAGATCTGATGGCCGCAATTCCAAGGGCAAATAACATTAAGATGGAGCAGCTAATTTTAATGGTTAACTCTGTGTTCTGTGTTTCATCCGTTAATACACTTTTAAAGGAGCCACCTGAAAAGTACCAGACTGTCTAAATCAGAAGTGCTTCATTTAACATGCTCTCATTTGAGAAATATTTTCAAACTGGCTCGTATGATTGATTCGTTTTTGGTGGTTTAGTTATCATTGCGATGACATGGCATGGATTCGCTCTTTGAGATTTTCTAGTATGCCGATTAATTTGGGACATTCGGTAAATTTAAAAAATATTCAGCAAAACTGGAGAATCGTTGGTTTATTTTAAAGATGAGTCATTCAGAAGCTCCAGAATTGCCTGCGGTGGAGTATTTGTGTAATCAAATCGGTGCCTCTTTGGGTATTCCTGTTGCAGATTTTTTTATGATCGAGTGGGGTGGGCAATTGGTGTTTGTTACGGAAAATTTCATGGATAAACACATTGGATGTGATTTGCAGCACTTGTATCATTTCCGAAAAACCACTCAGCATGATTGCAAATCCCTGCTGGCTGTTATAGAGAAGCATGCCCGATCTCATCAGGATATCTCTGTGTTGATTCGTACCCTATTGTTTGATGCATTGATTGGAAACCATGATCGTCATGGTAGAAATTTGGCATTGATTGTGGGTTTGGGCAAGACTCGGCTTTCTCCGATTTATGATAATGTTTCTTATTTAGGATTAGAAAGTGGTGAAATGTTGAAATCAGACTTTCATCCTACGGGAAGGGTTTGCACTTCAAAAACGCAGACACCCAGCATGATAGATTATGTAGAAGAGTTTAATCGATTGGGTTATCAGTCCATTGTACATGATTTTTTTAAGCGCGTTGATAAGCTTGAACTCAAGCAACGCGTAGAAAAAAGTTTTTGTAGTCTTCTCATGAAGCAAGCTTTCCATGCATTATTACACAAAAGAATTCAGGAGTTATCGGATGCATTTAGAAGTTGATCCGCATGTGCTGCATATTTATCTGGAACTCATTAAAAGAAGAATATTCATTGGGGAGTTGCGTTATGATGTGAAGCGAGACCGATATGTTCTCACTTATGATCTGAAATATCTAGATTCTAAACATGCCATTCCATTGGGTCCAGATCTGAGCTTGATGAAAGCCAAGCATGTATCTAAAAAGGGTCAGATGTTTCCTATTTTTTTGGATAGGATCCCAGAGAGGGAAAATCCTGCCTATGAAGATTACTGCCATTCTCAACGGATTGATGTGAATGAGAAGAATCCGATTATTTTATTGGGCAGCATTGGAAGACGAGGGCCTTCCAGTGTCATTTTTGAAAAAGTCTATAAACAGTCTTTTTCTATTGAGCACGTGAAAGCATTTCGAGAGGAGTTGGGATTAACACAGCATGAATTGGCTAAAGCCTTTGGCATTACTCAGGTGACGTTACAAAAATTAGAGGCCGGCAGTAGTCAAGATCCCAATACCTTAAAACTACTCGAGATTTATCTCACTTTCCCGGAAGTGGCCATTTGGCAAGTCAAGCAGCATTCGGGAGGATTGATGCACCCTAAGAAAAAAGCGCTGTTGCAGTGTTTTTTGGATCGACGTTCCTAAGGCTTTGTCAGGTATCCAGGATTTGTTAGAATAAGATTTTTGATGAAGTGCTTCCATGAAAACCGAAATCCTTGCTCAGATTGCTAAGACACTCTCCACACTTGGCTATTCCACAGAGTCATTGATGCTGAGTGCGCCGAAGCAACCCGAGCATGGAGACTATGCCACCAATGTGGCCTTTTTGCTGGGAAAACAAGAAGGTAAGTCTCCTCGCGTGGTGGCTCAAACCTTGGTAGAGGCATGGGGTGCGCATGAATGGTTTGAAACAGTTGAAGCGGCGGGTCCAGGGTTTATCAACTTCACATTAAGTGTGAAAGCTTGGTCTGCTTTGCTGGGAGATATCGCCCTTCAAGGCTCCCAGTATGGTTGTCGTGATGTGGGGAAGGGTGAGCGCATTTTGCTGGAGTATGTCTCTGTGAATCCCACAGGCCCCATGCATGTGGGGCATGGTCGCGCTGCGGCCATGGGTTCTGCTTTAGCGAGTGTGTTAAAAAGCTGTGGTTTTGAGGTGCATTCAGAGTATTACGTCAACGATGCGGGTCGGCAAATGCATATTTTGACATTGAGTTTGTGGATTCGCTATTTGCAACAAGCAGGTTTTGACATCGCTCTTCCAGAGGGTGCGTATCAGGGAGAGTATGTCAATGCCCTAGCGGCCCTGTTGCATCAAGAGCAAGGCTTGGCGTATGTTCATGGCTTTGAAGCAGCGCCCATTGCAGAGCATGAAGATCCTGAAGCTTATCTCGATGCTTGGATGTCGCATGCAAAATTGCTATTGGGTGATGCCTATTCAGTGCTTTATGATCGCGTGCTTTCTGCTATGTTGGAAGATATTCAAAATGATTTGGGTGAATTTGGTACACACTTTGATCATTGGCAATCTGAGCGCGCATTGACGTCTCAAGGTGAAATCCAGTCAGCCATTGATGCACTGCATCAAAAAGGATTGGTGTATGAAAAAGAGGGTGCGCAGTGGTTTGCGAGTACAACATTCGGTGATGATAAAGATAGAGTGTTGGTGAGAGAGAATGGTACACCAACCTATTTTGCTGCAGATGTTGCTTATCACTGGCATAAGCTACAGCGGGGTTATGATCACTATATTGATATGTTTGGGGCCGATCACCATGGTTATGTGGCCCGATTGAGAGCAGCTTGTGCAGGTCTTGGGTTTCAAGAAGATCAACTAGAAGTGTACTTGGTGCAATTCGCAAATTTGTATCGGGGTAATGAAAAAGTATCGATGTCCACACGTGCAGGAGAGTTTGTGACTTTTCGTGAATTGCGAGAAGAAGTGGGTAATGAAGCCACACGCTTATTTTATTTAATGAGAAAAAGTGATCAGCACATGGATTTTGATTTGGAACTGGCGAAATCTCAAACGCAAGAAAATCCAATTTATTACATTCAGTATGCGCATGCCAGACTCTCGAGTGTATTGGCGCAAGCCATGCAACAAGCAATCCCAATACCTTCTGAGAAAGAAATTGAATTATCATTGTTGTTGCCAAATGCACGAGAGGTATTGCAGAAATTGGCAAAATATCCAGATGTATTACAAGAAGCTGCGCAGTCTCGAGGCGTACATATTGTAGTGCATTGGTTAATGGATATGGCGGCCAGTGTGCATCGTTTGTATAATCAAGAGAAATTTATTTCTGATGATAACCATCGTACTCAGGCTTTTTTGGTATTGGTACGCTCGGCCAAGCAGGTATTGGCGAATGGACTGATGGTGTTGGGCATTGCCCCATTAGATAGGATGGAAAGACATGAGACCTCAGAAGCGTAGAGCAGCACCCGTTAAGCCTTCTTCTCATCCATGGCGATGGTTGTTGATGGGTATGTGCTTAGGAATAATTAGTGCCGTCAGTGCAGTATATGTGATGAAGCATCCACCTTCATTGCCTAAAATGACATTACATTCTCCTCCTGCCATTGTGAAGCCAGCAATTCTCAAAAATCCAGTGGTTGAAAAGGGATCGCTACCGTTACCAGAATTTCAGTTTTATGACTTGCAAACACACCGTCCTTTATCAACCTCTAGCCCTAAACCGCTTGCGAGTGCAACAGTTAAAATGCCTCAGAGCAATCATGCACAGAGCACTCTATGGTTGCAGGTGGCTGCCACCAAACAAAAGTCAGCGGCCAATCAATTACAAGCAAAACTGTGGCTCAATGGTTTTCCTTCAAAGTTGAGTTATTATCAAGGCTATTATCGTGTACTCTGTGGTCCCTTTGATTGGAAAGATTCTAAAAGCAAACAACAAGCGTTATATGCGCGATTTGGATTGTCGTCGATTGTTCGAGATTTTGGATAGAGTGGGGGCTTTTTTGTCGCTAATTTAATCCCCCTCCCAGCGCTTCGCACACGGCAAGGGGGATTTAAGAAATAAGGGACAGCTGTTTCTGATTCGGCTGGAGTTGTCTATACACGGATATGATCGTCTCTAAATTAAAAAAACGACATGCGTCGCGTCAGCGTAATCCAAAGATTGCTCGTGTATTTTGGATAAGAAAATTAATTGAGCGTCATGGAAGTGGTACTTTACGTATGATTGAATTGTGTGAGCAACAAGAGCTTCAGCCTCCAGAATTTTCTGAGACAGGAGATGGTTTTCTCATTTAAATTTACTTTAAAGAACCTATAGGGCCACAAAAATCCATACGTATTGATAAAACAGAACAGAGTAGTTTTTCAGATAGAGAAAAAGAATTGCTGGATATTCTTGCTAGGCATAAGCAATCAACATTCAGGGACATTATGGAGAGACTTGAGAAACCTCCATCTGTTCGGACGGTTCGAAATGAACTGGGTAATTTGCGAAATAGTGGTTTGATAGACCTAAAAGGACGCGGGAGCGGATCGGTTTGGTTTCTTATTGAACCCAGGAACGCGGAGCCTGCCTCCCCGCTTTCGCGGGGGTGACAAAATTGCAGTAAATTTGCTGAATAGTTACGTAAAAATAGTGCCTCTGTGGAGATTTCTACTGGGGCTATAGTAGCCAGAAAATGGAAAAAGTCGATTTGTGTCTACTCATCAAGCAGTCTCTGAAGATCAATGACTCTTCCAAAAAATTGGCTATCTAATACCTCATCTTGAATATTTCCGATGTGTAGCAACACGGGGACAATGGATAAATATTTTGGCATAGCTAGGCGTTTTATTTTTTCTTGGACTTCTTTAATGATTTTTGTGTTGATTGTGGTTCTGGTGAATTTGATTTCGCATAAGTATAAAACGCCTAACTGCGTTTGAATGAGATAGTCTATTTGGCACCCTTGAATTTTTTCTGTTTTCCTTTGAAAAAATGGCCCATCGCAAAGTACTTCATCAGGAAAAATTCCTAGTAAATTAAAAATTGCTGATCGATTATTTAAAATTAAATTTTCAATCTGCAGGCCCATAATGCTTGACCATCCAGGCAAAGAAGAAAGGGAACGCAAATTAAATTGTCCCTTTTTTACTTTAGGTATAACCGGATTGATATATTTTATATAAAATCGGATATAGTTATCGGAGAGTCTATATTGACTAATTTTTCCCAAAGTTCCGGTTTTTAAGTTCCAGGTAAAATCTCTAGAAATAAAACCTGCTATTTCAAGTTCATCAATATAGCTTGTCAATAGACCACCGCTTTGTTTTTTTAGCGACTCTAGAATTTCATTACGTAAAAGAGGACTCTTACAGAGTGTTTGAATGATTTGTAGATATACTTTGCTATCTCGTTCTAACATTGATGAGAAAATATAATCATAGTCATTGAATAGTAATCCTGTTTGTGTAAAACACAAGTTTCGAATGTTTTCTTCAGCAGATCTATGGGGAACAATTTCTTCAAGATATTTAGGGATCCCACCGGTTACTGACAACACTTTAAATTTCTCATAAGGTGAAATATCGTAAGCTGACCAGTATTTGTTGCAATCAGATAAGGGTTGTTCCAATAAGTGTAGCTTTACAGATATCCGGCCGTAAAATCCTGTGTGTGCCAATAGTTTTTTTTCGATCCAGCTTGAAACAGAGCCACAGAGAATAAGAATGAGATTCGGATTTTTTTTGAAATCTAAATCCCATGCGTTTTTAAGTTTTCCTAAAAAATTAGCATCATACTTTCCCATCCAAGAGATTTCATCAAACAGGATAACAACTGGTTTATTTTTAATTTTCTTTGACAATTCATGAAAAGCTTGTGACCAGTCGTCAAAAGGAGTTTTGTGTTTTGGGAAATACGATAAAAAGCGTTGATGGAAAGCTTGTAATTGATCTTGATTTGTTGTTCCTTTTTCTGGATATAATCCTTCAAAAGAGTAAAACGTATTCTCTTTCCCAAATTCTTCTGCAAGACGACTTTTTCCAATTCTTCGTCTTCCATAAATGACTACAAGGCTTGAAGAGCGTTTCTGTTTTAAATCAGAAAGTAATGTCAACTCATTTTTTCTGCCAATAAATTTATCTTTGAAGGTCATTTTAGGACTCCAAAAGGGAATACTATCGTATTATACAATAGTAGCCAGAAAATGGAAAATGCCAATTTGTGGCTACCTCCTTGGATGTTTTACAATGAATCCAATAAAAAGACATATATCGAATGAAATCTTGGAAATGGCCAAGAGTTATCCCATTGTTACACTCACTGGACCTAGGCAGTCGGGCAAAACGACACTGGCCAAGGCCTTATTTCCCCAGAAAATCTATGTGAGTTTAGAAGATCCAGATGAGCGGGCATTTGCTGAGTCGGATCCAAGAGGTTTTTTGGCCCGCTTTGCTGATGAAGCGATTATTGATGAGGTACAGCGTTTCCCGCCTTTGTTATCTTATCTGCAGGGTATTGTTGATGAATGCTCAGAGAAAGGATTATTCATCTTGACGGGAAGTCATCAATGGGCATTGCATGAGGCCATTAGTCAATCGCTAGCAGGTCGGAGCGCCATATTAAAACTCTTGCCATGCAGTTTGGGAGAGTTATTTCCTGCTCAAAAAGACTTCACAGTGTATGAATATCTATTTCATGGGATGTATCCTCGTATTTATGCAGATCAAATCAATTCTACAAAATTCTACAGGGATTATGTGGCCACTTATGTGGAAAGAGATGTCCGACAGATGATTAACATTAAAGATCTCAACTTGTTTCAAAATTTCTTAAAATTATGTGCAGGTCGCATTGGGCAATTGCTCAATACCAAAAGTTTGGCGAATGACTTGGGGATTTCTCATTCAACAGTGATGAACTGGCTCTCTGTTTTAGAAGCCTCCTTTGTGATTTATCGTTTAACCCCCTATTTTGAAAATTTTGGGAAACGCTTGATCAAAAGTCCTAAACTCTATTTCTCAGATACGGGCCTTGCGCGCTACTTGTTAGACATTTTAGATATTCGACAATTGCCAAGAGATCCATTGCGAGGTCACCTTTTTGAGAATTTTGTGGTGAATGAGTGTATAAAACAACGGCTCAATGTTGGTATCATGCCAAATTTCTACTTTTATAGAGATAGCAACCAAAATGAAGTAGATTTATTATATCGCGAGGGTTCAAAACTTGTCGCTATAGAAATAAAATCTGGTCAAACTTTTCAGTCCGCTTTTATCAAATCGCTAAAAGGATTCCAAAAAATTACCGGTGAGAGATTTTCCAGAGGTTTTCTGGTGTACTCCGGTCATCAAGAGCAAAAAATAGAAGATTATCAATTGCTGAATTTTAAACATGTTGAACGTATTTTTATCCCATGAGGTCAGATTTCCTGAAAATCAAAAGGTACTCTTTCGATTTTCGATATGATATACTAAGATAAACGACATCAGTGGGTTTGTTATGAATATGATTCAGCGTGGCATTCTGCCGATGATTTTGGAGCTACTCACTGCTTTTCCTGCAATTTATATCAATGGTCCCAGACAAGCTGGAAAGACCACTTTAGTGAGAGACTTATTGTCCAAAGAGTTTCAAGCCGCATTTGTGAGTTTTGATGATATATTGGAACGGACTACAGCAATGCGCAACCCCTCTGGATATTTGCAAGACATGGGCACTCCTTTAATTATCGATGAAGTACAAATGGTACCAGAGATTTTTCGAGCGTTGAAAAAGCAAGTGGATGAATTTCGGCATGAGAAATGGGGAGACGGAGGTAAATCTCCGAATGGAAAATATTTATTAACGGGTTCTGCAAACTTATTGGCTATTCCTGCATTGTGTGATGCGATGGTAGGTCGTATGGCAACCCTGACTTTGTTGCCCCTTAGTGTTGCAGAAATCCATGGTAAAAAATCTTACTTTTTAGAGCAGTGTTTTGAAGAAGACTTTTTCAGTGGTGCAGCGAATCGAGATGTGACCTTGATAGAAGCCATACGAAAATCCAGTTTTCCAGAATTGTTGAACTTGTCTCCTCACATAACAGAGGCATGGTTTAAAAGTCATGTGCAGAAAATTACATTAGAAGATCCCATTCAATTATATCGTTTAGAAAAAGCCGCTTATATGCCCTTGCTATTACAAGCCTTGGCAGCAAGAGCAGGTAATTTAATCAATGATGCAGATCTCAGTCGAGATGTGGGTTTGAATGCGATGACCACTAGAAATTATCGTGCATTGCTCAGCCATAGTTTTGTGACGTATGAATTAAGGCCATGGTATCGAAACCTTAGCAAAAGACTCGTAAAATCTAAAAAACTCTATTTTTATGATACCCTGTTGTTGTGTCATTTGTTGGGTTCAACGCCAGAGTTGTTGTCAAAAAAACATCCTGAGCGCTTTGGACATGTATTGGAAAATTTTGTGTTGTCAGAGTTGATGAAAGCCAATACCTTAATGCATTCAGAGGTTGATATCAGCTTTTATCGCACTCACGATGGCCGAGAGGTTGATTTTGTTCTTTCAAAAGCAGAAAAATTGGTGGCTATCGAAGTGAAGTATGCTGAAGCCATTCGTGAAAAAGATCTTGCGGGCATTAAAGAATTTCAACAAGTCACCGGCCAAGACTTTTATCGTGGAATTGTGTTGTGCAATACGCCTCGAGTCATGCGCTTTGATGAAAATATTTATCTGGTGCCGTTCTCTGCATTGTGGTCAGTTTGAGCTCCAGAGGGTGGAGTCAATGCTTTCAAACACGCTTTCAACCAAGGTAAGCGAGTCTGGGGTTCTGAGAAATCCTTTTTGATAATGAGGCGTTGTTGTTTATCGAGTTGATAGATTTTAGATTCTTTTTGAATCCACTCGATAAGTTGGGCGTGTACGATTTGAGGTTTATCAGAAAAAGTGATCCGAGATTGTGTGGGGAAACACTCCACTTTGTCGATCCCCAAGGTTTTAATCTGCTGTAGACAATCGGTGAGCTCAAACAAATCTTTGAGTGGCTTAGGGGGTGGGCCGAATCTGTCGATACATTCACTCATGATCAACTCTCTGTCTTCTGATGAGTCGCTTTGATTGATGCGTTGATAATATTGCAGTCTCAAATGCACATCGGCGATGTAGGTCGCTGGAATTAACGTGGGAATGTGTAACAAAATTTCTTGAGTTTTTGGCATGGTGAGATCAACCAAACGATCGTGTTTGAGATCATCAATGGCTTTTTGCAAGAGTTCCATGTATAACGAAAACCCGAGGTGATCAATGTGCCCGCTTTGTGCTTCACCTAGAATTTCCCCAGCACCTCGAATGTCTAAATCCACACTGGCCAATTGGAATCCTGCGCCTAAGTATTGGATTTGGGCGATGGCTTTCAGTCGTGCTTGGGCATTGCTGCCTTGTTCTTGTGTGGGCGGAGTGAGAAAGTAAGCATAAGCTTGTTGATGGGAACGACCAATCCTTCCGCGCAATTGATGCAATTGCGCCAATCCAAAACGATGGGCTTGCTCTACGATCAAGGTATTTGCATTCTGTACATCTAAACCCGATTCAATGATGGTGGTGCACAATAACAATTGATAACGCTGCTCGTAAAAGTCCAGCATAATACGGTCTAGGGCGCGTGGAGGCAATTGCCCATGGGCGACCCCAATTCTTAAGGTGGGAAAAGTTTCTTGCAATTTAAATTGCCTGGCTTCCATGCTTTTTATGTCATTGTGTAAATAATAAATTTGTCCCCCTCGATGCATTTCTCGGGAAATGGCATCGTGGATAACGGCCGGTTCAATAAATCCCACCGTGGTTTTGACAGGCAAGCGCCTTGGAGGTGGCGTGGCAATGATAGACAAATCTCTTAAGCCCGATAGAGATAAACTCAATGTTCGAGGAATGGGGGTGGCGCTTAAGGTGAGCACATGGGTATTGATAAAGCGTGCACGCAACTGTGCTTTGTGTTGTGTGCCAAAACGCTGTTCTTCATCAATGATTAATAAGCCCAGTTTGGGGGGCTTGATGGTTTTACGTAGTAGAATATGCGTTCCAATCATTAAATCAATTTTTCCAGCTTGTAAGTCGGCAAGAATTTTCTCTTGTTCTTTAGGCGGTGAAAGTCGAGAAAGCAGGGCAATACGTGCACCAGTGTTGTGGAAACGATTGGTGGCAGTGTGATAATGCTGTTGGGCTAAAATAGTGGTGGGAGCAAAAAACATCACGCAATAACCCTGATCAATACTTAAAAATGCCGCTCGCATGGCCAGTTCAGTTTTTCCAAAACCCACATCTCCACAGATGAGCCTATCCATCGGTTTTTGATGGGAGAGATCGGTTTCGATCTGGTTCATGGTCGTCGCTTGATCGGGAGTGAGTGAATACGGAAAATTCGAGCAAAAGCTGTGATAGTCATTTTCAATAGAAAATGCTGGTGCATGAGCTAGCGCTTTTTTCGCATGTTGTAGTAGCAATTGACTGGCTACATCGGTGATTTTTTTCTCGGCTTTTTCACGCTCTTTTTGCCATTTTCTAGAACCCAATGCGTGGCAAGAAACCCCTTCATGGCCAATGTATCGACTGATGAGATGCAGTTGCGTGATGGGTACAAATAATTTATCTCCATGGGCATAGTTGAGTTGTAAAAATTCTTCTTCAAAATCTTGGATGGTTAATAATACCAAACCGGCATAGCAACCAATGCCATGTTGTGCATGTACCAGATAATCTCCAATCGAAACAGATTGCAAAGAGCGCAGCAGTTGTTGGGGGTGTTGGTTGATGCTGGAAGTATGGGTTTTTTGTGTGATGTGCGAATGGCCGAGGATATCCATTTCCGTGATGTAGAGCGTGTGATGCTCGAGATCTTCCCAGCCTTTTTGTAGGGGGGCGCAACCTAGAAAACAACCAGTCGTGCGGACTTGACGAATGTCTTCTACATGGGAGAATGCAATGCCTTGTTCGAGTAAGAGATGATCTAAAATGGCCATGCGTCCAGGTGTAGGTGTGGAGAATATAATCGTATCAGCAACATGGGCTTCTAACAGGGTTTGCAGACGAGAAAGAGGAGAAGTGTTTTTCTCAGAGCGTGAGACATCGGGTAGCGCACGCTGAGTATTTGTATCCTCAAAGGTAAAATGTTTAGTGGGCTTAAAGGTTTTTTGAAAGGCTTGAGGAGGGCTTGCCAGACTCACCGGTTCGAGCAGTCTATCCTGGAATGGATGTTGCTGATAGCGAGACTGAATTTCTTTAAAGAGTGTGGAGGCAGCTTCAAATACCTCACCAATGTGGTAGATGAGAGGCGTAGATGGAAAATAATCGATAACAGACGCGGTGTACTCATAAAATAATGGCAGATAGTACTCGACTCCAGGAGGGAGTTCGCCATTGCTGATTTGTCGGTAAATAGGGGCTTCTAGCGCTTTAGGAAATAATTCTCGGAAGTGTGTGCGAAAACAGTGGAGCTGCTCGCTTTCATGCAAACACTCTCTGGCAGGCAAGCATTCGAATGCCTCGATGTCTTCTGTGGTTCGTTGCGTGTCTGGGTTAAAAAAACTGAGCCTATCGATGATGGTGTCGAATAAATCAATGCGAATGGGAGCAGTCTGCCCCATGGCGAAGATATCGATGATGTGTCCACGAATGGCCATTTCTCCTCGAGCGTACACTTCAGAGACCATGTGATATCCTGCTGCAACAAAGTTTTTTCTCAAAGATTCGGGATCACATTCCTCTCCTTTTTTGAGGATCAAGGTATGGCGCAGCAGCAATTCTTTAGGGAGCAATCGATAAAGCAGGGATCGCGGGGAGGCGATTACGACTCCACCTGGAGTGGTTTGCAATTGGTAGAGTGTACGCAGACGTTCTGAGACTACCCCTTCGTGTACTGGTAGAGATTCATAAGTGAGTGTGTCCCACGCGGGGAATACCAGGATGGCTAAATCTTCTCTCCAAAATCGGAGCAGTTGGCTGAGCAATAGGGCACTTTGTTCATCAGGCGTGATGATTAATTGCCATTTTTCAGTTACGAGGGTTTTTGCCAGTGGCTGACTGAGCGCATGAAGATGAGGGGCACTATTTATCATGGGGTACGCTTGAACGGGGCTCTGGCCAATTGCAGGCGTACTATTGCCTGGGTGGGTGCTTTAATGGGCCCCATAGAGAGGGTGCAGGAAGGGCTTTTTAGATGTAGCGTGGTCCATGGCAATTTCCATCGCATGGGTTCGAGATATAGAACAGAGAGATCTTCTAGAGGAATGGTGACATGATAAGCACGCCAGTTGAAGGTGTAATAGTCTACAGTAGTCTCTCCAATCACCAATTGGGTGGTCATTACACTAAGCGTTTGCTGCAACAATATGATCAGACCAGAGAATAGCAGCATGCTCGCGATCCCAAAGGCGATGGTCGAATAGAATAGGTAGAGTAGAATGGCCATGATGCATAAGGCCATTCCAGGGAGTAGGCAGTTGGGGTGCAGACGGATGGTGTAGGGAGCATTGGACAACATGACTTCCAGGACTGGTACTTTTAGGCAATAAAGTTTAGAATATTAATAGGTTTGAGAAGATTTGTCTATGGGTATCGTTTTTTCATGGTTATGTTTGCTGCTGTCTTTGTGTGCTTTTGCTGAGGGTGGTGAAACGGTGGGCAGTTTATCGATGAGTTTAGTGGGTACCTCAGCCTTATTGGCAGATTTTGGTTATAAAATTTGCTATCTCATTGCGGGAGGTTTGTTGATTACCGCAGCTTTGCGATATCAGCAGCATCGCAAAAACCCAAGTCAAGTGCGCTTGGGAGAAGTCTTTGGGGCATTGTTTTTTGCCCTATTGGTTGGTATATTGCCCTTTTTAGCTGATTTGAGCATGGGGGCTCAAATTATGCAAAATTTTGGGGGCAATGCTTCCATATAACCCTCGGAGGGACGATTTGAAAATTTTGATTAGTAATGACGATGGCGTTCATGCACCTGGATTGGCTGCTCTGGCCGCTGCCTTGTCTTCGGTGGCGGATTGTCGTGTGGTGGCTCCGGATAGAAATCGCAGTGGAGCGAGCAATTCATTAACCCTACATCGCCCGCTACGTTTGAGAACCCTGGAAAATGGTTTTATTAGTGTAGAAGGTACTCCATCGGACTGTGTGCACCTAGCACTAACAGGCGTCATTGACTTTCAGCCTGATGTGGTGGTCTCAGGGATCAATGATGGGTCCAATATGGGTGATGATGTCTTGTATTCTGGTACTGTGGCAGCAGCGATGGAAGGGCGCTTTTTGGGTTTGCCAGCGATTGCTTTTTCCCTGGCTGGCTATGATGAATTACATTATGATACTGCCGCTGAAGTTGCGAAGCGTTTAATCCTGCAAGTTGAACAATATCCCATTAGTAACCGGGTGTTGTTGAATGTCAATATTCCGGATGTCTCATTGGAGGCGATTCAAGGCATGGAAGTTACCCGAACTGGTAGTCGTCGAAAGGCCGAGCGCACTGAGTTGACCAAAGATCCTCGTGGTCGAGAAGTGTATTGGATTGGTCGGCCAGGCGCTGAAGAAGACGCCGGTCCTGGTACGGATTTTTATGCCATTCGCCAGAAATTGGTGTCGATTACTCCGATACAAGTCGACCTCACTTATTATGCCAAGATGCAGGAAATGTCAGATTGGTTGTGCCGCATGCCTTGGGAGTAAGCATGCGGCGCCGATTATGGGCTGCAATCATGCTTTGTACTTTGGCAAATTGCACCCATCAGCCTGCAGTCGTGGTGGATGTTTGGCAATTGCCCAGAAGCATTCAAGGAGGGCATCGTGTGGGCCCTGGTGAAACCCTCTATAGCATTGCTTGGCGTTATCACAAAGATTATTTGCAGTTGGCGGGCATGAATCGGTTATCCTCTCCTTATCGATTGAAAACCGGACAATGGATTTATTTATCCAAAGGCCAGACCCAATCTCATCATGTGCTTGCGTATGCCCCATTGCCACTACTGTCTAAAGGGCATTGGTATGCTCCATTGCGCCATGGGGTCTTGAAAAAAGGATTTAGCCATGCACATCCCGGCATCGATTGGGCTGCGTCATTGGGTAGTAAGGTGCATGCCATGGGAGAGGGGGAGGTGGTGTATGCTGGCGCAGGAATACGAGGATATGGGTATTTGATTTTGATTCAGCACAATCGGCATGTTTTGAGCGCTTATGCACACAATGCTGAATTACTGGTCCATGAAGGGCAACGTGTACATGCCCGTCAAGTGATTGCCAAGGTAGGTCAAACGGATACGAATTACTCCCATTTGCACTTTGAAGTGCGCTGGGATGGTCGCGCGGTGAATCCAAAAAAATTCATTCAATGACTTGCATTTTTCAGCAAGAGAAAACTACAATAAATCATCAAGTTAAATCTTCTCCAGGATTGTGGTTGGTGGCTTGGTGGTCTACAGGATGTAGTGGTTAATACAATTTAGGTGGAGCATTTCATGGAGGAAAGCGTTGCGATGATAGAAAATAATTCCTGGGATCAGAATCCTCGACCCCAACCCAAGGGTAATTTTATTCCCAATTTTGGTGATGATGATTTGCCAGAAGATGAGGATCTAGGTGATGATTTCGAAGATTTAGAAGATCTCAAAGCCTTTCAAGAAGCTTGCAGTAGTACTCAGCGTAGTCCATCTGCAAATCGTGGAGCACTAGATCCCACTCAATTGTACTTAAATGAAATTGGTTACTCACCACTCTTGTCTCCTAAAGAAGAAGTGTATTATGCACGCTTGGCATTGAAGGGCGATGTGGCCGCCAGACAGAGAATGATAGAGAGCAATTTGAGGTTGGTGGTAAAAATTGCCAGACGCTACATTAATCGGGGATTGGCATTGCTCGATTTGATTGAAGAGGGCAATTTGGGGTTGATGCGTGCAGTCGAGAAGTTTGATCCAGAGAGAGGGTTTCGATTTTCCACGTATGCCACCTGGTGGATCCGTCAAACCATTGAGCGAGCCATCATGAATCAAACGCGCACCATTCGTTTGCCTATTCATGTGGTGAAAGAATTGAATGTTTATTTGCGTGCAGCCCGTTATCTTACTCAACATTTAGATCATGAGCCCACCCCAGAAGACATCGCGGCATTGGTGGATAAACCGGTTGAAGAGATTAAAGCATTATTGGGACTCAATGAGCGTGTCAGCTCTGCAGATTTGCCATTGGGCGATCACGACAAGCCTTTATTGGATATGATTTCTTGTGGACGCAACATTGATCCGGCCATGCAACTGGCGGATGATTCACTTAAGGCTAGATTGGAATCTTGGCTGGATAGTCTCCCTAAGAATCAGCAGGAAGTGCTGTCCCGTCGCTTTGGATTACGAGGATTCGAACGCGCGACTTTAGAGGAGGTGGGCAGCGAGATTGGCTTAACGCGCGAGCGCGTGCGCCAAATCCAAGTCGAAGGGCTGCGCACTTTGCGGCTCTTGATGGAGGAAGAAGGTATTTCAGGGGAGTTGTTTTCTGGTGAGTGAAACCTCTGTTATCCCCGCGACTCTCTTGTCATCCCCGCGATTTTCTTGTCATCCCCGCGAAAGCGGGGATCTTCTCGAAACAGGCAAGATCCCCGCGACTCTCTTGTCATCCCCGCGAAAGCGGGGATCTTCTCGAAACAGGCAAGATCCCCGCTTTCGCGGGGATGACAGGTTACGATGAGCATCATTTTAGAAGAAGTCAGTTATGCCCATCCTGACGGTTGGGCGTTAGGACCCATCAGTTTGGAAATCCCCACAGGTGCACTGTGGGCGATTGTAGGAGCCAGTGGCTCTGGTAAAAGCACCTTATTGTCATTGATGAGTGGGCAGTTGAAGCCACGCAAAGGGCGTGTGTGGGTGTTGGGCCGAGATTTGGCGAGTATGAACCGCGGTGAAGTGTATGCATTTAGAAAGCGCTTGGGGTTTGTTTTTCAGAACAATGCCTTGTTAACCGATTTGAATGTATTTGATAATTTGGCTTTACCATTGCGCATGCATACGGAATTGTCCGAAGAGATGATTCGGGATATGGTGCTGCTGAAACTCGATGCGGTGGGATTAAGGGCAGTCGCTAACAAAGCAGTACAAGCACTCTCCGGGGGCATGGCCAGACGGGTCGCGTTTGCGCGAGGGGTGATTCTAGATCCAGCCATCATGTTTTATGATGAGCCTTTCACAGGGTTAGATCCGCGGACACGATCTGCTATTGCTGAATTGGTTCACACATTGCACGCAGCCTTAGGGATGAGTAGTGTGCTGATTTCCCATGATCTGCCAGAGACATTTGGCATTTGCGATCAAGTGTTGGTGCTTGAAGAGGGGCAGCCGATGGCCGTTTGCACGCCACAGGAGCTTTCTAAGCATGCAGATCCCAAAATCCAAGCCTTTTTGCAGGGAAAAAACGTGCAAATGGATGCCCAGGATGAAAAATCCTTAAAAGAAGATCTAAATCTCGATTAAAATGGTTGACGCTTTGTTGGTGAGCTGATATAAAAGTAGCTTGTTCCCAAAATAGAGCGAAGGAGAAAACATGAACCGAGCTGAACTCATTGAACGCGTTTCTGAGAAAGCCAACCGCACCAAGACTGATGTGGGTCGTGTGATTGATGCGATAGCAGAAGTGATTACCGAGTCACTTGGTGAAGGAGAAAGTGTGGCCTGGTCCCGTTTGGGGACTTGGGTGGTGAAGGAAAGAGCCGCCAGACAGGTCCGCAATCCCATGACTAAAGATTTGATGATGGTGGAAGCCAGTCAATATCCAGCGTTTAAGCCTGCAAAAGCTTTGAAAGATGCCCTCAAAGGTGTCAAAAAAGAAGAGGAGGTTGTTGCTTAACTCGGGTGCTTAGCTCAGCTGGTAGAGCACCGCCCTTACAAGGCGATGGTCGGGGGTTCGATCCCCTCAGCACCCACCATGATTTAGCGGAGTGGTAGTTCAGCGGGTTAGAATACCGGCCTGTCCGGCCGCGGGTCG
>CAYGKN010000024.1:0-19233 GCA_964350565.1 uncultured Gammaproteobacteria bacterium
ATTTTATCACCAGAAGTAACAATCGACTATGCTGGCAATTAATCTTGAGTTCAGTGTTCTCGCTTACTGCTTTGAAAAATAATGAATAAAAGAAAGTTGATCGTTGTTCAATTCTTTGCCAAAATAAATTAGGTGCTATATAGAAAATGAGAGGTAAAAAATGGTTCAGGTGTTATTTATTGGATATCAAGAAACTGATGCTGATAAGCTGCCCAATTTGGCAAAAAAACTGGGAAATGAACAGTTTACTAGTCATAAGAATGAAGACGTTAATAAAATAGTAAACTTTTTATCCCAGAATCAAGATGAAGATCTCATCATTAGCGTTAGGGGTCAGCCTATTGTTTTGCATCAAGCACTGCAACAGTTAACACAAGGAAAAGGAAATAGTGATTTTAAATTATCTAAAACGAGAGTGTATGTTCATCCCGGCGTGGAGGATGAAGAGAATAAAGAGAATAAAGAGGATGACAATCTCATTCCCCAGTGCTTTCAAGAAGTGCACGTGACTCCAACTTATACTCGAATTCTAGGTTATAAGACTCAAGAAGAAATTGATACTGCATTTCTTGGCGATTGTTACATGTTATTTGCGGAAGATGTTAGAAAAGAATTTGGATTTGATGGAGATTTATTCAAACTCATACTCCCATTATCTTTCAAGCTTGCGGAAAATCCGAATGTGTTGGAACTTGAGCAAGAAATAGATGATATCTTCATCAAACCGCTGGCGCAGCACTACTCTAAGAAGGATGTTGTTAATACAGTGTTCAGCTGGTTAGAGACACTCTATCAGGAGCAGTTGGTTGAATTGTTTGAATTGTTTGAAAAACGCGAAGATTTGTACGCATTTTTGGATAAATTCAATGGCAATCAATTGTACGTATTGTTGAATAAATTAGATGATCATCCATTGTTAGCCTGGTTGAATAAATTGAAGGTTGATCAATTGTCCAAATTGTTGAATAAATTGGATGGTGTTCAATTGTTCGACGGGTTGTTGAATAGGTTTAAAACGAGGCAATTGCTCTCGTGGTTGGATAAATTCAATAGCGATCAATTGTTCAACTTGTTGAATAAAGATAGTAATAAATTTTACACCTTGTTGAGTAATAAATTTGACACCTTGTTGAGTAAATCGAATAGTTATAACCTGGCTTTGCAACGTGATGACTGCTTCAAATTGTTCAATGAATTGAATGGCGTTCAATTGTCCAACTTGTTGAATAAACTGAATGGTGATAACTTGTTAGGCTTGTTGGATAAATTGCATTCTCAGAAATTTTGGCAATTGCTGGATAAAATAGAGAATGAAGACGAATTAGGTACATTATTGGGGAAATTGAACGATGATGAATTATTTTCCTTTTTGGATAAATTTCATGTTGACGAACTCGAGAAAATTCTAAAAGCATTTAACAATGATGTGAATGATGTGAATGAGCAGGAGTATAATAATCCTTTCGAAAAACTTGATTTTCTTCAAGCATTTAAACTGTATAAAAAAATATGGAAACAGAACGGCCAGACAGAGGGAAGAGGCGTTCTGGTTCGCCTTTTGAATTCACAGGTAAAAAATCAGGTCAGTGAGGCCCTCGCCAACAGTTGGTCGAAGTATCTTGCATTCACTCTAGCGCCTGCAGTATTGTGTGCTGTTGTAGCGCTTGTCGCTCTGCATTTTGAATCGCAATTAATAGTTTCTATGTTTTCTCACGGATCGCAAGTCGCGAATGGTGCAGCCAATGTGGCGGTGGTGTTTGCAGGTGTAGCCTTACTCGCAATGTTAATCGCTTCTGCCTATACTCGCTTGAATTCAGATCAAAAAACGCTTAAAGACATGTATGTAAACATGCCTGCAGCTTCTAACGGAGGATAGAGCTTCATTTGTTCTGTAAAAGCAGGTTTAATCTCCAAGTTGCCACTAGGCCTTGAAGCCCACAGGAAGGATCGTAACGTATTGAGGAGGGGATAGCAAGTTCAGGAAACACTTTTACGTTCAAACAGAGTTGGATGAGGTGCGTAAGAGCAAAGAAGCCCCATAGAGCGTCATGCTCTCAAAGCTTCATAGGTTGGCTTTTATCTAAAAAAGCTTTGAGAAGGAAATGAATCAGGTAGAATCGCCTCAATACGCCCCTCTTTTTCTACAAATATGGAATCCACCTCAAACGCTTGGCTTCTTTGATCGTTTCTGGGACGCGAGAGCACCACTTGAATCCCGTACAAGATAATACATTGCAGTACATCGCCGAATCTCCCACATACAAAAATTCGGGAGCTTCAGCTAACGAGTCACATAACAGACTCATACTCTGCGCCGCGGATCCTTTAATTTGGAAAAAATTTCAACGAATACACCTTGTAGCATTACTTTTACTCCTGCAAAAGACTACACAATACATCAACTTCTTGTTTTTATGAAAAATTAGATGCGTTTACCCTGCCTCCGATTTGATTTTCCTTGACAAGAGTGTGGTCAATTAAACGATTACACCGAAACTGAAGACACCCTATTTAAAAATCAGCTGTTCTTGTGGGCTTCAGTATGTGAACTCAGGAGGGTGTTGTGAAATACCAAAAAATCAGATACATTTAAAAGCAACTGAGTAACCACAGGTAGCAATGCCGATACATTTTGGAGAATCATGATCTCTCACCACTCATCAATGATGTTATTTGCCGGCCGCTCAAATCCTGATCTGGCTCGGCGAGTATCTGAACATCTCAATATCCCCTTAGGGCGTTCCACCGTGGGCCATTTCAGCGATGGAGAAACCATGGTGGAAATCCTGGAAAATGTCCGAGGTTGTGACGTGTTTGTCCTACAATCCACTTGTGCTCCTGCTAATAATTACTTGATGGAACTGTTGGCCATTGGGGATGCACTGCGTCGTGCCTCTGCCATGCGGATTACCGCGGTGATGCCCTATTTTGGTTATGCACGACAAGACAGACGCGTGCGCTCTGCCAGAGTCCCCATCACGGCAAAAATCGTCGCCGACATGATCACCTCTGTGGGTTTCGGACGACTGCTCACTGTAGATTTACATGCCGATCAAATCCAGGGATTTTTCACAATGCCTGTGGACAATGCTTATGCCACCTCTGTGATGATGGCAGACATTCGAGAGCGCAACTACATGGATTACATGGTGGTTTCTCCAGATGTAGGAGGGGTGGTGCGCGCCAGAGCCATTGCCAAACGCCTCAATAACACCGAACTGGCCATCATCGATAAACGACGCAGCCAACCCAACCAAAGCCGCGTCATGCACATCATTGGGGAAGTCAAAGATCGCGATTGCATGTTGGTGGATGACATCGTCGATACCGCAGGGACTCTATGCTCTGCAGCCAAGGCTCTCAAAGATGCTGGAGCAAAAGATGTCATCGCCTATGGCACCCATCCGGTGCTATCGGGAAAGGCCATTAATAATCTGATGAATTCTGAAATCACAGAATTGGTAGTCACAGATACCATTCCTCTGCATCAAGAAGCCATCGATTGCCCTAAAATACGCTGTATTTCCTTGAGTGAAATGCTCGCTCAAGCCATTCACCGTGTCGGTAATGCTTCCTCGGTCAGTGAGTTATTCTCCGATAGTTTATCGGATTAACCTATTGGCGAGCGGCTTCAAATCCGCTATAATAGCGATTTTAAGTCGAGTTTAAGAACATGTCAGAAGCATTTGAATTAGCGGCTACGTCACGGTCAAATTTAGGTTCTGCCTATGCCAGACGTTTACGAAAAATCTCTATGGTCCCTGGTGTCCTTTATGGTAAAGGACAAACTCCTGAGCATTTTCAAGTAGAGCACCGACTACTTGCTAAGGCCATGGAAAAAGAAAGCTTTACTTCTAGTATTGTTTCTTTAAATCTCGATGGAAAAACGGTAAGTGCTGTGGTTAAGGCCATTCAGCGCCACCCTTTTAAACCCAAATTGGTGCATATCGACTTTCAACGCGTGGATAAAAATGCTGTCATCACCATGCATGTGCCTTTGCATTTCATCGGTGAAGAGAAAGCTCCTGGGGTCAAAATGTCTGGTGGGATCATCACTCACTTACTCAAGCAAGTGGAAGTACGTTGCCTGCCCAGCCGTTTACCCGAATTTATTGAAGTGGATGTCTCCAAATTGGAAAAAGACCAATCCATTCATCTCTCTGAGCTGCAACTGCCGGCGGGTGTAGAGCTCGTCAAACACAGTGAACAAGACTTACCTGTTTTTTCTATTTCAATGTCTCGTGGCAGCAGTGCCAAAGAAGATGACGCTGGTAGTGAAACAGGCGGCACTACTGCGGAGAAATAGATGCTGCGGTTGGTCGTTGGTCTAGGAAACCCCGATCAACGCTATGCCAATACCCGACACAATGCTGGAGCCATGGTGATTCAACATTGGGCGTTTGATAACAGCAATTCATTGTTTACCCAACATGGACTGCATGTTTGCAGCGTTAAAGAAAATGCTCACCAATGTTTTTTGGGGATACCCAATAGCTATATGAATCATTCGGGAAAAGCCATCCAGCAATTCTTAAAATTTTACCGCATCCATCCCTGTGAAATGTTGGTGTTACATGATGAGTTGGATCTTCCCACGGGGACCGTGCGTTTAAAATCTCATGGAGGACATCGAGGCCACAATGGCTTAAGAGACATCATGCAACATTTGGGTACAGGAGATTTTTGGAGAATTCGGATTGGAATTGATCACCCCGGAAATCGAGAACAAGTCTCTGATTATGTACTCTCTCCCCCACATAAAGAAGAAGCCATTTCTCTTGAACGCGCCATCAAACACCTCAGCGGATTATTAAACCAATTGATCACAGCAGAACATTTAAAAACACAAGAACAAGCTATCCAAGGGAGTTTCTAATGGGATTACAATGTGGAATTGTCGGCCTCCCCAATGTGGGGAAATCGACATTATTTAATGTTTTTACGCAAGCTGGTGTCGCTGCTCAAAATTATCCATTCTGCACCATTGAACCCAATGTGGGACGAGTCGCTGTACCCGATCCGCGTCTAGAAGCCATTGCCAAGCTGGTACACCCAGAGAAAGTATTACCCACTTACGTAGAGTTTGTAGATATCGCAGGATTAGTGGCGGGAGCCGCAGACGGACAAGGACTTGGAAATCAATTTCTCTCTCATATTCGAAATACCGATGCCATTCTTCAAGTGGTACGTTGCTTTAGCGATGAGGACATCACGCATGTCAATGGTCGCATTGATCCCTTAGAAGATATTCGCATTATCAATAATGAATTAATTCTTTCCGATTGGCTGAGTGTGGAAAAAGCCATTCAAAAACAACAAAAACGTGCTAAAGCTGATCCCAAAAGCAAACCACTGCTTCATGCCCTAGAAACACTGCATGAACATTTGGGGAATCAACAACTGGCGCGCACTTGCATGATAGACCCAGAAATCAAAAAAGAATTACATTTAATTACGGACAAACCCATGCTATGGATTGCCAACACCAATGACAAAGGTGGCGCTCATTTAGACGCACTCAAAGAAGCCGCTACAGCATCTCACATCCAATGCCTATCTATTGATGCCGCCATTGAAGCAGAACTCTCAGAAATGAAACCCTCTGATCAATGGGAATTCTTACAAAGCTTAGGAGAAAATGAACCCGGACTACATCGTTTAATCCGTGCTGCTTATGAATTGCTTGGCCTGGAAACTTTTTTCACCGCTGGCGAAAAAGAAGTTCGCGCTTGGACCATTCCCCAAGGTTCCACCGCGCCACAAGCCGCAGGTGTCATCCACACCGATTTTATGAAAGGGTTCATTCGTGCAGAAGTCATTGGTTATGAAGACTTTATTCAATATGAAGGCGAAGCAGGAGCGAAAGAAGCAGGGCGCTGGAGATTAGAAGGTAAAGAGTACATTGTTGCCGATGGAGATGTGATGCATTTTAGGTTTAATGTCTAGAAACAATACACTTAAAAAATAATGACTAACGCAATACATCCACAGTCACCAATACACTACCATCTTGAGCCACCAATTCATGGGCCTCACACAAAGTCGATAAATCAGGAAGATCTAATACCCAGCGCAATGTCTGCTCATGCATCCCCAAGCGCGCAGGCTTTGCTTGCTTCAACCAGCGATCAGCGATTGTGTGAGAAAGTGGACTGATGTCTAACACAAATCGACGAGGATAATTCAAGTACATCGTGGATAAACGAACCCCTTCATCAAAATGCAACACATAACGTTTTCCATTGGGGAAAGAAAAATGCCCAACATCTAACAAGACAGCAGCCAGGACACTTTGCATCATGCCCCAAATAAAAAGCCACTGCCTCAAAAAAATCCTACTCTACACCCGCCGTTTCTAAAAGTGCCTTCATCGATAAACGAATCTTACCTTGACGATCGACCTCTATCACTTTAACACGTATTTCTTGGCCTTCTTCTAAATAATCGTTAATATTCTCAACCCGCTCTTGAGCAACCTGAGAAATATGCACCAAACCATCGCGTCCAGGTAAGAGACTCACCACCGCACCAAAATCCATTAAACGCAATACTTTGCCTTCATAAATCTGACCGACTTCAATTTCCATCGTTAATTCTTCAATCCAACGTTTAGCAGCCATTAAACTGTCTTTATCTACTGCAGATAAACGCACCGTCCCATCTTGGTCGACATCGACATCTACACCCGTTTCTTCTGTAATGCTGCGAATAGTTGCCCCACCTTTTCCAATAATGTCTCGGATTTTTTCAGGATCAATACTTAAGGTCAACATTTGAGGAGCCAGAGGAGAAACATTCTCACGAGGTTTTTCTAATGCGTTTTCCATGCAACCTAAAATATGCAGACGACCTTCTTTGGCCTGAGATAAGGCATGACGCATGATCTCTACCGTAATCCCAGAAATTTTAATGTCCATTTGCAAGGCGGTAATCCCCAATCGAGTACCCGCCACTTTGAAGTCCATGTCACCTAAATGATCTTCATCACCCATGATATCACTCAAAATGACATAGTTATCACCTTCTTTCACCAAACCCATGGCAATACCTGCCACCGGAGAACGAGTTGGCACCCCTGCATCCATCAATGCCAAACTGGTACCACACACAGACGCCATAGAGCTAGAACCATTCGACTCTGTGATTTCAGAGACCACTCTCAATACATAAGGAAACTTCTCAAATGCTGGCAACATAGGCTGAATGCCTCGCTTCGCCAAGCGACCATGACCAATTTCGCGACGCTTCGGAGAACCCATCATGCCAATCTCACCCACACAATAGGGAGGGAAATTATAATGCAGCATGAAGTCGTCTCGATACTCCCCTTCCGCAGCATCAATCAATTGCGCATCTTTGGCAACCCCTAAAGTCGCGACGACCAACGCTTGAGTCTCACCACGCGTGAATAAAGCACTCCCGTGAGCACGAGGCAATACCCCAACCTCTACGGCAATCGGTCTCACCACGTCTGCAGCACGACCATCAATACGCGGCATTCCTGAGAGCACCCGTGAACGCACCAATTCACTTTCCCATTTGGAAATGTAACCCAAAATATGGGCTTGAGTACGAGAAGCATCCGCCTCATCAGCAAATTCAAACACCATTTCTTGACGCAAAGCAGACAATGCCGAATAACGTGCCGCTTTATCGGCAATCTCATAAGCGGACTCCAATGAAGCATGACAACGATCTTTTAGGCTTTCCACCCAAGGCGCTATCGCCATTTCTGGTGGCACCCAAGTGGATGTCGGCGCATTCGCAGCCACCGCAAAAGCCTTGACCGCCTCAATGGCCACTCGAGATTGCTCATGACCAAATACCACAGCACCCAACATCACCTCTTCAGACAATTCATTGGCCTCAGACTCAACCATCAAGATGGCGCCTTTCGTACCCGCAACCACTAAATCTAAATGCGATTGCTCCATTTGAGTATGCGTGGGATTGAGAATGTACTCATCTTTCACATAAGCCACTCGAGAACCTGCAATCGGCCCCGCAAAAGGCACACCTGCAATACTCAAAGCAGCAGACGCCGCCAGCATGGCAGGAATATCTGAAGGCTTATCTGCATCAATCGATAATACCGTGATCACCACCTGAGTATCATGACAATAACCCTTAGGAAATAGCGGTCGAATAGGCCTATCAATTAAACGCGCTATCAACGTTTCATGATCCCCAGGCCGCCCCTCTCGACGTAAAAACCCACCGGGAATGCGCCCAGCCGCATACATTTTTTCTTGATAATTGATGGTCAGAGGGAAAAAATCTCGACCCGGTGTGGCCTCTTTAGCCACCACCGCATTGGCCATCACCACGGTTTTTCCTACACGAACCACCACAGAATTCGCCTGCCTGGCAATTTTTCCGGTCTCTAACGTATACGTTTGATCTCCCCATTGAAACTCATGCACTACATGATGATCAAATATTAATTCTGCACTCACACCCATCCCCTTAATTTAATGATTGAATCCAACTGATACCAAAGGGGAAACTTAACCCCTCAATCCCAACGCTTGAATCAACGCTGAATAACGTTGACCATCTTTATTTCTTAAATAAGCCAACAATCGCTTGCGCAAATTGACCTTTCGGATTAAACCACGACGAGAATGATTATCTTGAGCGTGGACTTTGAAATGCGCTTCGGTTAACTGACGAATATCTGCAGTCAACAGCGCCACTTGCACCTCCACAGAACCTGTATCTCCTTGAGATTGTTGAAATTTTTCTACAACTTTCGCTTTGTCGACAGCAGATAACACCATGCTTTTCTCCAACTTATATTTACTAAAAACCCATTCTAACTAAGCTTTCACCAAATGTACAGTACCCTCTAATCGCGTCACCGGAAAACCGGCCTCTTTGACCCAATGGACCTGGTGGGTACTCAAGATCACTATTTTCCCCCTGTCCTGCAAAAGCTTTAATTGCTGTTGAAGCCACGCCTGTTCTTCAACATCTAAATGCACAAAAGGCTCATCGAGCAAATACAATTCTGGATCTCGCATCCATATCCCCGCCAGATGCACCCTCTTATACTGACCAACAGAAAGCTCACGTACGCAGCGATGAGCCAGTGAACGCAAACGCCAAGTCTCTAAGGCCTCCTCCTGCATGGCCGGATCAGGAGTTTCCCAAGCATACCAACCCAATACTTCTTGCACACTAAACGCGGGCCGAATAGGATATTGTTGAAACAAATATCCGCAATAACGAGACCACAGGGCATTTGGAATCATCTGCCAGGGCTTCTCATCCCAATACACTTCACCTTGGATGCTGCGCAAACGCGCCAAACCATGAAACAATTGCGTTTTCCCCACCCCATTGCTCCCCATCAAAATTTCAATATGGCCGCGAGAGAATTGCCAATGCACAGGAGAAAACAATGTCTCCCCCTCCATTCGAATGGCTAACCCTTCAACGCGCAGCACGAGCGCCCTCGATATGAGTCCACAACAATACAGGAATGGTCATCATCGCAATCCAAGCCCCCACAGGCACGGCTAACCATTCACTCAATTTATCTGCCAATAGCAATAGCCCCCCTCCCAACACCATACTCGTGACTATCCAAGAATCAAAATCTTCCATGCACCATAGACGTGCCAAATGCGGCGCCAACCAACCCAGTAAAGCAATCCCCCCTGCATGCACCACCACCCAACTACTCTCCAAAGCCGCCAGCCACAAGACACTCAAAGCCAACCGATCGGTATTCACTCCCAAACTACGGGCCACGCCTACCCCTAAGGCCCATAAAGCCAACCGATGACGCCATCTCCACGTAAAATAGGTGGCGATACCCAACAATGCAATGCCACCCCAAAGGTGACTGACAAAACTTAAGTCTCCCATCCACCAAAATAACATCGGCCGCAAAGAAGGCGTGGGAAGACAAAATAACAAGATGCTACTCAACGCTCCCCAAAAGGCGGCCAACAATGCCCCAATAAATATCCACTGAAAACCATGACTTTCCTCTATGCACAATCTCCGCCTAGAGCAAAAAAAAGTCAGCAGTAACAGCCCCACACCCGCACCACACAATGAACCCAAATACATGGCACTGCCACTTTCTGAATACAAACACGCCAACAAGGCCCCACAACTGGCACTGCCATTGATCCCCAACAGCCCCGGCTCGGCCAGAGAGTTTTGAGTCAATATCTGCAAATGCACCCCCGCCAAGCCCAATAGACCACCCAAACACAGCGCATGGCAAGCTCTAGGCCAACGCAGCCCCCAAACCACCTGGTAGACTTGCGATCCCGGAGAGAGCCATTCATGCCAAAAAACATGAGAAGAAAAAGACAAAGGCCCCACTCTCAAAGCCAATAACATCAAAACCAGTAAACATAGCCATTGCTTCGAAAAAGCAGAGCCAGAGCGGTATAAATCAGTTATCATCGAAGTTAAGAGTAACATAAATGTGATTGACCGTGATAGTCGATGAAATTGATAACGAAGGGTTCCGATACAATGTCGGCGCCATTATTTTACACCCCGATCAATCCCACGTCTTTTGGGCCAAGCGCCGGGGACAAGACTCCTGGCAATTCCCCCAAGGGGGAGTAAGAAGCCAAGAATCCCCCACAGACACCCTTTGGCGTGAATTGCGTGAAGAAACCGGTTTAACCCCCAATCAAGTTTCTCTCATCCATGAGAGTGAAGAGTGGAGAAAATACCTCCTCCCCAAACATTTTATTCGACAAAATCGTCGGCCCACGTGCATTGGACAAAAACAAAAATGGTTTTTACTGGGCTTTAACAGCATTGACAATGCCATCGATATTGAATTCACGAACCACCCAGAGTTCGACAGCTGGCGCTGGATCAACTACTGGCAACCTTTGAATGAAGTGATTGTATTCAAGCACGATGTCTATCGTGCCGCCTTAGAAGAGTTTCTGTCTCACACCCAAGCAGGCCCACTCACCTCTTCTGCGACTGATGATGCTTGAGTTGCTGCAAGCTTATATCGAACAAATTGAAAGCAAATACGATCTCTCACCCGCACTAGCCCAGATCACGCTCAAGCTACAGCAAGAAACCAACGTGGAACTTGCCAGCGTGTTTTTACTCGCCAAAAGCCGAAAATCCGCACTCTTGGCTGCCAGTGCAGGCTCGCCTGACTTGCAACAAACACGCATCAACATCAGTCTAAAACCGGAGTTGTTTACCCCTCTGATGAGTCACGACCCCTTGCGCTTATCTATCCATCAAACAACCCAAATTCTACCCGGATTAACCGCACAACCTGATAGCGCGCTACTCGCCACACCCATCTTACAACACGGGGAACTGGCCGGGTTTTTCCTATTGTACCAAACACAACTCGATACCTTCGATGCAGACATTGAAGGCTTACTCATCACCTTAGGTACGCAACTGGGTCAAGCTCTCGAATACATCCGCTATGAAGAAGGCGTCGTCACACGCAGCACCTCTCGCATCGAAATCACCGGTCTCGGCAGTGTTCCCGGTGTGGGCATGGGAACTATTTTCACCTTGCATAAAGTAGAACATCTCAAAGCCATCTCCATGCAACAAAGTGAATCCATCGATGAAGAAATCAGTGCCTGTAAACGTGCGCTCGCCAATACCCGGAGAGATATTTCTGCACTCATGGAGCGTATGCAAGGCGCACTCCCCAAAAATGAATTGGCACTATTCGAAGCCTATTTAAAAATGCTGGATCATGACAATCTCGAATTAGAAATTTGTGAGAAAATCCAGAATGAACAACTCACTGCCCCTTGTGCACTAAAAACAGTCATTCAACAGCACGCCAGACAACTCAAAGAAGCCGGTGATGCTTATTTAAGTGAACGCGCTGATGACTTTTGGGATTTGGGGCATCGCATTTTATGGCACTTACAAGATAAGGCACCCACCACCCCAGAATCCTATCCAGAACGCACGATTTTTGTTGGCAATAATCTCTCTGCTTCAGATCTGGCACAAATTCCTAAATCGCGATTGGCCGCAGTGGTCAGTGCATCAGGCTCTCGTACCTCTCACTTGGCTCTAATTGCTAGAGCATTGAATGTGCCCACCATCATGGGCGCCAAGTCTATTGATTTAAATGCTCTAGATGGTCAACCTGGCATTGTCGATGGCTACCATGGGAAATTGATTGTCAATCCCAATCAAAAACTCATCAAACGATATACGGAACTGGCCGCTCAAGAAGAACAATTGCAAGAAAAAATAACTCAACTGCGTGATCTCCCTACCAAATCTCCTGACAATTATAGTTTGCATTTACTAGTAAATATGGGTGTGAATTTGAATACCAGCTCGATGCTCAGCAGTGGTGCTGAAGGCGTGGGACTATTCCGAACAGAAATGCCTTTTATGCAACATCAAGGCTTTCCCACAGAATCCCAACAGTTAGTGCTCTATCGTCAAATTCTACGAAGCTTTTCTCCAAAGCCTGTGATTATGCGTCTGCTGGATATCGGCGGAGATAAAATACTCCCCTATTTTCCCATTTATGAAAGCAATCCTTTTCTTGGTTGGAGAGGGTTGAGAGTCTTATTGGATCATCCCGATCTCTTGATGACACAAGTCAAAGCCATGATCAAAGCCAATGAAGGCCTTGGAAATTTACGCATTCTACTCCCCATGGTCACCAACATTGCTGAAGTCGAAAGAGCTTGCTATCTCATCCAACAAGTGCACCAAGAAATCGCAGGAGAAACTCGTCTACCCCCCATTGGAGTGATGGTTGAAATCCCAGCAGCCGCAGCGCAGGTGGGCATCATTTCTCGTCGAGTCGATTTCATCTCGATTGGCAGCAATGATTTAACGCAATATCTATTGGCTGTCGATCGCAACAATAGTCGAGTCAGTGAATTATACAATTTCTTTCACCCAGCAGTACTCTCCATGATTTCACAAATCATCACCACCACACATCAACAAGGAAAACTGGTGAGCCTATGTGGAGAATTGGCCGGTGTTCCTGAAGGCGTATTGCTCATGATGGCCTTTGGGATTGATGCTCTCAGTATGAGTGCCTATCACTTACTCCGGAGTAAATGGATCATCCGCACCATCCCCAGATCAGTAGCCATCGAAGCATGGCAGCAGGTCTCGCAATATCACGACCCCCAGCAAATCAAAGACCATTTAGCTGGAATCTTGGATTTCCATGGCCTGGGAGGCCTGGTAAGAGCTGGTATCACCTAATGCGTCCCCGGGAGGATTTGAACCTCCGACCTACCGCTTAGGAGGCGGTCGCTCTATCCACTGAGCTACGGGGACCCATACAAATCATAACAAAAATCAAAGGGGCGCGTCAGTAATTTGATATGATGTGGTTATTTTGGTATGATTTGCGGAATGTTTAAGAGAATGTTAAGCCATGAACGGAGGTGGGAATCTATTAGATCCAAATGTATTGTTGACAAAAGGCCCACAATGGGAACAGCATTTTGCCACAGCCTTTCAAGCATTCATTGATACCAACACTGGGAAGCTCAATACAGCTGGTAAACAGTTTTTAACAAAATTAGCCGATAGAATACATTCTACCAAGCAGGCAGAGCAGGCAAAATTTTGGCTGGCAAAAGCACTCCAACAAACAAACTGTTTCACTCTATTTCTTGACCTTGTAGCAGATAAATCTATTCAGGAAAAAGTCGGATATCTTTTGATCGCCAGCATGAATGGAACAGAAGACTATCTCGATGTTGAAATTGTGAATGCCATTGTCAATGCCATTGGAAATCAACACCTTAATATCTGTATAGAATTCTTAAGACAACTCTTAAAGAAACTAGATGAACAAATTCTAAAAACGCCCGAAACAAAGGAAATGGGAAGACGATTCTCTGACTCTGAAAACGCTCAGAATAATCTCAATCAAAATTCTCCCAGCGGGATTCTATTGAATTTGTTTTCCTGGAAATACCGCGATAAATTAGAAGAAGCAAAGATAGAAGCCCCCCCCCTTAATAACCTGGCCTATCGTTCTTTATGTAAAGAAGTGGGATGCGATGAACTTATCGAAGAAAAAAACATTCATGAACAAGCCTTCAATGATGATTTATATCCACGCATGCTCATCACTCTGCGTTGCTATGATTCACTAGAAGACTTTCTTAGATTTTTACCGAATAAATCCAACCTCCCAACCTCTCTTAGCGAAGCCATTTCTAACGAAGAGTTTTTGACTCACTGCTATGCAAAAAAGCTTTGGGGCTCTCCGGCACCCACGTATTTTTCTCGACATTATGAAGCATTAAATCCTGCTCAAAGACATCGAGTACTCTCCATCGCTTTGCGCTATCATCCTCAGCCCATTATCAACCCTCAACGCATGGCCACGACCGCCGCTGGCGCCCTACCTTTTTGGTTTTTATGTTGCTTGGGGAAATTGATGCAACAAACCTTGCTGATGAACTTACTGTATATCACGACTGCACTGTTTTTTTTGAATTTGATTTTTGTCGTTCCTCTGGTTGGAAAAGTTGATCCGGTATCCTGTCATCCCCCCCCGTGTCATTCCCGAAAAATCGGGAATCTTCCATAAGTGACCAAGCCCCCGATTTCGCGGGGGTGACAGGAAATAGACTTTCCATTACTATAGCCTTGTATTGAAGAGCATTCTGAGATGATGATCACCCCACCTATCGGCAACCGTTACCTTGAGTTGTGTGGCTTGCTATTACAGAAGCTGAGCAGAAAAGAGGCATTGGATCATCCGCACATACTCGAACAGATTGAAGCCTTGGTACAGCATGCTGAGCAGCAGCAATTCCCCCTCACGAGCATTTGGATTATGCGTTTTGTATTACAGCGTTTACTGGCAACAAAGGCCAGTGCCCATGCACCCACGACTGTAGCATCACGTGAAGAAGACTGGTTACCACAAATCACAGAAGGTCTAGAGCCGACCCAGGGTGCCTTGTTTGGGGTATTGGATAAGCTACTTGAACAACCACAATGGCAAGCTGAATTAATTGAATTTACCTACACCAGCATTCTACTGGTACTGGGCTCTCCCAATCATCCCAAAGCCCTAGAACTCTTACAACGGGCTAGAGATTTGCAACCCCCCCCACGTTTAGAGTCACCCAAAGCTCCTCCCCCCTCTAAACATACTGCACGATTTTCCACAGGCATTGCCACATTAGGACTCGTCACTTTTCTGTGGGGAGCCGCCCAATGGACTTGGATACATCATCAAATCCAACACCAACTTCAAGTCGCACTAGCGAGGTTGTCATGAAAGCTATTTTCAAAAAAGCAAAACCCCTATTTGTTGATTTGGGAGAAGAAAGCAATATTGCCTTGATGAAAAAACGACGAGAAGGGACTGAAACACACTATTACGATCTCTCTGACATTCCTGCACATTCAAAAGTACAATTGTTCCTCTGCTTACCCATCCAACAACTCACCAATCATCACACCCTAGCAGAATGGCAATCGCATTTCGAACGACTCAAACAACAACTGCAGAAAAAACGCTTAAAAGTTGTCAGTCAAGCATTATGGATCACGCAAACTAATCGTATCGTGGGATTTCAATCGTTGCTGAATAGCTACAGCACAAAACTACCTCTGCAAACCGATACTTCACAACTCCAACATTGGTTAGATAAATGGCAAGAGAGTGCACGCTTTGCACTCAACACAGCGCTATCTCCCAATACCCGACAACAACTCTTCGCCCTGCGCTCTCAATTGCAAACACTATATTCCCAACTCACACAAACGCTTTCTCAATTTCAAACACTGGGATTCAATCCTCGTCATATTTTTCTAGAAGCCAATGCCACCACCACAGATAATCTAGACTTGCAAATCCCACAAAAAACCTTACCTGGTTTGCCAGCATTGAAGAACGCCGATGAAACCTACCCCATTGCCACACTCCCGAAAGCCCCCACGCGTTCTGGGAAGTGGATTGCGATCGTTACATTAGGCTTGATGGGTTTGTGGGGAGCCTGGCAATTCAACATCCATCAACCCCAACGATTACTCTCTTGGCTTACTGAATACACTGCGCATCCTCATCAGCATATTCATAATGCGCAAGAAGCTTTTTACCAATTGCAACCCTTGATTGCGGCTCAAGCTTTAAACCCCAAGCTCAACAATTCTGAGCAACAACAATGGCATCACCTCTTAGAACAAGCCATTCGTGCGGACTGGCAACCGCTACTGACAGCGCGCTTAGAACAAGACCTCAAAAACCCCAACCTCACTACCCATGAAGCCTATCCCTTACTACAAGCTTATTTCGCTCCAAATATCTCAGCACTCAAGCACCTGCAAGCGGCAGAGATATTCTCAAAATCATTTCCAAATCTCACTTCAGCACAAGCTCAGGCACTATCTACACTATGGCCACGCTTTTCCACACCCATTAATTTAGATAAACATCTAATTGCACTCTGGAGAGAGAATTTTATGAAATTACCCGCTTCAGCACGCAGTGATTTATTGCTATCCACCTACCCCAGAGCATTCACACACTCAGATTATTTATCCAAATTCCCCGCTTGGTTATCGACGCAAAGCACTTGGTGGTTGGGCCCCGATGGGTTACTTAATGACAACCCTACCCTCACAGAAGATCTCAAGAAATCTTATGTGGCTAAAATCGTCCAGCTGCGACGCCAAGCACTTGGCACAGGGATTGCCGAGTGGATTCAACAAGCCCATCCCGATACTCAATTTCTCAGTCAACTAAATCTAAATTCACGTCCATCATCAGATAAGATTTGGAATGCTGGCATGCAAGAAATATATGCTTTAAATGATACCTTACAACAACATTGGTTGTGGCTCCTCAATGCAAAACCCCTTGTGCCTCACGATCCAGAGCACGCCTTTCAAACCCTAAAAACACTGCTTGAAAATCCCAAATCCATTTTGGCATTGCTCAATACCAAAGTACCGAATGAACTGCTGCCGCTCCAACAATGGGTAAATAATTATCTACAATCTCTCAGAATACTTACGGCACAGACGCTTTCTAAACACTGGGAAGAAAACATCCACCCCACTTGGCATACGTTAAGCACACAATACCCTTTCTCCCACCAAGCCACACAAGAAGCAGATCAAAAACAAGCACTCGATTTTCTAAACCCTTCGGGTCCTTTTGCACAATACCTCGAGACCTACCTACACCCCTTCCTAGAAATGAATACCACACCCTGGAAAGTAAAAACCTTAAACGGATTGCCTACTCTCGCCCTCAATACCCACGAGCTCTTACAGTTGGAAAGACTCTCTCTACTCTCTCAAGCCTTATTTCAACCCAGCGCAACACACGTGTTTGCTTGGCTAAGGATCGATCATAATCCCAATGTGAATGATGTAGAATGGCACTACAATGGATTACCATTGATGGCCTCTCATGGAATTTTAACGTTCACCTGGCCCACACCTCAACATAGTGCTTTTCTCACCATACAACCTCATGGACACACCACCATGACGCCTCTGGCTTCCCGAGGTCCTTGGGCACTGTGGCATTTACTGGATAGAGGACACTTAGAATCCAGTGTTGATCCCACACACTTTGTGTGGCAATTCTTGACTGAAGGCGGACCGATACGCTATGAAATTCAAACTGATCGCGCACTGAATCTCCTACAACCAGGATTGTGGAATCTCGAAAACTTAAAATCCGAACGCTTTTTGTTTAAGAATTAATTGCCCTGACACCGGGAGATGGAAGGTTATTTTCCGATATGGAATCTTGAGTTTTATACCGATATACTCCTGTTCCAATACCAAGCATCAATAAAGCCAATGACACACCCATCAAAGAATAAAACAATGCCCCTAGAGCCATGTGGTGCAAAAACAACTCTGCACCGATAAATCCCACACCAGAAGCTCCCATGGTGATCTCGAAACCAGATTGCCGATTTTTCATAGACTCAAGAAAAGAATGACCATACTTCTTAAAAGCAAAATCTTTGATAGGCTTTTTTTGATCTTCACTCAATTGATTATAGATATCTATAATGATTGTTTTGCTGGGCGTTGATTTTTTGAAATGATTTTCAAGAAAATTTTCTTTCTGGAAAAAATTAATGAAATTATCATGAATGAATGAATGAAGAGGTGTGTCTTCTTCAGAAGTTAATTTGTAATGCGCATCGATATGATCCCAAAGCTTGGTGGAATCATAACAAAACCACATGGCGTCCAATTTTCCCTTTTTGTATAAGCCTTTAATAAACTCTGTTTTTTCTGAAAAAGAAAGCGCTAAAAATTCATCGACAAAGGTGTTTTTTTGTTTTTTATAATAATAGTCAACAAAACCTTTACATTCAATCTCTATGCAATAAGCAAAATAGATCAGCCTATCCTGTGCGCTTAATTGAATTATTTCAGTGAATACTGCATCTAGAATATTTTTTACGTTTTCATTGAGTTCTAGATCTTTTTCATCATAAAAAATAGACTCTACTCTAAATGCCAATAATGCCCTGCCTAAGCATTCATTATTTTTAAGTGTTATTTTAGACAATGATTTTATTAACCCTGTTTGTATCCTTCCAGCATGATGATTATGACCAAAATATCCAACTGAACGGTTGCTGAAAGGATCTGTTATCTCAGAATTCAAATTCTCTAAAAATATCCCCAAATTGGTAAAATCTTCGTGGTCGCTAAAGGCAGCAAGATAGGAATTAAAACTTTCGCTGGCTATATCTTCTTTATCTGTAAAGCCACCTTGTTTTTCATCCCATGCCCGCATTATCTTTTTGGCAAGGAAAAGGGATTTTTTCTTTCCAATATCATCATCAACACTCTGATATTCAAATAACAGATTAAAACCCTTATTGATTGACTCTAAAGCCACAATCAACCAGTCAGAAAGATTAGACTGTAAATCTCCTAAACCTCTTTCTATCAACTTATTAAAAATTCTTTTGCCCCACGCATTCAAACCATTTTTATTGTTTATTGTTGCCATGGCTATTTTTTGAAAAGCAACAGGTGATTTCCCCCAATCAACTGCTTCCTGATTAAGATAATTAATAAATTGCTCTATTTCCTCTTCAGTAATTTTTTGATTGCTTTGGATAGTTAATATACTGGAATCTTCATTATTCAAAAGGTCTACCAAGCAATTGCTAGCACTACCCATACTCAACACCCAATACACCTCACTACATTATACAAAAATGTATTCTGCTTTTCCACTATATTATCTTAGGCTAAGATAGAGGGTAC
>CAYGKN010000025.1:0-14716 GCA_964350565.1 uncultured Gammaproteobacteria bacterium
CCTGTTTTTGAATCGGGGGGATGATGGTTTTTGGTTTCTCTGCAGCGGGTGAAAAATTCCATTCCGTCAATTTTTCAATCGGAGAAAATAGCATTTTTTGAAAGCTGACACTGGGGGTGAGTCGTTCAATTTGCTCAGCAGTGGGATAAGGTTTTCCATAAGAAGTCCCCGTGATATCAAAATACAGGGACTTTGCTTTTTCTTGGAGTTTAATGGGCACGTCCACCGGTTTATATTCCTCAAATAGGGCATTCCAATCGACATCTACCCCATGCACAAACAATAATCCCAATCCACTGAATAAGGCTTCTGTATCTTGGGGATCGCCTGCATCCAAAGGCACAATCACCGCCTCAGGAATAATTTGTTTTACCAAATGACTGAGTACTGACTTCGGTCCCACTTCTACAAAAATGCGATGACCATCGGCATAGAGTTGCTCCACTACCTGCTTGAATTGGACCGGCTGAGTGATTTGTTCCTTAAGAATGTGTTTAATGTCTTCGACATTCTCATAAGGCTTTCCAGTAACAGTGCTATACACTGGCAACGTCATTGCATTCAATGGCAGATTTGACAAATGCGAGGCAAATGCATCTTTGGCACTGTCCATCAAGGGAGAGTGAAAGGCACCTCCTACCGGCAAATCTGCAATCCGAATTTTTTGTTCCACAAATACTGCTTTGGCTTTTTTCACTGCATCGGATAATCCAGACACAATTACTTGCGAGGGAGAATTCACATTGGCAATGGCCAATTCAATCCCCTGCTCGCTCAAAATCTTTTGGATTGTTTCCACATCTGAGAACACCGCCATCATTGAGCCCTGATGTGCTCTTGCGGCTTCTTGCATGCATTGCCCTCTGGCAATAGCCAAATCCAATAAGGTACTGGCTTCATAAGCATTGGCCGCATACAAAGCGCTTAATTCCCCAAAACTATGCCCACAAGCTGCATCAAAGTGAACCCCTGCCTTTTGCAACAAATGCCAATAAGATAATGAAACCAATGCAATTGATGCCTGGGCATGATCAGTTTGATTTAACAAAGCGGCCTGTGTTTTTAAATCTTCTGCTTCAAAGGCTGGGATGGGATAAATCCACTGATGTAGATTCCGCCCGCCTTGAGCATCACAAAAAGCTTGCATGGCCTCTGATGAATGGATTAACAGTCCAGCCCCCATACCCACATATTGACTTCCCTGACCTGGAAACAATGCCGCAATTTTAGGAGAAGTGGGATTGGAAGCATAATGAATACCATGCTTTTCACTAAATCCCGTTTTTTGAGCGATGGCTGCTCTGGCATATTCCAACTTTTGTTTAAGGGCTTGATTCGAATCTGCCAACACACTGAGTCGATGTTGTTTTCCATGTAAAGCACGTTGCGATTGTTCTGCATAAAATCGTAGATAATCCACCTCTGTATTCTCAGGCAATTTCTCTAACAGGGCCGTGATCTGCTTGCTTAAGTCTTCTACACGCTCAGCACTGAAAAGCACCAATTCATCCGGAAAGACTCTCAATCGTTTGGCTTTTTGTGGGCCTTGATATTCTTCTAAGATCACATGAAAATTGCTGCCTCCAAAACCAAAGGAACTCACCCCTGCACGTCTGGGCGTGCTGAGTCCATGAAACCAAGGACGGCTTTGCGTATTCAAATAAAAAGGCGTTTCCTCCAATCGCAATTGTGGATTGGGTTTCTGAATTTTAATGGTTACTGGGAGCACTTGATGATGCAATGCCATTAGTGCCTTAAACAATCCTGCAGCTCCTGCAGTGGCTTTGGTATGTCCAATTTGTGATTTCACCGAGCCCAATGCCACAGAACCTTTTTCTGCACCTTCAAAGGCCCGGGTTAATCCCCCAAACTCTGCTGCATCTCCCGCTTTGGTGGCCGTCCCATGTGCTTCGACCAACCCGATGGTCTCTGGTGCGATATTTCCTAAACGCTGCGCTTTTTGAATCGCTCGCGCTTGACCTTCAGGTACAGGAGCATACACACTCTTCGCCCGCCCATCGGAAGAGGATCCCATACCACGGATCACCCCGTAGATTTGACTGCCATCTTTTTGGGCATCTTCTAGGCGCTTGAGCATAAAAAAGGCCAGTCCTTCTCCCAACAAGGTCCCATCAGCCTTATCTGAAAAAGGTGCACATTCCCCACTGGCAGATAGTGCTGGGGTTTTGCAAAAACACGTGTGCATGAAAATATCATTGAGCGTGTCGGCCCCTCCAGTGATCACTGCATCTGCCACATGGGTTTGTAATTCGCCAATGGCCATTTGAAGGGCGGCAAAGGCAGAGGCACAAGCAGCATCTGTGACACAGTTCGTGCCTCCTGTGTTGAAACGATTGGCAATGCGACCTGCAACGACATTGCCCAGGAGACCGGGAAACGTCCCTTCTTTCCAATCGGCATAGTAACCCGCAATACGTTGGCAAATTTCATCAATGACGGCTTCATCTTTAATTCCTTGATCTTTTAAAGCCTGTCTCCACACTGGATGCTGAAGACGAGAGGCCATGTATTGAATCAATTCTTGAGAAGAGGTGACGCCCAATACAATACTTACGTTCGATAAATCTTTTTGGCGAAAATCAGCGCCCAACGCATCCGTGAGCAAATATTTTGCCATTTCTAAGGCCAATAACTGAGTACTATCGGTTTGAGGCAAGAGTGCTGGTGGGATCCCATGTTCTAGCACATCAAAAGGATAGGGATCAATAAATCCACCGCGATAATGATAGACCTTGTCTTTGGCTTTGGGATCGGCATCAAAATAATCTTCGATTAACCAATGGGTGGGAGGGACATCCCCCACCAAATCATCTCCCTGGACAATGTGCTGCCAAAAATCTGCTGGTGTTTTAGATTTTGGAAATAATGTACTAACTCCCACCACCGCGATGGGTTGAAATCGTTCACTCACAAAAGCCCCCTTTAGACACCTCTATTTGCCTATCGACCGCAAAGCAAAAACTTTTAAATGAACTACCCTAAAAAATAACCTTTGAAGTTTCACACAACGATGAATGATAGTGATTGGAAAGCCTTGATTTCGAATTTAGAACAGCCCTTATTTTTAGGGAAAGACGAAAGCGGACAATTGCACTTGAGAGACAATCTCGAGCAACTTGCCAAAGAAGGCCATACACTTTACGCACAATTGCCGCCTTGCAGTGGTTCGGCGCTAGGGCATGCAAGCTTTAGAGAACAATATCAATCTAAATATGCCTATATTGCTGGAGAAATGGCCAATGGGATCGCCTCTGCAGACATGGTCATTGCCATGGCGAATGCAGGCATGTTGGGCAGCTTTGGTTCTGGAGGATTAATTCCTTCCGTCATTGAAGAGAATTTACAGCGCATCCAAACCACGCTTTCTGGCAAGCACAATTGGATGTGTAATTTGATTCACAGCCCCAATGAGCCCAGCATTGAAGAAAAAACGGTGGAATTATTACTGAAATACGATGTGAGACATGTGTGTGCCTCAGCCTTTACCCATGTGACACCTAATGTGGTTCATTTTGCGGCCAAAGGATTAAAACAAGATGCTTCTGGGGTGATTCATCGAGAGCGCTATATCATGGCGAAAATTTCTCATCCCACCGTGGCCAAACAATTTATCCAACCTCCTAGGGATGAGATGCTCGCTTCCTTAGCGCAAGCAGGTCAACTCTCTAGTGAGGAGGTGGCGTTGGCAAAACAATTACCCATTGCCAGTGACATCACCGTAGAAGCCGATTCCGGTGGCCACACGGATAACCGCTCACTCACCACCATTTTTCCCATCATCCAACGTCTCGTGGCCAATGCCGGTGCTGACATCCGTGTGGGTGCAGGAGGCGGTCTCTCCACGCCAGAGGCGCTCGCTGCAGCCTTTTCCATGGGGGCAGCCTATGTGGTTACAGGCTCCATCAATCAAGCCTGTGTGGAGGCCGATATCAGCGCGCCAGCTAAAGAAGCGCTGGCGATGGCACAATTTGATGATATCATGATGGCCGCCGCCGCAGACATGTTCGAAGCGGGCGTGAAGTTGCAAGTGCTCAAGCGGGGATCATTATTCCCCATGCGTGCCAACAAGCTCTATGAAATTTACAAAAACTACGAAAGTATTGAAAAAATACCTGAAGATATCAAAAGTAAAATTGAAAAAGATATTTTCAAAAATACCCTCGAAGACGTTTGGAGAAATACGGAGAGTTATTTCCAATCCCGCGATCCCGCGCAGGTCACCTTAGCCCAAAAAAATCCCAAATACAAAATGGCCTTGATTTTTAGATGGTACTTAGGACTCTCTAGCCGATGGGCCATTCAAGGGGATGTCTCTCGAAAACTCGATTATCAAATCTGGTGCGGCCCTGCCATGGGAGCTTTCAATCAATGGGTGGAGAATTCTCACCTCGCGCCGATAGCCGCCAGAGAAGTAGCCACCATAGGCAAAACATTGATGGAGAAAACCGCATTGCACATGCGATTACAGCAACTCTCTCAGTATGGCCTGTATTTGCCGCGTCGTATTGAATGGATTGCACCCAACAGGGATGGATAACCCGTTGGGCCACAATCTGTGGCATCACGCGATTTTTCTAGCGTGCTTTAAAGCGAAGCGCATACTGATACATCTCCCAAAACCGTCCCGTTTTTCCCTTGAGATGTAATCATAGATCAACCTGAGGCTTTTACCCATTCGGACTCAAATCACTAGCAAAAATGCACTTTAAAGAACCCCTGTCTCGAGTCGATAACTAGCAAAGAGATACTCTAGGAGGCAGGCATGAGCCACACTCGCATTGGAATCATTGGGGCTGGACCTGGTGGATTGGCTGCGGCAGAAGCATTGGCTGAAAAAGGATACACCGACATCACCATATTAGAGAAACGCTCGGCTGTGGGTGGACAAGGGCAAAGTGCGAGTTTCACAACGCCTGATGGTCGCGAACTGATTTATGAAATGGGCAGTGTGCAACCCATGATGACCCCAAGCATCAAGCATCTCATTCAAAAGTATGATCTCCACATGGGCAAGGGACCATCAAAAAAACAGCGCAAATGGTTGCGTTATTATCATCCTGATAAAGGAATTGTCGTCGATACCACCAAAGCCTATCCCTACGGGCCATTGAGCACTTTGCCCGATGTGCTGCACGATCTCTACAAACTCGCCGGCATTCTTTGGAAATACCGTGCATTCCGTCGTCCAGGATATTACCAGCGCCCCATTCCCGAAGAATTAATGCAACCCGCCATGAAATGGTTAGAAAGTTTAGAATTTAAAGTCATCCATCAAAACATCAGTTTTTCTCTGGGCACCTTAAGTTCTGGAGGCATTCTGCAATTGGCTTATGAAAGCCTACCTGCCATTCGCGTGGTAAAATTTCTTTATCAAATGCTCAACTGGCCCATTCGCTATGCAGACGGCACCTACCAGCCCATTGAAGAAGGGATACAAGCCATTTGGAAAGCCGTTGCTCAAGAAAAAAATGTGATGGACAATGCCCAGATTCAATCGATTGAAAGAGCTGAGGTGATTACAGTCACCACCAAGGAGCAAACCTATACTTTCGATAAACTCATTATCACTTGCCCGTTGACTTTCATCAGGGAAGCACTCACCCCAACCCCCATTGAGCAACGAATGGCCAATGAAGTGGTCTTTTGCCCCTTATGGAAATGCGCATTCATCGCCAGTGGTCTTCCCCATGATGCCATTTATAATATGCTAGATGTTTTTAGTGAATCTGAAGACCGAAATCGTTTAGGCATTTTCATCCCTGAAGACAGAGTTGATGAATCTCAATATTTATACACTGCGGCGATCTGTCATCCGCAGGCTCAAGGATTTGATCCCATCAAAGAAAAAGTGGAACGCTATGTTCAAACTCACTTTCATGCCACCATCCATGAATGGGTGAATGAGCGTTTTTGGCCAGAATACAATGCCCATTATCCTTGTAGCTCTTTGCAAACAGGAATTTATGAGCAAATCGAAACCGCTCAAGGGGAGCAGAATACTTATTACGCCGGTTCACTGTGTGATATTAATGGTCATGGTTGTGTGTCGGAATATTCCTTTGATTTGGTTGAACGGTTTTTTTAGAAGCCCGACTTCCACCAAGTATAGACTTGCTGCGTCCCCATTTTCACATAGGGCAATGTCACGGACTCTTTCCAAATGGCGCGATGAACAATGGCAGTCATAGAGCCCGCCCAATACAGTGCCATGATCAACGCCCCTCCTCGAACCACTCCAAATCCTGCCCCCAGGAGCATATCGAGCCCACCCAGCTTGGCTTTGATGAGCAAGCTCCCCAAGAGTTTAAGCATGAGATGCCCGCCCACCAGACCCACGACAAAAAGAATGCCGATGGCGACCCCTCGTGGCATGCCAGGAACGAAGGGTTTCAAATAAGGCATCAACAAAGGAGCTCCCCAAAAAGCCATGGCTGCACTCAAAGCCCAAATAGCTAAAATACCCAACTCCCGGAGTAACCCTCGAATGACCCCGACGAGCATCGACAATAGCAGAATAGCGATGATGGCATAATCCAGCAGATTGGCATCATGAATCATGACACACCTGATGGGAACTGATCATCGACACGCACCAATTGCCCTGCAAGAGCTGCATGTTCTGCCAAATATTCTTGTAATCGCTTCGGATCATGCTCTTCTTTGAAGCCGGTGACAAAGACGCGATAATACACTCCACGGGGCAATTCGATTTTTTGGGTCCAGGTTTGATAGCCCAGTAAACTCAGTCGCGTCACCAAGCGCTCGGCGTATAGTAATTTATGAAAGCTCGCTACCTGCAATCCCAAATGCACCACCGCGGCCGGTTGGCGCCAAGTAGGCAATTGACTCTCCGCTACAGGGGCCTTGGAGGGGAGAACACGAGGATGGGGGCTTAACATTGGCCACCAAATCCATACCAACACCATCAGTCCGATGGATAGTAGTGTCCATTGCATGGTATTTCTAGATATCACCGGCATCACTCTCTCTCAGTAACTCATTGGCAACAGCAAAAGATCCTGTAGCCACAATCAGGGTGTTTTCAAGCTTCGTGCGTTTGGCAGCCGACAGGGCCAACGACATGCTGTCATGCCATTGTACCTCAGTTATCCCTACAGAAGCGAGTGTGTTTTGCATCCTTTCTATGCTCGCCGCTCTGTAATGGTTCAAAGGGGCTAGGTGATATTCACTAAACGCATGCACCCAATCTCCTTCGTGCATATGTTGGCATTTATCAGAAAGCATACCCCCCACCCAGATTAAGGTGCGATCAGGATAGCGCTGCCGGATGCTGTGAATGAGTTGAGTCAATGCCGCCCCGTTGTGGGCCACATCTACAATCACTAAAGGCTCTGTGGACAACACGGTAAATCGTCCAGGTAATTTGGTTTCTGCGAGAATGGACTGTACCATATCCTGTGCCAATTCCACACCCAGTCCTTCAAAGGCCGCCAACACGCCAGCCATCAATGAAGTGGGAAATTCTCGATAAGGCAACTGTGCATAATCGGTATTCAAGCCGATATAGCGCCAATGGTTTTTCTCTTTTTCAATATGAAACGCCTCTCCCCATTGAAGGAAACGGGCACCAATGGCTCGGGCATGCTGATAGATCGAAGCGGGAGGATGAGGTTCGGCACATACGGCCCATTGGTTTGCTCGGTAAATATGTGCCTTTTCCCATCCTATCTCTTCTCTACTGTGCCCCAATTGCGCTTGGTGATCCAATCCAATACTAGAAATCAGTGCAATGTCTGCATCCACGGCATTGGTGGCATCCAAACGCCCACCCAATCCGACTTCAAGCACAATAGCCTCACAAGAGGCTTGAGTAAAGGCTAAGAGGGCGGCCATGGTGGCATATTCAAAATACGTCAGAGGCAATCCTATGGCATAAATCTCTTCAAAGCGTTTGAGGATATCGGCATTCGTGAGTGGTTGCCCATTGATTTGAATGCGTTCACGAAACGCATGCAAATGCGGAGAGAAAAAGGCGCCCACTCGTTGATAACCAGCGGCCCGTAGCAATGCCACCAATAGGGCTACAGACGTCCCTTTGCCATTGGTTCCCCCCACCAAAATGGTGGGCTTAGGCAGGGCAAGGCTGAAGTGGGCCAGTGCATTTTGAATGCGAAACAAATCCAAGCGAGGGCATTCGAACATCCCCAGCGCATTTTCTTGCAACCATTGGTCCAGGAGATCGTTATTCGGCATAGTCCAGCTCAGCCGGCAATGGCCAATGCATCAGTTGGGCCAGTAACCCAGCCAATTTTTCCCGTAACTGTGCACGCGGCATGATGATATCCACCGCACCATGTTCTAGTAAAAATTCACTGCGTTGAAAGCCTTCTGGCAATGTCTCACGGACGGTTTGTTCAATCACTCGAGGGCCGGCAAACCCCAAACGAGCCCGAGGCTCTGCAACAATCACGTCGCCCAGCATAGCCAGACTGGCTGCCACGCCCCCCATGGTGGGATCGGTGAGCACAGAAATAAACGGCAAACCTTGATCCGATAGCTGTTTTAATGCCGCACTGGTTTTCGCCATTTGAAATAATGACAACAACCCCTCTTGCATGCGAGCCCCACCGCTCGCAGAAAAACAAATAAACGGACAATGCTGAATTTGAGCCTGATGCACGGCTTGCACAAAGCGCTCACCAACGGCAGAGCCCATCGACCCTCCAATAAAATGATACTCAAAGGCCACGGCAACCACTGGTTTTTGGTAAAGGTATCCCTGCATGGCCACCAAGGCTTCTTGTTCTTCAGTTTGCTTCTGAGCACTGCTTAAGCGATCGCGATAACGCTTGCTATCCCGAAAACGGAGAATATCCTTGGCGCCTACCTCATCTGCCAGACGCTGAGGCTGTGGTGTGGGATCGAGAAGGTGCTCCAAACGGATTTTGGCAGGCAAATAATGATGGTGATCACATTTGGGGCACACACGCAAAGCCCGCTCTAATTCTGCACGGTATAAAATGGCCTGACAGGCGTCACACTGCGTCCACAGCCCCTCAGGAACGCCCTGGTTCGTGCTGCGGCGAATCGCACTGGGAATCAGATTTTTTAACCAGCTCATTGGAACTATCCTTTCATTACTTCTTTAGCAGGATAACATAAAGTGAGTGAGCCGATAAGCCGGGTTCTGTCTTGAACAGCCATTCATCTGGGACGTTGATCACCCAACGCCTCTAGCGACCAACCCAGTTCCCGTGTGGGCCACACGTTTGGAACACTATTTGGTCTTGCTCCAGGTGGGGTTTACCCTGCCAGTGCAGTTACCTGCACCGCGGTGCGCTCTTACCGCACCATTTCACCCTTACCCTTTCGGGCGGTATATTTTCTGTGGCACTTTCCGTAGGCTCGCGCCCCCCAGGCGTTACCTGGCACCCTGCCCGTTGGAGCCCGGACTTTCCTCATTGCCAAGCAATGCGGCTGCTTAGCTCACTCCAGGAGAGTGTAACAAAGCAATAACCCCTTGTCACGCACCAGGCGAACAGAGAGCCCTAACGAGAATGTGAGTGAGACGAATGCTCCCGCCGATCTTGAATTTGACGAGCAAAATAACCCAACTGGTGCATCAAAGCCTGCAGTTGCTTCTCTTGTGCTCCCACCGTATTACTGAGCAATGGAGCATTTTTTTCGCAAAAAGCAGCCCAACGACCTGCTAAGTCCATCAATAAATTAAGATTCAACGTCTTCCTGATGGCTTTCAAAGAAGCATCGAAATAGGTGATTAAATTGGCTCCATTCTGTTGCGTCACCATCAGAGCACTCTGGACCTGTTCACATGCTATTCGTATCTGACTTAGCTCTTGATCAGTTAGTAATCTCAAAAAAGTAGAAAAAGCCTCTCTAAACTCTTTCAATTTTTCCAGATTCTTTTCCGCTACTCTGCGCTCAAATATGCCAACCATAACTTTCTCCTATCGATTCATGATGCCCATCATAAATGAGTAAAATTAATTCAAAATTAAGAGGTGCAGCGTGACGAAAATTTCTTTATCATAAGCAAAACGCGGAGCACCCATGACCAGCATTCATTTGGCGCAAATCGACCCCCTGGTTGGAGACCTAAAAGGCAATATTGAGCAAATGGCCAATATTCTCAACCAACATGTTGGTAATGAAACAGATTTGTGGGTATTCCCTGAATTCAGCATTTGCGGATATCCTCCCCAAGATTTACTGCTCTCCCCTCAGTTTATTCAAGCCTGTGAAGCAGCTGCCCAGCAACTGGCTTCTCGTTTTCCTGGCGCAGGATTACTACTGAGCTATCCGACGTGGAAAGAAGGGAAATGCTACAACACTCTGGCTTTTTGGCAACAGAGAGCCTGTCAGGTTGAGTATCACAAAAGGGCTCTACCGAATGAGGGGGTATTCGATGAAAAACGTTATTTTACTCCAGGCACCTCTGCCAACCACATCATTTTTCATGAAAAACGTTTGGGGCTGGCCATTTGTGAAGATCTGTGGGATTGGGAAGTGGCCCAAACCTATCGAGGGTTGGACGGATTGATTGTCGTGAATGCCTCCCCATTTGATTGGAATAAAATCGCCATCCGAAAACAATTAATCCGTGAACGCTCTCAATCCTTGGGGCTTCCCATTTTTAGCTGCCACCAAGTAGGGGCTCAAGATGAATTAATTTTTGATGGAGGAACGCTTTGTAGCAATACCAACGGAGAAATTCGCCAGGCGCTCCGCTCTTTTGAAACGGGTATTCTGAGCACGACGTTTGAGTGCACTCAAGCTGAAGAGCTCATTGAACCCAATTTTTATTCCCAAATTTTTCAAGCACTTTGTTTAGGCCTGAGGGACTACTGTCACAAAAATGGCATTCAACAAGTGATCATTGGATTATCGGGAGGCATCGATTCCGCACTGGTAGCCGTCATTGCCGCACAAGCATTGGGCAAAGAAGCCATCCGTACTTATTTTTTGAGAGGCCCTTATAGCACCACAGAGAGCGAAGTCCTTGCTACAGCAATGGCACAAGCTCTGGGTGTGAATTTTGAATGCCTTGATATTCAAGCGGCCTTAACGAGCTGCCAAGACACGCTGGGCAATAGATTGGATAGCAACCCACATCATCTGGCCCAACAAAATTTACAGTCACGATTGCGGGGATTGTATTTAATGGCATTGGCCAATGCCACCCCCCTCTCCATCGTGCTCAACACCAGCAACAAAAGTGAATTGGCACTGGGGTATGGCACGTTATACGGCGATTTAATCGGAGCACTTTCTGTCATTGGCGATCTCAGTAAAAACCATGTCTATGCGCTCGCGCACTACACCCAACACATTACGAACCATGCCATTCCAGAAGCCATTCTTACTAGACCTCCAAGTGCTGAACTCGCCCCCAACCAGATAGATGAGCAAGAGTTGGGAAATTATGAAAGCATTGATCAATGGATCAACCAGGGAATGCATCAAAGAAACATCGCGTTACATAAGGAATCCACATTCTTTTCCCGATTGCAAAAAAATCAATTTAAACGACATCAAGCCCCTCCTATTCTGAAAGTCTCTCCGAGAAGTTTTGGTACAGAATGGCGGTGGCCGATTACCTGTACACCTGATAAACCAAGTGATTGTTATGAAAAATGAATGGGACAAAATTGTTAAACCCATGCTCATCGAAAATAGAGAGGCCATCCTTAAAGCTTTGTCCAATTCGAGTCAATGGTCGATCCCTACCAATCTTCAAAAAAGCATTCTCGAACAATTAAAAAAGAAAACCGATTGGGCTACTTTGCTGCCCACAGTGACCTCAGAAAAAAAGAGCGCTCTCTTTTATTCTCCTTTACTCAAAAAGTATTTTTTTTGGAAAAAACTTTCTGAAATAGAAGATTATTTAAATAAAGACAAAAAGAAACCCTCATCTTCCACTGAAATCCATTTTCATTGTTTAGAAGAATGTGAGAACACGCCTCATCAAATCAAAATCACTATTGCCAAGTTGACTTTTGATTCCACAGGGCTTGCAAATGAAATTCATTGCCTTTCTCATAAGACTTATCCAAAATTATTTTCAGCACTTTATCAATCCCCCTGGAGAAACAATAACGATAATTCCGTATCTATCATTCGGATTTCCGACCAAATGATTGAACAAAACCTACTCCTCAAGACCTATTTCTCAGACATTAAATATCAACTCATTCAACAAGAATCCTCCGCAAATCGAAATGATTCGTTGCATTTTTGGGAAACGCTTGCTAAACAAACTTATCTTGAACCCAGTAATTTTACAGAAGAAGAAATTCAAGCTGCACTAAAAGACATTGAAGCCGACTTCAAAAAACTAAGAGAAACCCCTGAAATAGAATTCAGTGACGCTATTGAATCGATGGCTCAAAAAGGAGAAGGTGATGCAGATCAAATCGCTTATCTAAAAACCATCATCCGAAATCAAGAGAATGGTTTTGCCTCTCTGCTCTATCTCCCAGTCGGATCTGGAAAAACTTTTATCATGCTCATGGCCATGGCACACCACTATACACATAATAAAGAAAAAAAACCTTACTTAGTGATTGTTCCCTCACATAACGTGCTTGAATCGTGGGAAAATAACATCAAGAGAGCCAAAAAAAAAGAACAAGAAACTCAAAAGTACATTTTTGGAAAGCCCCTAACCGCCTCCATTGATCTCAAAGCAGGATCCAATGCTTTAGAGAAAAAACTGGAAGAAAATATTATCGTAATTCCACAGCAAAGTCTTCTCTCTTATTTTAAAAAAAAAATTGATGTAAAATTTAAAAATGATAATGAAAAATTAGAGCGCTCCGAAAAAAAATATTTTGATTTCATTGAACAATTTAATGGAATTGTTGTTGATGAATCACAAGACAGCATCTCATCGAGCACCACTACTGAAGCTCAACGAAAAGGCCATCCCAAAAAACCACAAAAACCAAAAACCTCCTTCAACAGCCGAGACATTTTGCTAGATCTTTCTTCCAATATGCAAAAATATTTTGAAAGAAAAAAGTTGATACTGGCCGCTTCAGCCACACCTTGGCCAAATGATTTAAAACAAATCGAAAATCACTTTTATTTTTTAGCAGCAAGGTTGTTGAAAGAAAAAATCTTTATGCAAAAGTTTCTATTTAACTCCTTCTCAAATCTTGAAAAAACACTTCAAAGACTTGACTATAAAGAAGCGGACGCTTTTTCAGAACCCGCATCTGATGAAGAAAAAGACTGTGAACAAGCATTATTATTGGAAATTAACAAAATTAAAAACACGCTATCTAAATGGATGAAGGTAATTTTCGATCACTTAGTCATACACCCACCTAAAAATTCCGAAAGCTTTCATATCATTTCTAAAGAATTTTTATTTATTGATGGGAAACACTTTAAAGACAGCCCAATCAAAAAGCCAGACAACATACTCCAACTTATTGACGAATTTTATGCGCAAGCTCTTGGTCTTAACCAAACCAATTTATTGACCGCAAAAAGAAACTTAAACGAATCTATTTCTGATAATGATATAAAAAAAATATTTAAATTGGCCGCCAATTTCTCAGAAACCACCCCCAACCATATCAAGCCATTTTTAAAAATTTTCAATGAAAACCCAGGGAAACGCATCGCCATCTATATTCATCAAAAAATTCATCAATTATTTCTATACATTTATCTGTACTATTTTCTCTCAAAAAAAAACCAACCTATTGAAATCGGACTTTATCATGCTGCAACATCTGTAAAACAGATATCTTTTTCAGCCACCAATCTATCTACAAAAAATGGATTAAAACTCCCTCTTCCGAACAATCCTAATATTTTTTTAAACAAAAATGCGTTTAATAAGTGTTTTGACTTCTCAGATTATGTGACTTTCCTAGACTCACGATTTAATGAGGCAGGAACCAAACATATTCCAACTTTTAACGCACTGCATAAACTTAAAAAGAAAAGAAATAATATCTCAACAATAGAACAATTATATCGAAATATTTTTTCAAAATTCATTAGAAAAAACCTCCTTTCTGAAGAAGAAAAAAGTGAAATCCAAAAGGCTATCGGGGTAAGATTTGATGAATTTATAATTTTTTGCTGGTTGTTATGTGAGTTTGAGCAAGCTTCTCAAAACACGCACATCACTCTATTCAAAGAAGGGACCGAAGAAGAGTGGATGGTGCGTTTTTCTAAATTCTTGCCTATCCAAGAAAAAAATACTTCTGTTTTTGAGGACTTTAAAAAATTTACTGAAATAATTGATGATGACATAGGGAAACGTAATGATTTTGAGCTGCTCGGCCAATCACTTTGCGATGACTTTATTATTACGGTTTTGTATTATCTCTATAAAATGCAAATTAGTCAAGTTTTTATATTTGGTGAAGCCTGCATTAGTGGAACCAATATAGATGCAGAAGTTGCCATATTACTTTCTGGAGCATGGACAGAAGGAAAACTCAATCAAATTGAAGGTCGGTTTGGAAGGAACAAAAATGACCAACTTAACTCTGGACTTCCTTGCGTCCTTTATGCCCCGGTTGTCAGTGGAACTGCTTATGAGTTCATTATTTTAAAAATCTATTTATTAAAATCTCTCTACAACGATCTGGTTTGCCAAAACCTTTGCTTAAACAAAAACCCTCAAGAAATTCTTTTGATTCTCTACATTATAAAAAACATTTCAACTTATTACCGAAATCATGACTTGATG
>CAYGKN010000025.1:14726-16675 GCA_964350565.1 uncultured Gammaproteobacteria bacterium
TGATTTTGATTCATTGTTTAAAAAACTAATGAATCCTCCAAAAGGAGTTAACACTTACTTCGATCTCAGCTTGAAAGAAAAATCCCTTCATCTTTGCCCACCCGAATACCTTAAAAAAATAGAAACATTTCAAAGCCGACTTGTTACAATGTTTCCAAAAGAAGATTGTGATGAGGAAAAGTTAGAGGAAATTGAAAAAACGTCTTATTCTTCTCCACCCAAAAAAATAAAAACCACAAATAAAGCCTTGCAACCCATTTCTCTTTCTGAAAAAAACAAAAAAAACCAATCCGGCTTATTTTTAGAATATTGTATTGAGATGAAAGGATTAAATCCGAGCTTTTTCAAAAAAACGACACAAGAAGCAATAAGAGATATTATTTCCTTATTTATCATGGAAAAATGCTTTTCAGTCATCACGACTTGGAAGAAGCCTGATGAAGAAACAATAATACGTATAGATAGCACATCAGAAAAAAAAGAAACTCGATTTGAGAAAGATCGCCTCCATATATCTAAACCTATTTTTTTGGGAAATGAGATTCATCTTCCAGAAAACGATATGACTATAAAAAAATTTGAAGATCTTCTTGAGCATTATAAGCAAACCGATCATCGAGAAATTCGATTTGAAAATGAAATTTTTACAGAAATACGCTGCAAATCAGAAGTGGTGTCGATTGCTTTTCAGCAAGAAGAAAAAGAGATAGCTGAAATCTTTGTTTACAACGAGAACATACAACAAAAAAACAAAAAATTACCTAGAAAAATTTCCATCAAAAACAATGACTATATTCTTTCATCCTATATTATAGGCGGACATGTGAATGGCGGCTCTCATTTCGTGTGCTGGAGAGAAGGAAAAAGTTGTCATTATGAACTTGACGATTTAAAGTCTTCTATTATTACACATCCAGGAAGTCTACCAATTCATGAAAAAGCCTTATACTACAAATATGTACGAAAAGATTTATTTGAAAAACAAATTGATATTTGTCCAAAGCATTTCAAAAATGAACGCAACAACTGTTATCTTCATGCTGCTTATCAGTTCCTAGAAAACCAACGCTTAATCGATGCACTAAAAGAATTCACCATCCCTGAAGTCGTTTTAATCGAGGAACTTTATCTTCCTCATGAAATTAATTTGCTTTCAACCAATAAAAACACATTTATCCTCATAGTTCCCACTCGAGGAGAATCCCCTGATTTGAAATTAGAGAATTTTATGAATATGGTTTCTGATGCACTATCAGAAATCGAAAGAAATACCCCTGATTTTCAGCTTGTATGTTTATACGCCATTAATGATGAAAACGAAGAAGAACTCCAACGAAAAAAAAATGAAATAAAATTCAAACGAGCAAAAAATGACACTTTATTTATTCCATGTTTTTTTCTTTGGAAAAAGAAAAATGAAAAAAATCTACCACCCATTGGTCACATGAGAAATTTCTGTTTACTTCAAGCAAGAAAAATATGGATTTTCTTAAAAGAAAAACTGAATATAGCAGAAGAAAACATCCATTTAATTAGCATGGATGGAGACACCCAAATCACTGCCGGATGTTTTTCTTACTACTTAATCCAGAAATTATCTTTTGATAGCCCACTTATTTTATCTTGTGGATATGGCCTAAAACAGAATCAAGAAAATGAAAAAATCTATGAATTTTATGAAAAAGCTTCTAATTTCTCTATGCACGTTTATAGCAAAATGACATTTCAAGTAGAAGATCAATATAAATATTTTGGTTATTTTTCTGAGCCAGTTATTTTCCTCTCTCCTGAAGTAGTAAGTTTTATATTTATGAAATGCATCACCTCTGAATTAAACGTCATAGAAAAAAACCCAGAAAAAACCCCTTTTGGACATTACGATCTTGAAGGAAGAAACCTTATACGATATTTATCTAGAGAAAATTTTATTTTTTCAAGTGTTGGACCCT
>CAYGKN010000026.1:0-16191 GCA_964350565.1 uncultured Gammaproteobacteria bacterium
TGCAATTTTGTCACCCCCGCGAAAGCGGGGGTCCATACAGGCTTCAGAGAGATTCTCGCGTTCGTAGGAGTGTGACATACGTCATCCTCAATAAAAATTATTGGGCTGGCAATAATCTCATTATCCCCAACCCAATAATTTTTATTGACAGGCTATATTGCTCAATAACTTTTGCTGATAAACTGTAGAAAACTTTATTTGTTATCACTATGACAACGCTTCAATATCTCAATCAATTTGCCTTCAAAGAGAATATCCATCTTTCAAATCTACGTGCAATTGCTTGTGAAAAAAAGTTAGAGCATATCCAAGTGTCTCCCATGCAAGGCGCCACTCTGACTTTTTTAACACGACTCATTCACGCAGAACATGCGCTAGAATTGGGAACTCTAATGGGCTACAGTAGCCTGGCTATCGCTTTGGGATTGCGAGAAACAGGTCAACTCATCACCTGTGACCATGATTCACGCTATCTGGATATTGCAAAAACTTACTGGTCTCAGGCAGGAGTGGCTTCACGCATTGAAACTGTTACCATGGATGCGATGGAATATATTGAGCAGTATTGCCAGCTCGGCCCCTGGTGTCATTCCCGCGAAAGCGGAGGTTCATACCTGTCTCAGAGAGATTCCCGCTTTCGCGGGAATGACAGCGGTGTTCGCGGGAATGACAGCGGTGAAAAACTTTTTGACATCATCTTTCTAGATGCCGACAAAAAACGCTATATAGAGTACTATCATGCACTCAAACCGCTACTACAACCTTCGGGGTTGCTCATCATTGATAACACGCTTTGGCATGGAAAAGTAACACAGTCACCCCCCTATGAAGATCCCCGCACTCAAGTCATTCATGAACTCAACACCATCATCGCCAATGACCAAACGGTCAATCATTTACTATTGCCCATTGGAGATGGGCTCACCGTGGTTCAACGGACGCAATAAGGGAAACCAAATTACTTCGCGGATACTGTGCTGCTGCAGCAACAGCATCACCAGTCTATCGATACCAATCCCCTCACCCGCGGTAGGAGGCATCCCATATTCCAATGCATCAACATAATCTTTGTCATAATACATCGCTTCACTATCTCCTGCATCGCGACGTTGGGCTTGCTGTGCAAAACGTGAGGCTTGATCGAGCGGATCATTGAGCTCTGAAAACCCATTGGCGATTTCTCTTCCATCAATAAATAACTCAAAGCGATCACAAAAATCTGGATCGGCATCATTACGTCTAGCCAATGGCGATACGGACGCCGGATATTGGGTGATGAATGTGGGTGCAGACAAGTATGGCTCGACACAAGACTCAAATAACGCCAATTGCCCTTCTCCTAAATCTTCACAGGGGGATTGCCCCTCTTGCACCAAAAGCGCATTCACTGTGTTAAGATCTCTTAATATCGCGTCATCTTCAAGCTTCAATGCTTCACGGACTGCTCCACACAAGGTTTTTTTTGCAAAAGGCTGACTAAAATCAATGACGATCCCCGTGCTGTCCAAAGTCAAGAACGTTGTCCCTAAAACCGCACGTGAAACTTGCTCAAAAAATTCCTCTGTCAGCCGCATTAAATCTTCATACGTCGCATATGCTTGATAAAATTCCAACATGGTGAATTCTGGATTGTGTCGAGTAGAAATACCTTCATTGCGAAAACTGCGATTGATTTCAAAGACCCGATTAAATCCGCCCACAATGAGTCGCTTCAAATACAACTCTGGCGCAATGCGCAAATATAAATCCATATCCAACGTATGATGATGCGTCACAAACGGTCTTGCCGTCGCGCCTCCTGGAATGGGATGCATCATCGGCGTTTCTACTTCAATGAATCCTTCTTGTTGTAAAAAAGCACGGGTAGCAGAAACAATGGAGGCGCGTTTTTCAAAAATTTCTCTGACATCCTGGTTCATAAATAAATCGACATAGCGCTGACGATAACGCAACTCTGTATCTTGGACCCCATGAAATTTATCCGGAAGCGGCTGCAACGATTTAACCAATATGCGAATTTCAGACACTTTGAGTGTCAATTCATTGGTTTTGGTTCGAAATAAACGACCCAGAACTCCCACGATATCGCCTCTGTCGAATTGCTTAATTTCCTCGAAATACTCTCCAACGGCATTGGCTTGAACATAAATTTGGATCATTGCCCCATTGTCTTGAATCTGAAAAAAAGCCGCTTTCCCCATTACACGTTTTAATAAAATACGACCCGCAATCGAATAAGAGCTAGTTAATGTTTCTAAAGCCTCTCTATCTGCATCCTGATGCTCAGACAATAATTCGGAGACACGCACATTCACTCTAAAATCATTAGGGAAAGCCACTCCTTTTTCTTGAAGGGCTCGTAGTTTTTCTAATCGCACACTGCGTAAATCTTCATGCTCAGTCATGACGCTGCTCCTGTTGTAAGGTGGCTAAAATCATATGCTCTAAATCTCCATCTAAAATCTGCTGGGTTTTCGCGGTTTCATAACCACTACGTAAATCTTTGATTCTGGAATCATCTAGGACATAAGAACGGATTTGATTGCCCCAACCAATTTCTGATTTACTGGCCTCTTGTATTTGCTGCTCATCACGCTGCTTCTGCAAAGCCAATTCATACAGTTTAGCCTGCAATTGCTTCATGGCTTGAGAGCGGTTTTTATGTTGGGAACGATCTTTTTGGCACTGCACCACAATCCCCGTAGGCAAATGGGTAATGCGCACCGCAGAATCTGTGCGATTCACATGCTGACCGCCCGCACCAGAGGCACGATACGTATCCACACGCAACTCACTGGGATTGATATCCACTTCTATCACGTCATCGCTATCTGGAGACACAAACACAGCCGCAAAAGAAGTATGACGACGATTTCCAGAATCAAAGGGAGATTTCCTCACCAATCGATGCACTCCGGTCTCTGTATGCAGCCAACCAAAGGCATATTCTCCTTTTACGGATAACGTGGCACTTTTAATACCCGCCACCTCTCCTGGAGAACACTCTATCAATTCCACCTGAAATCCATGGCGCTCACAAAAACGCAAATACATTCGCAATAGCATCTGCGCCCAATCCTGCGCTTCAGTCCCTCCAGAGCCCGATTGAATATCCAAGAAGGCATTCTCAGCATCCATTTTTCCGGAAAATAACTGCAAATGCTCTAAAACATCGACCTGTTTCTCCAGAGCCAAGAGCAAATCAATGAGCGCTTGCTGATCTTCCCTCTGATGGTCTTCTAACAATTCAGAGAGCCCCTGGTATTCTTGAAAAGACTCCCAAGCGGTCTTTAAGGGGGCAATTTGACGAGAAAGCTGCGCACGGTGCTGATTTAAGCGTCGGGCAACTTGCGGCTGGGTAAACGCTTCTGGAGTTTGCAACTCACGCTCGATTTCTTCTAATTGGGCTTCGAGAGTGTCAAAGTCAAAGCGACCTCCGGAGTGCAGACAGCCGTTGCTCGGTGCTCGTTAACAATTGTTGTAATAAACTCTCAGACATAGTTATTCCAAATGATATTCTTCTAGAATATCAAACTCTATTCTTAGAGGCAAAAAGCCTCCATGCCTCCCATCCTATCAATGGCTGCTTTTAGGATGAGCTCTAATAAATCGGCATAGCTTTTCCCCGCCAGATCTGCCATCAGATTTAACTTTCCATCCCAACACCAACCCGGGTTCGGATTGACTTCCAACAATTTGATTTCTCCACTGTCATCTGCACGAAAATCAAATCGAGCATAGTCCCGACAGCCTAAACGTTCAAAAAGCATCGTCGAATAATCAATTAACTTTCTTTCTGTATCTAGATCTAACTTTGCAGGAATGTAGCGAATGTTTTTCCAGTACACAGAATCTGGCATCCATTTAGATTCATACCCCAGGATCTTCGGTAGCCCCTCTGGAATATCACTGTAATCCACAGTCAGAATGGGCAAATAGAGATAGTTGCCTGGATTGCCTATCACCCCAACCGTGTATTCAGCACCAGAAAGATACTCTTGTACCAACAGAGGAATATTGGGAAATTGACTCTTTAATTTTTCCAAACACGCCATGAGTGAAGTGGAGTCATGAACAACGGCATCTTGTGTGATCCCTATTGAACTATCTCCCAAACTGGGTTTAATCAATGCAGGAAAAATAGAAGGTAAATTTGCCGTTTGATCCGAATAATGGCAAAAGGTTTCCAGAGGCACAGGAATTTCCATAGATAATGCCACTGAGCGCACAATGGATTTGTCATAACACATGGCTAACGAAGCTGGAGAAGCTCCAGAATAAGGAATATTCAGCATTTCCAGAAAAGCAGGCACGTGCATTTCTCGAGTCGCGTGATTAAAAAATCCCTCATCACAAAGATTAAAGACGAACTTAGGTTTCTTAGCAGAGAAACGAGCGATCAATTTTGAATGATCGTCTACATACTCTACAACATACGGCAATTCACTGAGGGCATTTTTGAGTTTTTGAATGGTTTCAAAATCTTCTGTATTAAACTGCCCGTTTCTTTTTACTAGATCTGGAAGGGAGGGATCCCCCAACAACACTGTCATCGAGAATGAAGTTTTCATTCCATTCGTTTTTTTTCTTTTGACTGGTGCCCGAGCGCTAATAAACATGCGATTGGCCATCATGCCTAAATCTTGTTTTCGGGTTGAGTTGGCCACCACTTCTTCATGAAAAACCACCTGTGAAAAATTTAACGCGGATAATATTTCCGAGATTTCTTCTTGATCATAGAGCCGTTCCGCATAAAATTGATCTGCAATCACCCCTTTCTCTGCATGCACAATGACTTCCCGAGAAATGATTCTTGAAGCGTCCGCCGACAAAGAGCGCTCTCGACAAACGAATTGCATTTCATCAATCCATTCCCATGAACGAGGCTCAAAATTCCTGCGCATCCATTCTCCATTCACTACATCTAAAACCAAGAACCCCTCACTCTTGAGTACACGAAGTATTGAACGCAGTACCGCCAAATCTTCATCTCTTGACTCAAAATAACCAAAGGAGTTGCCAAACAGCACCACACAGTCCATACTGGACTCTGGCAAGCGAATTGATCGAGCATCCCCTTCACTAAACCGAATATCCAACGCATTTTGCTGAGCGCGCTTTCTGGCCAAACGAATCAAATAACGGGAGCGATCTAGACCGCCGGCCTGCCGATATCCCCTACGATGTAGCTCAATCGTATGCCGCCCTTGACCACAACAAAGGTCAAGAATACTGTCGTTTTTCTTTAAACCGACCGCCTCGATCAGCATCCCCACTTCTCGAGCCGTATTTTCATGATTCTCTACTACATCTCCATCCGTCTTTAGGTATAGGGAATTAAATAACGTCTTCCACCATTCCGAAGGCAAATGCTTTTCCAAATCAGCGACAGGACCTAATGTTTTTGTTTTTTCAGGCAATTTTTCCAAAACCTCAGCCGGCATATGATAACCTCTCACACCTCATCCCCCCATGGGATTGTACGTGTTGATTATATCTAAGAAGAATTAAAATACCTATCCTTTTAACAAGGAAAATTTTTTGGTCAATTCATAAACAATCTCATAATTACCAAACAACACCACACCGAAGTAATTTAAATCTTCCGCCTTGCAATGGGCAGTCTTCGCGATTTGCTCTTCATATCCACCAATGACCATGGTATCCACAAAATCGGTAAATAATAGATCATGAGCCAACTCGACTTTGACCATTTTTAGCCCTAAATCGGTCATTTCTTGATCAAAAAAATAACATTCGTTAAAAAACAGTAGAATAAGTTGCTTATTGAAAGCGGCAATGTCAAAATATCCAGTACTTACAACACCTTAATAAGGAGTTCAGGATGATGACATTGCCAAATACTATTCTAACATTGCTTTCCAATTTTGCGCTAGCATTCTCTCGTCCCGTCTGGAAAAAAGTTCAAGTGCTTTTCACGGGTTCAACTCTTACTCGGGAACCCAGACGTGTCAGCTTAAAGCGGGCAACCAGCGCATGGATTGACTACTTTTTGCACATGCGATATAATGGACAGCGAGAGTTCAGATAAGCAAGAGGTTATTTATATGTTTTTTGAAGAAGATAAGAACGAAGATAAGAAGGGGATGAATCTCGCAGAACTCGAAAAAGCAATGAAAGACGTTTTTACATTGGCTGGAGTAACCTCAGAAGACGAGTTATTTCCTGAAGGATTTGTCTCCAGCCTGCAGAAAGACATATTTGGTTCCGGCGGATTGCTAGAATACATGGCGGCCATCGATCCTTATTTGACCTCATTCTTGTTATCTAAAACCTTGCTCTCTGTGACACCATTCCAGTCGAAGCTGGACCCGGGTAAATTGGGCGATCTAGGTGGGAACGTATTGCCGCAAGAAGAGTTAGATTCAAATACGGAGAAAGACCAATCCACTTTCATGAATGTGGTATATCTTCAGTTGATTTCCCAAGTGATTGAGGAATATCTGGCGGACCGGGAGGACCGCAAAGAATACAAAAGTACGCCCTTACAGATAGCTCTGTATCCGAAGCCGCTCGAGCAGACAGCGGATGACGATGACGAGAAGAACAAGAGTAACCATCACGAGGAAAATAATCAAGATGATGAGAAAAACGATGACGATGGCACTGCATTCGATTCCTCGTTGTTAACTACCACATGTTTTTTCTATAACGAGGGTGAAGCGTATCAGAGAGCCTGTAAGGCTGTTAATATATTTAACAATATGAACATTGGGCAGCGCCTTAGCTATGGGGAAGCCTTTACGACCTTGTTTGTCAATGGGTTTTTCAAGATTTTGTGTTTTCTATATGATGAAAAATACAGTAAAGATAAAGGAGTATGGCCGAATGCTGCTGACCTTATGTGTTGCTGGTACTCGGGTATTATAGGTATTTCGTATTTATGGGGTATAGACTATGAGATAAAAGACGTGGCAGGTGAGCAATCCCCACTTGCGATTCTTATCACAAACCTTTTTACGCAACTGCATAAAAAAGAGATCGAAAAAAATTTAATCACAGAAGGAAATTTTCCGAAGGAGTTAACATCGATGGTAACAGCATATTGTGTGCCCGACAGCACAGTAGAGGAACCCACACGTCTTTTTAAAATATTGAAAGAAATGGGCGAAAAGTGGCTTATCCTCCTCATGAAAGCTGAGGACTTGAAAGAGTCTTCTTCAGAGTCATCGGCATCGGCCCCGCGCGCATCCTCATCCTCATCCTCATCCTCATCCTCATCCTCGCCGTAGAAAAAGCATGCAGTGGATTGGGGCAGGGGCTGTGGATTAAAATCCCTCGGCGACCATGCATCGGATGCTCCCCCGCCGAGCGATTCTATATCCCCCAGCTCGGCAGTGTCCTTTTTGCTGAAGAAGCAATTGGAGAGTGAGGCGTGAACACGCACTCAGCGAAAGCCCCAATATGCCTCTCAATTGAGAGACATTCAGGGCTCTGGCAAAAAAACCAATTAGTTGATGTTTCGCAGTTGGAAGAAATTAAGCGTTATACATTGGGCATTCATGATATTTATGGAAGATAGAATTCCCCTTAAAAAATATCTTGAGGATGACACTCAAGACTGGAAAACCATGGAATCGCTTGTACCTTCAAAGATTCCCCGTTGTTTACCGTGAAATCTACTGCAAGGCATCAAAAAAATGATGAGGCAACTTTTTCTGATGTGCTTGCTTTTGTGAGGAAAATGATTGGGTCCGATAAATATTTTTCAAATTCTGACAGCAAATCTGACTCTGTCAACATACCTTTTCACGATCTCGAGTTATTGATCGAGCAACTTGTTTCGAGTGGGTAGCCATTCAACGCCCAAAACCATTCGAAGAATCATGCTGTTACTCATAGGAGAGTTTCGCTTTTAGTTTGCATATGCAAAAAAAACTCCTTTGTATTTGCCTGGAATCTTGTTGCACTTCGTGTTTGAACTCGGGGAGTATAACGGAAGCCTATTCTTAGATAAACCCGGGAGAATATGCTAAAATTTAATTAATTTTTCAATGAGGTGAGGGAATGTCCACAGGAATCTTAATCTTTTTCTCCGCGCTGCTCATCTTTGTGCTCTGGGGAGTGGCCATCTACAATCGCTTGATCAGTCTCAAAAATCGCTTTACCAATGCTTTTTCGCAAATCGATGTGCAACTACAACGCCGTTATGATTTAATCCCAAACTTAGTTGAAGTGGCCTCCAAATATTTGGATCATGAAAAATCCACACTCACCCAAGTCATCGAGGCAAGAAATTCTGCCCTTACTGCAAAAACCCATGCTAGTGACCAACCCGGGCAAGGCGCTGCCATGCAAGGACTCATAGCTGCTGAAGCACACTTGGGTCGCTCCATGGGACAGTTATTCGCACTGGCAGAGAATTACCCCGATCTAAAAGCCAATCAGACCATGCAGTCTGTCATGGAAGAACTCTCTACCACAGAAAATAAAGTGGCCTTTGCTCGTCAAGCCTATAATGACTCGGTGATGACATACAATACCTATCGTGCTCAACTGCCCAATATTTTTATTGCCAATGCAGCGGGACACCATGAACCTGCCTCATTTTTTGAAGTGGAAGAAGCAGAAGCAAAAAAACCGGTTCGAGTGAAATTCAGTTAGTGTGGAGCCATCTTGAATTTTTTTGAACATCAAGAACAGGCCCGTCGCCAAACCTCCAAACTGGTGCTTTATCTGGTTCTTGCTCTACTGGGTATCATGGGATCGATGAATGCCATTGTCTATGGCCTCATTCATTGGATGTCAGTCAGCGATCCCAATCTATCCCACCTATCCCATCAACCCATCTGGCTTTATGTCAGCTTAGGGGTATTGCTTATTATGGGATTGGGGACTGCCTATACCCTCTATCGTGTGCGCAAAGGGGGCATTGGTATCGCTGAACAAGTCGGAGCGACACCACTCAATGAAGGTAAACTCTCTTTAAAAGAACAGCAATTTATCAATACCGTTGAAGAAATGGCCATTGCCTCTGGCCTCCCTGTGCCTCAATTGTTCGTCATGGAAGAAGAGGCCATCAATGCTTTTGTTGCTGGATTTTCTCCAGAAGATACCATTCTCGTCATCACACGTGGTGCACTAGAAGCTTTTAATCGAGATGAATTACAAGCAGTCATCGGACATGAGTTCAGTCATATTTTAAATGCAGACATGAATATTAATCTTAAAATTATGGGAATTTTGGGAGGCGTTTTAATCTTGGGAAAAATAGGGGGTGGACTCCTTAGGAGCTTGCGTTATTCCCGACGCAAGCGTGGTGATGGCAAAGTATTATTGGCCATGGCCATCACGGGTGGAGCCATGTGGTTTGCTGGTTATGCGGGATTGTTTTTCGGACGCTTGATCAAAGCGGCCATTTCTCGTCAGCGTGAATTCCTAGCTGATGCCAGTGCCGTGCAATTCACCAGAAATCCTCAGGGCTTGGTTTCAGCATTTAAAGTGATGGAATCGCATGAACCGGGAAGTATTTTAACCTCTACACACCGAGAAGATCTTTCACATCTGTGTTTTGGAGAGGCTCAAGTATTACAATTATCAGGATGGCTATCCACACATCCACCTCTCTCAGCGCGTATTGCAGCCATTGATCCCCAAGGACAATATGAAATGTTCAAAAGAGCACCAGAACCTCCTCCTTCCGCTCCGCCTCAGCCAGACACTTCAACGTTTATGATGGGGGCAACCCTATTAGGGGCTGGCATGATTGCCAATACCACGATGGATCATCAACTTCATGCACAAGCCCTGGTTGCTGGCATTCCTCAAGCAGTTCGAGACGCGGCCAGGAATGTCAAAGAGATCGAATCCCTCATCTATGCCATCATGTTTTATGATCTCAGCATCGAAACACTATCCACCACTCTTCAAAAGCAAGGCTTCTTTGCCGAACCCATCACCAGTTTACATCGCATGCTGCATGAGGCAGATCTCCCCAGCATGTTGCCTGTGATAGAGTTAGGAATGCAAAGCTATCATGCACTTTCAGAAGAAAAACAAGATTCACTGTGCAACAACATCGCTTCACAATTATCTCAACATTCAAATTCTTTACTCATGTTTGTGTTGCTCACGCTATTACAAAAAAGACGACAAAAAAAACCTTTGCCCATCACCCTAAAAAAAGCCTTCCCACAAATAGTCATGGTGATAGAAACCCTATTGGCTTATTCTGAACTGGAATCTGATCAGCAGGAAAATTGCTTTAATGAAATCCTGAATACCTTTTTTCAGAAAACCTTACCCTTTGTTGAAAAGCGCACTGGAGATTTACTAGAATTCTCCAAAGCATTACAACAATTAAATGGATTATCACCCAAAGAAAAAGCCATCTTCATCAATGTCTGTAGTGCTTGCATCCAATGGGATCATCAAATTCTGTCCCAAGAAGGAGAATTACTACGCGCTATTTGTGCAAGCCTAGCCTGCCCCATGCCGCCGTTATTAAATGATCCCGATCACACTCCATAGCGTTGAAATAAATCCTCTAAACTCACCACACCACTGATCATTTGATAGGAATATGGATTGTCTTTCATACTCGAAGCCACAATCATGACCATAAAAATTTGCTTTTTGGTTTTTGTGACTCTTTTACTCGACTTTGGCCATTTTTAGCCCCAGATCAGTCACTCATTAACCAAAAAAATAACATTCGTTAAAAAACAGTAGAATAAGTTGCGTATTGTAAGCGGCAATGTCAAAATATCGAGTAATTACAACACATTATATATCGAGTGCAAGCCCATACTCAAGATATGAATTTTTCCATCGAAGTCAGGGCAATAACCATGACATACTATCCCCATGTTTTTTGCTCTTCTGCTCGAACTGTGAATTGCATTGCCTGCTCCTTTGATCTATATTTTATGTTGTTGTATCTAAAAAAACATGGTGATAGACTGCGACCATGAACCTACGTGAGTTTTTTTCAAAAATATTAAAGCCTTACCGCTTTTACTTATTGTTTTTAGCCATCACAGGCGTGATGTGGGGGCTCTCTACCAGCCTCTCTCCCTATTTGTTGAAACTGATCATTGATGATCTGGCTGCCTCTAAACCCATTCATCAGATTTATTGGCCCGGCATTGCTTACGTCGTTTTATTCTTCTCAACCGCCTTAAATTTTAGAGCTTATGATTGGGTGGTTTACCAATCTTTTCCGCTCATTAAAAAGAAAATCGCGATGAGCATGTTTAATTACATCAAATACCATTCTCACGATTTTTTTCAAAATCACTTCGCTGGCTCTATGAGTAATAAAGTCAATGACATGGTTGTCAATATAGAAGCGTTACTGCGATCCACTGATGAATTTTTTGCAAACTTCATGTCTTTTTTAATTGCCATTGTCGTCATGTATACCGTCAATCCCCTATTTTCATTGGCATTATTTTTATGGTGGATCACTTTTTTTACTGTTTCTATCTTATTTAGCAAGACGATTCATTTCTTTTCAACCAAAACTTCTGAAGCATACTCGGTCTACTCTGGAACTTTAGTCGACATTTTCAGCAATATCTCTAGCGTCAGACTATTTTCGAGATTTTCTGATGAAGCCAAACACCTGGAGTCACAAATCAACGATCTGGTTGAAAAAGAACAATACACATTAAAATATATTCTAAAAATGCGATTCATTCAAGATAGCACCTTAGTGACATTGCTTGGGTTAATGCTTTACCTATTGATTCATTTATACGAAAAACATCAGGTGACCATTGGTGATTTTGCATTGATTTTATCGATTACTGTGTCGATTTTTCATTCTATGTTTTATTTAGGCAACAAAATCGTGGAAGTGTACAAAAACATTGGGAAATGCAAACAAGCCATGACGTTAATGGAGCAATCTCATGAAATCGCTGATCAACAACATGCCCAACCTTTGATGATCGAAAACGGGCAAATTGAATTTAAAAAAGTAACTTTTGCTTATCAAAATGCTCATCCCATTTTCTCTCATCAGAATGTAGTCATTCGAGGAGGTTCTAAAGTAGGATTAGTGGGATATTCTGGGAGTGGAAAAACCACTTTCATTCATCTCATTCTGAGAATATATGATATTCAATCGGGAGAAATCTGTATTGATGGACAAAATATTCAGCACGTCACCCAAAACAGTCTTCGAAAACAAATTTCCATGATCCCACAAGACATTAGTCTATTTCACAGAACTCTGATGGATAATATTCGCTATGGGAATCTCCAGGCCTCAGAACATGAGATTTTTGAAGCGGCAAAAAAAGCAAACTGCCATGAATTCATCGCCGCATTAGAAAAAGGTTATGACACGTTAGTGGGTGAAAGAGGAATAAAATTATCTGGAGGACAACGTCAACGGATTGCCATTGCCAGAGCATTTTTAGAAAATGCGCCCATCTTGATTTTAGATGAAGCAACCAGTTCTTTAGACTCTGTCACTGAAAAATACATTCAAGAAAGTTTGGCATTAGCAATTCAACATAGAACCACCATTGTGATTGCCCATCGACTTTCTACTCTCCTACAGATGGATAGAATTTTAGTATTTAACCATGGAAAGATTATAGAGGATGGCTCACACGATACATTGATTCAGCTCAACGGACATTATGCCAATATGTGGAACATGCAATCCAATGGTTTTTTACCAAATAATGAACATCATTAACGTTCAAAACGGCTCGCGCCTCTTCCCCCTCGTCTCCCAGAAAAATTCCTTCTTCGAGGTTTAGGTTTTTTCTTTTCTTCACTGCGATGGTTGGGATCTAGCATGGAAGCAATAGCATGCCATTTTTTATTATCTGCTGGACTCACCAAGCTAATGGCTTCTCCTTTGGCCCCTGCACGCGCCGTGCGTCCAATGCGATGGACATAGTCTTCTGGGCATTGCGGAAGATCATAATTAATCACGTGTTCAATATGTGGAATGTCTAATCCTCTGGCGGCCACATCTGTTGCCACTAGTATGCGATATTTTTTATTTCTAAAGCCTTGGATGACTCGATCGCGTTTATGTTGACGCAAATCTCCATGGATGGCTTCTACTCGATGGCCTTCTTTATCTAAACGCTGTGCCATTTTTTCAGTACCATGTTTGGTTTTCACAAACACGATGATAGAACCTTCTCTCGTGTCTAACTGTGAGAGCAATTGCGGGTACTTCTCAGCCTCTGAAGTCCTTAAAAATTCTTGTTCTATATTCTCTGCGATGACTGCATTAGAACTAACATTCACAGAAACTGGATTTTTCAGGTATTGCTGAGCCAGTTTCATAATGTTTTTTGGTAATGTGGCAGAAAACAATACGGTTTGTCGATTGCCCGACATATGGGGAATAATTTCTTGGATTTGTATAGAAAATCCCATATCTAGCATTCGGTCGGTTTCATCGAGGACTAAGAAATCTGCACTTCTAAGATTTAGCGTGCCACGTTCTAAGTGATCAAAAATACGACCGGGTGTGCCCACAAACAATCTGGGTTGTCTACGAAGTTGATTAAACTGCTTACCCATAGATTCTCCGCCAATCAATAACGCTGTTTTGATTGGGTTTTTCTTTCCCAGTAGCGCTTCTAGTTGCCCCATTACTTGAGCGGCCAATTCTCTCGTGGGCGTAACCACCAAGGCACTTTTTTGAGGATGATTCATCAGATGCGCAATTAAAGGAATACCAAATGCTCCTGTTTTTCCCGTACCGGTTTGGGCCGATCCCAACAGATCTTTACCCGATAGAATCAAGGGAATGGCTTGAGCCTGAATGGGGGTTGGCGTATGAAATTTCATTGCTAAAACAGCATGATAAAGGGGTTGGGGCAACCCAAGGGATTCAAATGATTCCACGAAAATTCTCCTAATGTTATGATCGGTTATTTCAAAGAACTCTTAAATTCGAATGATACCGAACAACGATCTATACAAGCGTATGAAGCCAGGAAGTTTTCGCAAGAGTTGCATTGACTCCCCTCCTTTATACCCGGTTTAGAACCAAAAAACAAGAGGGAAAATTAGTGCAGTTTAATCAATGTGCTACTTCAGATCAAAGCGATCAGCATCCATAACTTTACACCAAGCCGCAACAAAATCCTCCACAAAACGTTCTTGATTATCGTCTTGGGCATAAAACTCCGAATAAGCGCGCAAGATGGAGTGAGAACCAAAAATCAAATCCACACGTGTGGCACTCCATTTCACTCTCCCGGTTTGTCGGTCACGAATCTCGTAAAAGTGATGATCCAATGCCTTCCAGGTATAGGCCATATCGGTTAGATTCACAAAGAAATCATTGCTGAGTATCCCTTTTTTCTCCGTAAGCACGCCATAGTCAGTATCCGCATGGTTGGCACCCAGGACACGCATCCCCCCCAGTAATACCGTCATTTCTGGAGCGTTGAGCCCCATGAGTTGGGAGCGATCGAGGAGCAATCGCTCCGCATGTTTCAGGCTCGCATCTTTTAGCCAATTGCGGTATCCATCAGCGATCGGTTCAAGGGGAGCAAAAGAATCGGAGTCGGTCATTTCTTCTGTGGCATCTCCTCGACCTGGAGAAAATGGAACCTTTAGAGCAAACCCAGCAGCATTGGCTGCTTGCTCAATGCCTATATTACCAGCAAGCACGATGGCATCTGCAACACTGGCTCCCGCTTGAGCAGCGAGAGGTTCTATAACTGAGAGCACGCGTGCCAGACGTTGTGGTTCATTGCCTTCCCAATGTTTTTGTGGAGTCAATCGAATGCGCCCACCGTTTGCTCCCCCACGTTTATCTGAGCTGCGAAAGGTTCGTGCGCTATCCCATGCTGTTGAAACCATTTCACTCAGAGATAAACCTGCTGATGCGATCTGTGCTTTCAATGCTTGGATATCATAAGAGGTTGAGCCATTAGGAATGGGATCTTGCCAGATGAGATCTGCGTTGGGCACATCAGGTCCCACATAACAAGTTTTTGGTCCCATATCGCGATGGGTGAGTTTAAACCAAGCGCGCGCAAAGGTTTCGGAAAAATATGCTGCGTCTTGATAAAAGCGCTCGGAAATTTTTCGATAGGCGGGATCCATTTTCATGGCCATGTCTGCATCGGTCATGATGGGCGTGCGGCGAGTGGATAAATCCTCTACATCGACGGGCTTATCTTCTTCTTTGATATTGATAGGCTCCCATTGCCAAGCCCCAGCGGGAGATTTTTTCAATTCCCAATCATAATGGAATAACAAGTAGAAATAACCGTTATCCCATTGAGTCGGATGGGTGGTCCATGCTCCTTCTATCCCACTGGTCACTGTATCACGTCCGATTCCACGTTGCTGATGATTGATCCAGCCCAATCCTTGTTCTGTAATGTCTGCAGACTCTGGATCGGGACCCAACTGTTCAGCTTGCCCATTTCCATGGGCTTTACCCACTGTGTGTCCACCTGCAGTGAGGGCTACGGTTTCTTCATCATTCATTCCCATACGAGCGAAGGTTTCTCTGACTTGGGCTGCTGTTTTTAGAGGATCTGGCTGCCCATTAACCCCTTCTGGATTCACATAAATCAAACCCATTTGTACAGCAGCCAATGGATTTTCCATGCTCGATGGATCTTCAATGTTTGTATAGCGTTCATCGCTGGGTGCAAGCCATTCTTGCTCTACCCCCCAATAAATATCTTTTTCAGGATGCCAAATATCTTCACGACCAAAAGCAAATCCAAAAGTCTTTAGGCCCATATTTTCATAAGCGATGGTGCCTGCTAAAACAATCAGATCTGCCCAGCTAATGTTATTTCCATATTTTCTTTTAATGGGCCAAAGTAAGCGTCGAGCCTTATCCAGATTGGCATTATCGGGCCAAGAATTTAAGGGCGCAAACCTCTGGTTACCCCTACCAGCTCCACCTCTCCCATCTGTAACGCGATAAGAACCAGCCGCATGCCATGCCATACGAATCATCAAGCCACCATAATGCCCCCAGTCTGCAGGCCACCATTCCTGGCTATGGGTCATTAAATCATGCAAATCCTTTTTCAGCGCTTCTACATCAAGATGTTTTAACGCTTCTCGATAATTGAAGGCTTCTCTAAAAGGCGTTGTCTTGATATCCTGCTGGTGCAGGATATCCAAATTAAGCGTATTGGGCCACCAATCGACATTCGAAAACTTTGTAGTGGTATGGCTTCCATGCATTACTGGGCACTTACCTAGCATATGAAC
>CAYGKN010000027.1:0-7086 GCA_964350565.1 uncultured Gammaproteobacteria bacterium
CATTGTGGCCATGAAAATGATGCATTTTTCTCAGGAAGAAGCGGAAAATTTCTATGGCATTCATCGTGAGCGTCCTTTTTTCCAAGATTTAGTGAGCTTTATGACAAGCGGCCCTGTGGTGGTTCAAATTCTTGAGGGCGAGAATGCTGTTTCTTTGAATCGTGCCTTGATGGGGGCAACTGATCCCGCCAAGGCGGAGCCTGGCACCATTCGAGCCGATTTTGCCGATAGCATTGATGCCAATGCCGTGCATGGATCGGATTCTCTTGAGAATGCCCAATTGGAAATCGGCCAACTGTTCCCTGAACAGGCCAAGTGAGTTGGAGTGAAGAATCTACTCGACTGCAGCATCGAGACGTTGACCGCCGAGTTGGAGGGGCAGCCCTCCTATCGTGCATTGCAGATCTTGCAGTGGGTGCATCAGCGTCGAGTCTTTGATTTTTCACAGATGAGCAATCTGCCCAAGGTGCTCCAGCAGCAGCTCAGCGAGCAGTACACGGTCTCATTGCCCAGAGCCATTACTGTGCACAATAGCGCAGATGGCACGCGCAAATGGTTACTGGCCCTAGAGGCGGGGAATGCTGTGGAAATGGTCTTTATCCCAGAGAAAAATCGCGGAACCCTTTGTGTGTCTTCCCAGGTGGGATGCTTGTTGGATTGCCGATTCTGTGCCACGGGCAAACAAGGCTTTAGTCGCAATCTGCATTTGAGTGAAATCATCGGCCAATTGCTCTATGCCCAAGAAGATTTGGCCCAACATCCCATCGTGGGTTGGCATTCTGCTGTCACCAATGTGGTATTCATGGGCATGGGCGAGCCTCTGCTCAATTACGAGGCGGTGCGCGATGCCATTGCTTTGATGCTCGATGATCATCTCCATGGCCTCTCTAAATATCGCGTGACGGTGAGTACTGCTGGTGTGGTCGATGGATTGAAGCGCTTAAAACAAGACACCCCAGCGGCTTTAGCCATTTCTTTGCATGCGCCCGATGATCTGCTTCGCAATAAATTGGTACCAGTTAACCGCAAATATCCGCTCGCAACATTACTCCCGGTATTGGCAGATTATTTTGCCGATGAGCCTAAGCGTCGTGTGACCATTGAATATGTGATGCTCGATGGGATTAACGATAGCCTCCAACATGCCAAAGCCCTTTCTGCCACCCTCCAAGGTATTCGCGCCAAAATCAATTTAATTCCGTTCAATCCCTTCAAGGGCACAGAGTATCGCTGCTCTCCCCCTCATGTGATCGCCTCATTTCGCGATGCCTTACAGCGCGCGGGTTGGGTGACCACCATTCGCAAAACCCGCGGAGACGATAACAGTGCCGCTTGCGGACAGCTCGAAGGGGCATTTACCGATCGCACCCGACGTCGCGAGCGCTGGAAGGTACAGGTTGAGCAGAGAAGCGTATGAAAATGCATTGCGTCGTATTGCTGTTGAGTCTGTCGCTGCTGATCGCTTGCCAAACCACCATCCAGCATCAAGCAGCAGATAAATCTCAGACAGCCTCCACGCGCGAAGAAGAAGATACCAGTCCTAAACCCGATTACCAGCGTGCTGCTGCAGTGAATGTGACGTTAAGCGAGCGTTATTTAGAGCAGGGGGCGTACGCCCGAGCCAAACAAAAAATTGTGCATGCCCTCTCAATCGCCCCACATTGGCCCCCTGCGCTACAAGGCATGGCGCGCTATTTGGCAGCCACAGGAGAGGTAGAGCAGGCCGATCGCTATTATAAGCAAGCTTATCGGTTGGCACCGAAAGAGGGCAGTGTTCTCAATAATTATGCGATTTTTCTGTGTTCACAAAAACGCTACGATGAGAGTATCGGGTTATTTCTAGAAGCGACTCGCGATCCCAATTATCTCACGCCAGCCGATAGTTTTGAGAATGCCGGGTTGTGTTGTCTGTCGGCTCATCGTCCCGCTTGTGCTAAGAAATATTTTGAAAGTGCAGTGGTGCACGATCCCAATCGACTCACGTCCAGAGCACAATTGGCAGAAATAGCTGCTAAGAGAGGAGATTGGAATGTCGTCTATACGCAGTTATTTACCTACGATCGTTTAGGAGGCACGATGACACCGCATCTATCTGCCATTTGGCAACAAGCCAAACATCACACCAGGAGGCCACATGATAGAAGAACTCGATAACCCCACCACAGCATCTACGGCAGAGCATGTGGTTACGCTTGGAGAGATATTGTTTCAAGCGCGCAATGAACGATCGTTAGAACGCATTGCTCGCGAATTGAAAGTGAGCCCAGAGGCGTTGATGGCCATTGAAGCCAATGATTACGAGCACTTAAAGTGCTTGTATCCAGCCAATGTATTTATTCGAGGTCATGTGATCCGATACGCAGAATATTTGGGGTTGAGCCTCGAGCAGATAGCACCGTATTTGGAACATCTGGATTTGCCTTTGCATGAACACGCATTGCAACAAAGTAAAATTCCCGTGTATGGGAAATCTTCTTATTCCACGCAATGTCGTTGGTTGATGCTATTGGTTTCCATCGCACTAGGGCTCTTGTGTTTTAGTTGGTATCAGCAGGGTGCAGTAGCCAGAGCTCAGAATTTTTCTAAGCAGTTGTTGAGGAAAGCCCATTTACATCATACCATCAAAGATGTGGTGGTGCCGATAAAGGTGTCTTCATAGATGACGCTTCAAGCACTCAGAGGAATGCCAGATATTCTGCCCATGGATTCCAGATCTTGGCATCAATTGGAAACGCTGTTGGTTGAGCAAGCCCATCGATGGGGTTATGCAGCCATTCGTACGCCGCTACTAGAGCCGACTTCATTGTTCTCCCGCTCCATGGGGGAGGGTACGGATATTCTCGATAAAGAAATGTATACCTTTTCTGATCGCAATGATGAGTCTGTGAGTTTAAGGCCAGAAGGCACGGCGGGTTGTGTGCGTGCACTGCTGCAACATCATTTATTGCGTGCGCACGCCATGTTGCGTTGTTATTATCTAGGGCCGATGTTTCGATATGAACGTCCACAGCGCGGACGCTTTCGCCAGTTTTGGCAGTTTGGGATGGAGTGCTTTCACGCACCTGCCGTGTGGGCAGAGGTGGAATTACTCCAATGGGTGCATGGTACGCTCAAGATATTGGGTTGTGAGCAAGTCAGACTGTTGGTGAATTATCTAGGTTCGCAAGAAACCCAACAACGCTATCAGAAAGCCTTGGTTGATTATCTGAGTGCACATGTCAATGCGCTAGATGCTGACAGCCAGCGCCGATTACACACCAACCCCTTGCGCATACTCGATGCTAAAGTCGAAGAAACCCAGGCTATTTTAGCGCAAGCGCCCGCTTTAATGGAATACTGGAGTGAAGAAGAGTCCACCATCTTTCATGAGATTTGTCAGATGCTCTCTTCTTTAGGGATTGCCTATCATCACGATAACCGGTTGGTGCGCGGTCTCGATTATTATGATGGCTTTGTGTTTGAATGGGTGAGTGATGCGCTGGGTGCACAAGGGACCATCTGTGCCGGTGGACGTTATGATCGACTCACTCAGGCACTAGGAAATGATACCTCTATTCCCGCAGTGGGTTTTGCGTGCGGATTGGAACGGTTGTTGATGTTGTCTCAGCGTGTGCATGAACAGCCGGCAAGAAAAATTTATGTGGTACTCGATGAACAAACTCCGCGGGCCTTAGAGTGGGTGGAACGATTGCGTGCTCAATTACCGCAGTATGAAATCACCATGGATTTACAAGGGGGGCGTTTTGGGCAACAATTTAAACGAGCGGATAAACAACAAGCCGATTACGTGTTGATTTTGGGTGAGGAAGAATGGAAAATCCAGAAATTCTCACTAAAAACCATGTCTAATGCGAAGCAGGAGCGTTTATCGAAAGAAGAGTTGATCACCTACTTGGAGCAACAATATGCATGAACAAGAAGCACAAGTTGAAGCCATCAAAGGATTTCTTCGACAATATGGCATGAGTATTCTCATCGGTATTTGTTTGGCACTCATGGCCAATCTAGGTTGGCAAAAATGGCAAAGCCATCAGGAAAACACCCGTGAAGCCGCGGCGATGGCCTATCATCGATTGCTATACCTGCAAACCAAACAACACACCGCAAAAGCGAGCGCACAAGCGCATCAGTTAATCAGTGATTATCCCCAGACGCCTTATGCCAGCTTGGCTCAATTGTGGTTGGCCAAAGAGGCAGCCGTCAAAAAAGATTGGGCAGGGGCTGAGAGCGCTTATCAATGGACTCTGAATCATCATCCCATGCCAGCCATCAAGGGCGTGGCGCTTTCTCAATTGGCTCGCGTTTATGCCATAGAGAAAAAGAGCGTGCTGTTAAAAACCACCATCGATAACTTACAAGTACCGGGATTTGGTCATACGCAGAGTTTTTTGCAAGCGACTTATTTGCATGAAACGCTACCGCCTTCCCGTCGTGATGCACTGCCTAAGCCTTTGCAATGGTTACTGCAATTGCATTCTGCTTAAGCCTGCTGTTGGCGCTGCCCACCTGGGGCAATGTCTTAGGGGGACAGTATGCGCTCAGTCAAGGGTATATGCTGGCCATTGATCCCAAGAATCAATTGATGGTGTGGGATCACGACCGATGGCTATTCTCCAAAACACTTGCACTTCCAGCACTGCTGGCCCCATTGGTGCATCAAAAACAGGTTTGGACTATCACCCTAGATGGGCAAGTGCAGGTGATGAACCTGAAAGGTCAGGTGAAAAAAACCTATCAAGTGATTCTCGACTCGCCTGTGAATTTAAATTTGTCTTCCTGGATCGCTGCTAGTGATGGTGTCTATCTGGCCTATGATCATCAACTCTGGCATTTAGGGAACACCGCAAAGCGTGTGTGGGTTTTGGATGAAGAAGTGGCGGTGTCTCACAACCGGCTCCATTTTTTGGGTGATCGATTGATTTGGGAGACGGGGGAGGAGCTTTGGGTATTAGATCCCGAGCACTTCGAGACATGGCATGCCAAAGGATTGTCTCAGGCGCCTGTGATTTGTGGTCAAGGAGTGGCATTGCCTTTGGTGACAGAGTGGCAGTATCGCAGACTCTCAGATGGGTTGATTCTATGGCATGGTGGGGAGTTGGGAGGCATACGCTGTTGGAAAAATCGGATCTATACTCAACTGGGAAGTTATTGGGTGGCCGTCGATGATACAGATGGGACGAAGCGTTTATTGAGGATGGAGTCGTGACGAAACCATTAGTGGTTTTACATGGTTGGAGTGATAGTGCCTCAGGGATGCAAGCATTAGCGAGTCAGTTGAGTGCCACGTTAAATATTCAACCGGTGGGGATTCACCTGGGGCAATATGTATCGATGGATGATCATGTGAATCTTTTTGATTTGGTGCGGGCATTGATGGCTGCATGGAAAGACTTAAATTTGCCCCTAGATCGCAAAGGTTGCGATGTGATTGTGCACAGTACGGGAGGTTTATTAATCCGTGCTTGGTTGTCTGAGTATTTTACGCCTCAAACGGCACCGATCGATCATTTGGTAATGTTGGCTCCGGCGAATTTTGGTTCTCCATTGGCACACAAAGGACAATCCTTTTTAGGGCGTGTGTTAGAAGGTTTCCAAGGGAATTTTTCTGTAGGCACTCATATTCTTCAAGCTTTGGAATTGGGCAGCACCATCACCTGGGATTTGGCACAACGCGATTTATTTTCTGGCGCGTATTTTTATACATCTAAAAATATACTCACTACGGTATTGATTGGGGGAGGGGGTTTATCTGGACTCGCCGCGGCAGCGAATACGCCTGGGAGTGATGGTGTGGTTCGTCATGCAGGAGCAAATCTCAATGCCAGATCTTTGACCCTCGATTTCACGAAAAAACCAGTGGACATGCATTGGGAATCAGCTTGTGCACAAGTGGCTTTTGGAGTATTGCCAGAAGAGAATCATCGCACCATCGTGAACAAATCAGGAGGATTTCGTGATCCGCATACGCTAGAGCGTATCATTAAGGCATTACAAATCTCCTCTCCGGCATTTCAACAATGGCAACAGGAATTAGCCCAAATCACCGAACAAACTTTTTTAGACAATGCCAAGCAGGGAGGTCTGAACACAGAGCAATACCAACAAATTTGTAGTTGGGTTTGTGATGATCAAGGGCGTGATGTCGAAGATTATTTTTTAGAATGGTTTGTGCAAGATGGGCAAGAATCGCATTGGTTAACCACACTCATGCACCAAGATGTAATCTCTAGCGTACATCGCTATAGCCTCAATTCTGCCTATCGCAGTATTTTCATGGATGTGGATCGACTCCACTGTGATGATCGCGTCTGCCAAACTGCAATCAGCATGCTCCTTAGCATTGTGGCACATCCCATTTTCAAAGAAGACGCCTGGGTTGGTTACCCAGAATTTGATAGAGACGATGGATGCGCTTTGGAAATTTCTTCGAAAGAGGTCCAAACCTTTTTTCAACCCCACGAAACCCTGCTGTTGAAATTTATTTTGCCGAGATGTCATCGCAAAGATTTGGTGAAGTTTTTGTAGGTGTCAGATCCGCGACATTCTTTGTCACCCCGCGAAATTTGTCACCCCCGCGAAAGCGGGGGTCTTAGTGACATTCTTTGTCACGCCCGCGAAAGCGGGGGTCTTACCTGATTAAGATAGATTCCCGTTTTCACGGGAATGACAAGTTGCCTCCTCACTCCTGCACCTTTTTTCAACCTCACGAAACCCTGCTGTTGAAATTTATTTTGCCGAGATGTCATCGCAAAGATTTGGTGAAGTTTTTGTAGGTGTCAGATCCGCGACATTCTTTGTCACCCCGCGAAATTTGTCACCCCGCGAAATTTGTCACCCCCGCGAAAGCGGGGGTCTTAGTGACATTCTTTGTCACGCCCGCGAAAGCGGGGGTCTTACCTGATTAAGATAGATTCCCGTTTTCACGGGAATGACAAGTTGCCTCCTCACTCCTGCACCTTTTTTCAACCTCACGAAACCCTGCTGTTGAAATTTATTTTGCCGAGATGTCATCGCAAAGATTTGGTGAAGTTTTTGTAGGTGTCAGATCCGCGACATTCTTTGTCACCCCGCGAAATTTGTCACCCC
>CAYGKN010000027.1:7186-16177 GCA_964350565.1 uncultured Gammaproteobacteria bacterium
TTTGTCACCCCCGCGAAAGCGGGGGTCTTACCTGATTAAGATAGATTCCCGTTTTCACGGGAGTGACAAGTTGCCTCCTCAATCATCACAAACTTCTTACGCTCTTCTGTACAAGAAACTGCAGCATAGTATATGGCACCACACAATAACCCGATGCTCAATGCCAATGCGAGAGAGAGTAAGACATAGGCCAACCAAGCGGGAGTCGATATCAGAAATACTTCCAGCAGCAATTCTTTAGCAATATTGCCGAGGATCTTGTCAGAGAATATATAAATACTCGCTTCCAGGAGTAAGATGGTTGCAGAAATAAGGGCGCCTAATTTTTTTGAGCGGTTCGATAGATTTTGGATTTTGGGTGTAAAATGAGGGGCCGCCTGCTTAAAAAACAGAGAGCATTTTTTTTGGGGAGTGCAGTCTAGCATCATGCGCGAGATATGAAGAGGTGCATCATGAAAAATTTTTGCGATTTTTTCTTTGTTATTTTCATTTGATAATCCTTCATTAAGTACTTCTTGAATGGCCCGGAGATAGGTCGGATGCTCTTCTTCCTCCACAGTGTATCTATTGAGATCATGAGTGAAACTTTTGCTTTTCTTCCAACCAAACTCTAACCATCGATCAAAGTGCTCCATAGAAAACACCAGCTTTTTGAGGATTTCTTTTTTAACAAGGAGTGGTTGTTTGGCATTGAGCCAATCGTAAAATAATTGGTGCATTTCTTCTTGAGGAATAAAGGTATTAACTATAAAAACTATGGCAGCGTGAACTTTTTTATCAGATAATCCTGAGCTTGGATCTAATGCCTGAAAAAGAGATAAGAGCAAATTGCCAATATTCTTGATTTTTTTCAGTAATTGTTTTTTTGTTCTTTGACTCTTTTCTTCAATAAAGTATTCGGCCAAATATAAATTGATGGCTTCTATTTTTTCTGAATTTAATGAGATTTCCTCATGAAGCTTACTCATTATAGCGTTTTTGAATATACCAAACATTTTTTTTTGGAATGAAATTCCCGCTTCTGTGAGATGAATATCATTTTCTAAAAAATACGATAGATGGATGGAAAGCTCAGGAGGCTGACGGGTGTTTTTTAAGAGTTTCTTATTGAGCCGAATCATCCCCATGGGGGTTTTTAACTGCTGTAGTATTATGCGTAATTCCTCAAATTTTTGATGAATGCTTAAAAGATAGCTGGGCGAGTAAGTGGTAACCTTTGCTAGTTTTAGTTGTAGTGTTTCTATTAAATTCCAGAATTGAGTTTTTTTTTCTTCATCATGCTTTTCAAATAAGCTGATCACGGCTTTTTGAAAATTCTCATAATGATCACTTTTCTCGGGTTCTTCGAAAAGTAATTGATAAAAATCTTTTTTAATTTCAGAATGTTTTCGTAAGTGGAAATGGCATTCTCTTAAGGGGCCTTTCTCGATATGAGAGGGAGATAATACTTTTTCATTTCCTTCAACCAATGAGATGATGCCATCAATTAACTCACCGTTGGCTAGAGAAGAGGGTTCAATTTTTTCTTCACTCCTGTACTGTGGCAAATCCCTCCAATCATAAGCCTCCAAAATGTGCTCGGGATTTTTCTCATCATGAACAACTATCATTCCCAAATAAGTTTCATTGGCCGAAAACATCAGTTGTTCATTTTCTGTGCTGCTCATGCGCCATTCCCTGCTCTGCTTTTAGGGTATATCGGCGCTGCTGAATTATGTTAAAGGATGGCAGAAATCATTTAAGCGTTCTGTGTAATAGGTGAGCGCATTTTGTAACCAAATCACGGTTTGGTGGCGTGTTTGTTCTAGGGCGAGATAATGATTTTTCAGTTGAATTTTTTCATTCTCTGAAGTTTTGGAGAAATGTGCTTTTACCGTTTCACTGAATCTATGGTGTTGTGTTTTATCCAATAATGCAGCAGTGAGCACAAATTGCTCTAGAGCCCATTCATCGGTTCGTTCTTTAGGTGCGCTCAGATGTTGCGCCATGGCTTCCACCCAACGAGATTGCAAATAGAGCATCGAGAAGCACTCGATGCCGGCATGCGTGGGATACGTGTCGTAATGCCAGTCTCGAAAGTCTGATAGGGCATAGAGAAAAGCACGGGCATCTTCTTCACTCACGTCGCCACCAATTAAATCAGAGAGTAGCAGCACTATTTCTTGAATCAATTGTTGTTGGTCGGCAGTTTGATTAAAATAGCGGAGATAATACACATCTAGCTCAAGACCAACAATGGCCGGTTGAAAAATCACGGCAGCGGCATGGGTGACATGAGCCGGTAGACGTTTTTTAGCCTCTAGCTCCAGCTTGATGAATGGAAAGACTAGAGAAGAGGGATGTTGTTTGGAGATATTTAAGACCACTTTTTCTGCATCGAATTCAAATGGTGGGGCTTGCTCCTGGAGGTTAGAGAGCGTTTCTTCTTGCAGGCTCACTTTTCCCGATAATGCTTGATGCGCCAAGCGATAAGAATCAAACTATTCTAAAAAGTGAGCGATTTTATCATCTCATTCACGTTGTGCGAGTAACATTAAATCGATGACATGAATTGTTTGTTGTATTTGCTGTTGTTTTTTTGCAATGGCTTTTTCTTTGAGGTGTTTGGTGTGTTCATCATCCAAATGGTTTTTGGCATGGTTCCAATCAGCTCTTAATTCAGCAATCTGCTCTTGAAGGAGGGTTTTGAGTGTTTCTAAATCGGGAGAATCACCATCGAACATTGATAAGGCTTGAGATTCGAATTCCTGAAAGCTTCCTCTCAATTGCGCCAAGCGTTCGAACCCTAGGGTTTCATATAGTGGGGCGTAATTGGCTAAGAACACGGGCAGTGGAAGCCCTGAGTCGGCATGTCTGTCTTTGAGTGCAGCCAGGGCTTTGACAACGCTGGGTGTGGGTAATTGATCCATGGGGCTCTAGTGTATTGCCTTCCTTCATTATATCATAATCTCATGAGCGTCGATAACACACCTACTTTATTGTTATTTTCTGTATCTGCCGAGCAGGAATTTTCCAAAGCGCATCTCCATTGGTTGGATGAAGAGCAGCGTCTCAGACATGCGGGTATGCGCGATGTCGCCACCGCCAATCGCTATCAAGTGGCGCATGTGCTGTTGAGACGTGCATTGGGTGAGCGGTTGGAAGTTTCTCCAGAGCGTTTGTCATTGCGTTATTCCCCGCATGGAAAGCCTTCATTACCCAAACCACATCAGCATTGCCATTTTAGTTTGAGTCACAGTGAAGATTGGGTGGCAATCGCCATGCATGAGCAGCCTGTGGGGGTGGATGTGGAAGTGTTTCGAGTGGTATATTCTTATACCGACTTGGTGCAGCGTTTTTTTTCTACAGAAGAATTTCAGCAATGGAATCTTTGTTCTCCCAAAAAACACACAGAGCGCTTTTGGGATTTATGGACCTTAAAAGAGGCCTTTGCAAAATGTGATGGTCGTGGTATGCAATATTGGTTATCACGTCACACCTGCATGATTCATGAACAGGGGGTGTCGTTGGCCCCCAAATACCACACGCGCTGGCAGTATAAGAACCTTGCTCCAGCACAGGAGACTTCTTGCAGCCTGGTTTGGCTTAATGCTTAGCCTGATATTCCGTGGGCTTGACCAGAATGCTGGCTTTTTGCCAAAAATGAAAGAAAAATAGTGTGGCGATCAGACACAGGATGCACAGCGCACCCTGAGCCCATTGCATGCGCGTATAGAGTGTGATGCTGTTGGGCAAATGCTCACTGATGCTCGCGAGTCCATATTGCAAAACCCCGATCATAAATAAAAAGCAGGCATTATAATAACCGGTAATTTTCCCTCGCAGATGGGGAGGAGAGAGTTCACTGACTTCTGGAAAGCCTAAAAATAGAATGGGCCCTAGAAATGCCCAAAGATACCACAGTAATAAACAGCGCTGTGGCATGAGTGTGAGAATACCAAGTAGTAAGGCGATCGTTAGAGAAACACCGAATAGCCATCCTTCAAGCTTAGGCAGTTTTGCACCCATGAATGCTCCTATGAGGGTGCCTAACACGGTGATCAAGGCCATTTGAGCTTGTAGACTCAATCGCGCGCCCAATGGTAGCCCCACAACTTCATGAAACCATGGGCCAATCCAGAAAAATTGCAGTGCAAGTGTCGATGCATAAACAATGCACAACAATGGCCACAAGGCGATAAACAAGGGTTGCTTTTTGATGTGTGTGAATAGATCTGGATATAGAGATTCTTTGTAACGAGGCGGGGTATTGGGTTGCATACACAGCAATGTGCCAATGAGCAACGCAAATACGGACAGGCATTCTGGGATGATTTGCCAGTGGGTGCTGAGTATGTTTTCGTAGTGGGGCAAACTGATGACATAAATTCCAAGATTCCCAATGGCTAGCAATCCCGTGGACGCCAGGCGTGAGAGCTTTTCTGGGAACAGGCGCACAAAAGCAACCAGCGGGGCGACAATCGAGGCAGATCCTCCCAGCCCAATGAGTAAACTGGCTGCTAAAAAACTAGAGAAATGGTAAGTGCTGCCCATCCAATAAAAACCTAGGGCCATGCACAGTGCTCCAGTGGCTTGAACGCGAATATCTCCCAGATAATCGATGGCTTCACCAATAATCGGTTGAATCAGCGCCATTAACATAAAATTTGCACTGGACAATAACGCAATGTCGTCAGGGGACCAGTGATGTGTGTTGCCCATTAAAGGACCAACGGTTGCGAAAATGGAACGGCCAGCTTGAACGACCATGAATAGCAATGAGTACAAGATAAAAACTATCATGGTCTATTGTAGCGTGATTGAAGAAGGCTTGTCACCCCCCTATTCTGCAATCACCTGCTTTACCGATCGTTGAGTTTGCTTCGCTTTAGTCTCAGGCAGAAACCACGACAGCACAAAAGCGAAGAGTAGTCCCAGTGGAATGATAGAAAGGGCAAATTGATAATTCTCTGGGGAGTAGACTCGAATGCCGTGATATAATTTTCCGCTCCAGTGCCAGTCGAGCATCACACCGATGAGGGTTTGAAAAATACCGCCAAACATCACGAACATATTGGTGATGGCAAGCGCAGTTCCTGCAAGCGCGCGTGGTGTGATTTCTTTGGCCAGTGGGAAGATAATGATTTCGGCGGAGCAACAAATGCCGGAAGCAAATAGCAAGAAAAAGATCATTGACTTGCTAGAGTGAGGCCAGTAAATCAATAAACTGACGCAAATGGCTCCCATTAACGCCCCCATTGATAAAAATAAACGGCGGCGCTTAAAGAAATCGGATAAAAATCCCATGGTGGGAGCACCAATGGCCCAACCCAAGAAAGTCAGTGAATTGGCCAGGGCAGCATCGTGATTAGAGAGATGGTAAATGTGTTTGAGATAATGGATCCCCCACATTTCTGCAAAAGACGTGAGCGGTAAAAACAATAGGCAGCCCATGATGCCGTTGACCCATAGAATAGGTGATCCCAGCGCCCACCGCATGCCTTTAATAACAGTGGAGTAACTTTGTATCTCGCCAGACTTTTTGTGGGTTTTTTTATCTTCTGCACACCACCATAAAAGGCCAGCCAGCAAAAAACCAAAAAAAGCAGGAGCAATGATGGTGAATTGCCAACCACAACATTCGACCAAATAAGTCAAAGAGACATCACCAATAATGGCCCCAAACATCCCCAATGCCGTGGTCAGCCCTGAAATCATGGCAAAGCGGTTGGGGGGTAGCCATAAGGTGGCCAGTTTCAGTGCCCCGACAAAGGCAAAGGCAGAGCCAAATCCTATCATGAAGCGCCCGAGTTCCGCTATCCATAGGTGATGGTATTGCACAAAGAGCAGAGAACCTAAAGTACAGCTCAAACATGCGCCGACCAATAGAATGCGAGGCGAGTAGCGATCTAATAATAGCCCCACAGGCAATTGCATGGGGGTATAGGCATAGTAATAAAACCCAGTAAGCGTTCCTAACCCGGTGGCACTGAGGCGAAAGACTTGCATGAGTTCTTGGGTCATCACACTGGGCGCAATGCGCAAGTAATACTCATAACCGTAAAACAAAGCCCCTAGTGCACAAATAAACCATGCCTTGAAAGGGATGCCACTAATTTGAGTACGGGAGTTCATTAACGTGCATTCCTGGGTGAAAGAGAAGACATCAGAAAAACGAGAGGACTACGCTGAAGCGTCGCCCATGAAATCGCCAAAGCGATCCTGGAATTGTTTGATTCTTTTCGCGGTATCGATGACTTTTTGAGTTTTCGTGTAAAAAGGATGACATTTGGGGCAAAGCTCAATGCGTAACTCGGGCTTGCCCAAGGTGGAACGGGTTTCAAAATGGTTGCCACAACTACAGGTGACGGATAATTTCTCGTAACTATTCACGCTCATACAAGCTCCTTAATCAATATCACTGTTACTCATCATAACGAATTTGTTTGGAAACCGCAAATTTTTTGAATTTGTGGCAATGATTCAAGCATACTCGGCCCACACGGGGGCATGATCTGAGGGTTTGGGTTGGCGCCGCATCTCCAAATCCACACCAATGTCTTTGAGGGCATGTAGTGCCCTTGGGGAAGCCAGTTGCAGATCGATGCGAAAACCTAAATTGCGTCTGAAAGCGGCATGGCGATAATCCCACCAGGTAAAGCCTGGTGTGTCTGGGTGGCGGTGGGCAAATGCATCTTGGACTCCCAACTTGTTACACAACTGAGAGAGCGCTTCGCGCTCAGGGGTGGAGCAGAGTAAGCGTTCATGACAGTGTTGTGGATCGTAGACATCGCGTGCAGAAGGGGCGATGTTAAAGTCTCCCAAAATGACCAACCGGTGTGCATCAATATAAAGTGTTTGAAGGGTATCTTGGAGGGCCTGTAACCAATCTAGTTTGTAGGTGAACCATTCACTGTCCAAATCTCGACCATTGGGCACATACACGCAGGCGATCAGATACTCATGCTGTTGGCCAATGATGATTCTGGCGTCGGTGGTTTGGAAATTCAGGAGTTGGGTGCTTAAATTTTCCATGGGTTCTTTGGAGAGTAGCGCCACACCATTGTATGATTTTTGTCCTGTAAAATAAGTGTGGTAACCGATTTCCTGCAAGAGTTGGGAGGGAAAATCTGCATCGATGACCTTGGTTTCTTGCAGTGCCAGAATGTCTGGTTGAGTACGTTGTAACCAATTGACTAGGGGCTCAAGACGAGCACGGATAGAGTTGATATTCCAAGTCACAATTTTCATGAATGTCTCTAAGTCTCACGGCAGAAATGCTATAATCCAAGTCTAAGGATTTTTTTACAAGGATAACTGAATGAATAGTAAAACACCACTGGTAGAGGGGCTTGATAGACTGCGTATTCCTTATGTCCTTCATCCATTAGATATCCCTCTCACTCGTCGTGCCCTGCCCATTCCACAAAGTCAGGTGGCAATGGATAACTTATTGGTAGGAAATCTCCTGGAGAAGCAAGGCCGGTTGCGCTTGGTGGTGACATTGGCCAATCAACTCATTGATCCACAACGTTTGAGTCAGCAATTGGGGGGCAGTGTAGAAGCCATCGATGTGGCCGGTTTAGCTGCAGATATCAAAGCCAGTGAGTGGGGATATTTGCCGTTGCCGAGTCGATATCAAGAATTTGAAGTGTGGGTGGATAATGCTGTACTGGATGCACCGAAAGTGTTTATCCCGAGTAAATCCGGAAAGCAAGTAGTGGAATTGAATCGCAGCGCAGTGAAAAAACTCTATCAGAACGCTCAGTTTGGTCATTTTGCTTTTGCTCTTTCTGAAGTCAGTGAGAAAATCACGGAAGATCCCATCGATGAAGCCAGTTTTTTTGTGGATTTGCCGCGCTATACACCTCGTGCCCTGCGTTTGCGTCTAGAGGAGCGCCATGAGTTGCCGGTGCTTTCGACTACAGCGCAACGCATTTTACAATTGCAAAGTGATCCCAATGCTGAGATCGAGGATTTGGTTGAAGTGGCTTCACAATCCCCTTCTCTCGCCGCCCAAGTCGTGAAATGGGCAAATTCTCCTTACTACGGTTTTTCCGGTCAGATCAAAACATTAGAAGATGCCATTGTCAGAGTCTTGGGTTTCGATTTGGTCATGAATATGGCGTTGGGGATCACCATTGGGGATCGTTTTAAAATCAGTGTTTCTGGTCCATTGGGATTAAGAGCTTTTTGGCAGCATGCCATCAGTGCAGCAGCATTGATTGAGCGTTTAGTGAAAAAGATGCCTGCGGGAAAGCGTCCCATGTTGGGTATGGCTTATTTGTGTGGGCTGCTGCACAATTTTGGGACTTTGTTAATAGGCGAAGTATTTCCCGATCATTTTGGAAAAATATCTGAGTTGGTGCCCTTTAACATGCATTTGAATGTGGTTGAGGTGGAGCGCTTGGTGCTGGGAGTGGGGCATGATCAATTGGGCAGTTGGTTGATGCAATCTTGGAGCATGCCAGAAGAATTGATCACTGCCACGCACTGTCATCATGGTGCCATTGAGGAGATTGAGGATCACAGTACTTATGTGCAATTGGTGGCCTTGGCAAATTCTCTGTTGGGTGGTCGCCATATCAGCGATGAACGTCCGAATGCTTTTCCTCAGGCTGTGATCAAAAAATTACATCTCAGCGAAGAAGTGATTAATGGCAGTCTAGATGCCATCGACCATGCGCTGGATGAACTCAAGGAAATGGCTCAGCAGTTGATTGCGTAGAGTCTTACCCCTCTCAGATAGACTCCCGCTTACGCGGGAGTGACAGCGTTCGCTGAAATCTCGCTATTTTTGTAACAACAATGCTCCCATTCTTCCCAATGAAGGGCGCTCAGATGAGGAAAGAGCACCTCGTACCAAAAGCCGGGGATTTCTCTCAAATGGGCATCGAATTCTAGCCAATATTTTTCTGGTGGATAGAGTGTGCCCACTTCAGATTCAAATTGGGCGATTTTGGAGAGTAATTGTGCGGCTGTTTGTTGGCCTTCTGAGCATTGAGTGTGGAC
>CAYGKN010000028.1:0-13385 GCA_964350565.1 uncultured Gammaproteobacteria bacterium
AAAAAGGCTTCAGTTTTTTTAAGGTTGGATGGTGGGTTATTTGAGTGAGATTCCCCATGCGCGGGAATGACAAGGTGCGCGTGAATGACAATGTGCGCGGGAATGACAAGGTGCGGGGGAATGACAACGTATTTCGTGTGATGATGTGCTTTACAGGAATGTGGCGCTAGGAAAAAAGCACAGCATAAAGAGCAAGCTGCCAAGGAAGGTCCAGCGGAGAGCTATCCAGCCTCTCCATCCCCAAAGCCAGCGTCCGATGAGTAGCAGAGCGAAGATGCACCAGGCCAACGTGGCTAGCGTGAGTTTGGTTGCGACGTGTTGTATAGGAAGTGTGAGGAGGCTGCTAATCATGATGAGACTCAAACTACAGAAGCCTAAAGCAACGAAAAAAAACAATACGGTTTCCATTCTTTCGATGGGAGGAAGTTTAGAATTGAGATGCCCATGACGCAATTGATGTTCTTGCCAAAGCAAGAGCAGCGCTTGGATGAGTGTGCTGCTGAGAATACCTAGAGCGATGAGGGCGATTCCTAGATGAATGCGCAGTGCCCAGTCTGAAATTAACATTGTGTCACCGGTAAGTGTTGCTGTAATGCTTGCACTAGAGCATCCACGGAGGCTTTGGTTTTGGCAATGGTTAAAGAGCCTATTGGATCATTAAACACCAAGCGTAGCGTCAACACATTGAGTTCATCTTGCTCTGGAGGCTCAAAGAGGGTGATGAGTTCAACCTTTACGAGAAAAGGTAACTCATAATTTCCAATGGCACGATGAAGTTGTTCGTAGGGTAGTGTCTTGGGCATAGACAATGATAGATCCAAATTCACATTGGGTGTTTTGGATAAGGGCTGGTAGGCATGGATAATAGGCGTGAGGGATAAGGCTGTGAGGTCGAGATAACCACCCACATAGGTATGCGGCGCTCCTTCGGTTTGTAGTGTACCTACGGTGCCGAGTAACCCTTTGCTAGAGTGGATATGCGCACAAGAAAAAGGATGCCACAGCACTTGCGGATCTGCGGTGGTAGTGATTGCATAGTCTTCAGAGAAAAAGCGGGAGAGTAATTTCTCGGCAATGGCTTTGGCATGCAAAGGAGAAGAAGTTCCTGCCAGTATCCAGGCGATGTGAGGGGTGATAAGAGCTTCGCCATTTTTTGTGGCTTCAAAGACGGGGCCGATTTCAAAAAACGCCACGCTGTCTTTGGTTTTTAATGCCAGTTCGGCATGTTGGAGTAATTGTGGAAGCAGGGAACGTCGCATCACAGAACGTTTAGGGCTAGTGGGGTTCGCCACAGATAACCAAAGCTGTTTTGTTCCACCCAATAAAGCAGCTTCGAGCGTGGGATCGGTGAGATGATAGCTGCTGGTCTCACAAAGGCCCAAGCGTTGACATTCTTCTCTCAGCGCCTGCCGTTGGGAATGACGTGTGGGGTGTGTGATTTGTAAACTCGCTTGAGGGAGAAGCAATGGAATATGTTCATAACCATGCAATCGCACCACTTCTTCAATTAAATCACAGCGGTTTTGCAGATCTGCACGTGTATCATCTGCGGTGAGCGTAAATAGGGTGTCATCAGAAGTATTCGTGCGCGATAACGGCAGTTGGAGTCGGGAAAGCAGAGAAAAAATCTCTTCATCACCCAGAGGAAGATGAAGCGCACGGTGTAGCGTATTGCGAGAAATGCTGATTTCACGTGTGGGTTGGGGATGAGGGTGGCAGTCCTCATAACCACGAATGGTGGCTTGGGGGCATACCTGGGGCAGTAAATCCAGTAATCGTTGAACGACATGTGGGATTTGACTGGCAGGAACGCCTCTGGAAAAACGCCATCCGGCTTGAGTATGGCACTTCAGGCGCTGTTGAGGGCGTCGAATCAAGGATCCCTCAAAATTTGCGAGCTCAAAGACGACTGCGGTGGTGTCTTCTTCCACACCCGTATTCGCCAATCCAATCACCCCAGCAATGGCGGCAGGTGTGCCTGCTGTGATCAAAGGGATCCCTTCGGGCAAAGTGATGGGCGTGGTGTCATGCAATAGGGTGACGGGCTCCCCTTTTTCACTGAGTCTCCAACCCAGAGGGTGAGCATGGAGTTTTTCTGCATCATAGGCATGCAGTGGCTGACCCCATTCCCACATGAGATATTGAGTGAGATCGACGATATTGTTGATGGGCTGAATATCCATACTCAATAATTTTTCCTGTAACCAAGAAGGAGAAGGAGCAATCTTCACATTCTCCACCCAAAGGTTGCTGAAACGTTGACACCATGGCGGCAGAGAAGAACCTGCCAATGGATAGCCTGCTGTATGAGGGAGTACGGCCTCTCCCTTGGGTGGAGTGTAGATTCCACAACCCAGCATCGCCATTTCAACAGCCAACCCTCTGATGGATTGACAGCGTGCAATATTCGCTAAAATCGCGATTTCTATATAGCCCCCATAGGCATTGTCTTCTTGGTGCTCTATCTCAATGCCACTTTGAGTCAGGGTGTCTGAAATGACAGACCAATCAGCTGAGAATGTGATCCATTCCGATAACCATGAAAGGGAAATTTTCATCTCTGCTCCTAGAATTGTGTGAGAAAATGGATATCGTTTTGGCAAAAATGCCGAATGTCGTCGATTTGATGTTGCAACAACACCACCCGTTCAACCCCTAATCCAAATGCCAAGCCTTGCATGGTTTCAGGATCATAGCCCCCGCTTTTTAGTACTTCGGGATGCACCATGCCGGCTCCCAGCAACTCTAACCAGCCCGTGTGTTTGCACAGGCGACAACCCTTAGCATCACAAAGGGTGCAGCGAATATCGACTTCTACACTGGGCTCAGTGAATGGGAAATAACTGCCTCTAAAGCGCACCGCTTGAGATTCTCCAAATAGGGTTTGAGCAAAAGCAGTGAGCAGTCCTTTGAGATGAGCCAGACTCAAGTCTTCAGCTATCCACAAGCCTTCGATTTGATGAAATTGAATGTCTGAGCGCGGCGTGATGTCTTCTTGGCGATAGCACACCCCAGGCAAGATTGCCCGAAAGGGTTTTCCTGCATGCGCACGCATGGCATAAATTTGGCCCGGAGAGGTATGCGGGCGCAAAACCTGGCCATTGTTGAGGTAAAACGTATCCTGCATGTCTCTGGCAGGATGATCGGGTGGGATATTCAGAGCCTGGAAGCACAATGCATCACTGTCGATTTCAGGAGATTCACTGACTTCAAAGCCCCATTGCCTGAAAATATCGATGATTTGCGTGAGCATGTTTTTCACAGGATGCCCCAACCCAGAGACAAGTGCCGGGGAGGGTAGGGTCATGTCTACAGCACTTTCTCGCCATTGTGCTTGACGTTGACGGGTGCGCAAACGCTCTTGCTGAGCATAAAAGGCTGATTCGAGCTCATTAGCCAAGGCATTAATGCTTTGCCCAAAAGCTTTTCTCTCCTCTGGAGGAATGGTGCCGATTTGCCGTTTGAGCCCAGTGAGTTGCCCCTGTCGGCTTAAATGCTGATGATGCCATTGAGACAAACGCTCTAGGCTATCGCAAGTGGCCAACTCCGATTTAGCGCTTTGTGCATAAGTGTCGATATTCAAGCATTCCCCCTTGGATTGCATTGTAGTTGTGGAGATGTTCTAATTTTCATAAGACCTCACCAGGAAGTGCCATGACCGAAAACGATTTATCTTATGATGTTACCATTGTTGGAGGGGGCGTGTCAGGTCTTTCGACCGCGATTGCTCTCAAACAGGCTTATCCAGCAGCTTCTGTGGCCTTATTTGAGAAAGGCTCAGAGGTGGGAGCCCATATTCTCTCTGGCGCCGCCATCATTCCAGAACCCTTAGATGAGCTTTGGCCAGCCTGGAGAGAAGAGTTTGCGGCCCACCAGGCCACCCCTGTCACCAGTGAGGCGTTTTACTATCTCACGGAAAAATCGGCCTGGCGGATGCCATTATTACCTTTGATGCGCAATCATGGCTCATTGATGCTATCGATGAGTCAATTGTGTCGTTACTTGGGGGGGGTTGCAGAGAAGTTGGGTGTCGAAGTCTATCCTGGATTTCCGGCAGCGGCTTGTTTATTCGATGAAGACAATCGTGTGATTGGGATACAAACCAAAGAATTCGGGGTGACTCGAGAGGGTGAACAGGGTCCCCAATATCAACCTGGGGTCAATTGTTTTTCGCGTTATACGGTGTTGGCAGAGGGGGCCAGGGGTTTTTTGAGCGAGAAAATCATCCGCCATTATCGATTAAGAACTGGCCATCAAACCTATGCATTGGGCGTGAAAGAGGTGTGGAGAGTGAACCCCGACAGGCATCGCGAAGGGCATTTGTTTCACAGCACGGGTTGGCCCTTGGATGGTAAAACCTATGGGGGAAGTTTTGTCTATCATTGCAGGGATAATATTGTTTCATTGGGATTTGCAGTGGGATTGGATTATCGCAACCCCACATTGAGTCCTTTTTCCACCCTACAGCAGTTCAAACGTCATCCCCAAATGGCGAGTCTGCTCGAGGGCGGAGAACGACTGGCATATGGTGCCCGAGTGATCAATGAGGGAGGCTGGCAGGCACTGCCCCAGTTGGAGTTCCCTGGCGGATTATTGGTAGGGTGTGCAGCCGGTATGGTCAATGTGCCAAAAATCAAAGGGGTACACAATGCTACACGTTCAGGTCTATTGGCAGGTCATCATTTGGCGGCTCTGCTAAAAGGAGAGCAAACGGTGATGAGCTATGATGCCTCAGTGCGCCATGGGTCCATCGGTAAAGAATTGTATCGGGTTCGAAATATCCGACCAGCTTTTCGCTACGGTACTGTGGTGGGGATGCTGTATGCTGGCCTAGACTTTTTATGTAAAGGCGGATGTTGGAGTTTTGTCCACCATCGCGACCGAGAGCAAACTCAAAGCCTGGAAGTCAGTGGTGCGCTCTCCTATCCAAAGCCGGATCAAAAACTGACATTCGATAGGCTCACTTCTTTGGCGTTGGCGAATGTACATCATGAGGAAAATCAACCCATTCACTTGAAATTGTTAGAGCCTGAGAAAGCCATGGCTGTGAATGGGGAAGTCTATGGCAGCCCCGAGCAATATTATTGCCCTGCATCTGTCTATGAAGTCGTGGGAGAAGGGCAAACGCGTCATTTGGTGATCAATGCGCAGAATTGTATTCATTGCAAAGCTTGTGACATCAAAGATCCCACCGGCAATATTGTCTGGACCCTTCCCCAAGGTGGAGGCGGACCAAATTATCAATGGTTATAATGCGTTAATTTTTCTTTAAGGTTCGTAAGAGATACTGGAAGCTGGGAAACCAGGAGAGGCTAGTGTCAGGTGCTAACGAGCAAAAAACAATAGAGATAGGGTACTCCTATGATCAGCAGGTTCGGTTGGCGATCAATGGGTTATCGAAACAGGAAAATCTGTTTGAGGGGATTACGTTTGAGAAGCAACAGCATCAGGTAGAATTTTTGCATCGAAATTATAAACTGACTCAAAAAGATAAAAAGGATATTAGAGAAAGGCAGAAAGCATGGCTTGGGGTTATAAAGAATGCACTGGAATTACCAGCAGCTAAAACTGTATTGGATAAATTGTTAAAAAACAGGCCTGAGGAATTAAGTGACAAAGAAAAGGCGTATTGTTTGGTGCAAGGCTACCGGCATTCAGTGAAACTGGCTTGTCAGGGAGTGCTGTATGATGACTATGATGACAGCAAAAACAATTGGAAATTTTTTCTAAATAAAATTGGAGTTGTAACCGAAGAGTTAGATCGAGAGATACTCAAGAAAATAATCAATGGAGAAGAAGAGGAAGATGAGAAGTACACAAACTTTCAAAACATTTTAAAATTAATTCCTCAAACGATTACAAAGAGTTTTAATGAAAATAAGGTAACGGCAAGCAATATTGGAATTCATACGGCACATAGTCGAAATTTTTTTAAGAAGCCAATGGAAGGATTGGCAAATGCATGGAGAGTGGAAGTCAACAATAAACGAAAGGAAAAAACCTATTATCGAGTAGGCTCTGTAGTTCAGTATGATCAGTGTAAAATCAAAGAAAACCATGTTCAGGTTTATAAAAATACTGTTGAGAATGTCGAAGAATTGTCGAAAAAAATTGCCGAGGGCAGAAGCAGCGCCGAGAGCAAGAATTCCTCGTTTCTCATGGTGCGTTTGGTCTCCCCCATTCAGGGAATGCTGTCCTTTGTGGATGGCGGTGGATATTCCAAGGATGTTTTCGAACTAGAACGTCTGGCATATTTTAAACAGAATCTAGGTAAACCCATTGCTGAAAGATCCATTTATTTTTGTTTGGGTGTGAATAATTTTAATTCTGTAGAAACCGCTTGGCAGCGTGCTTCGAACAAAAGAGCATTTGTGGAATTGGCAGCTCAGTTGGGCTTGTTTGAGGAGAAAAAATCTGAACTGTCTGAGGATGAAGAATCTGACCTGTATGAGGAGGAAAAATCTGACCTGTCTGAGGATGAAGAATCTGACCTGTATGAGGAGGAAAAATCTGACCTGCAACGTCTTATTAATGCAGAAGCAGGGTTAGCCAATGTCTCCTTGGAAGACAAAGAGAAATGTTGTTTCTTCGATTTGCGTTTTGGGGCAGAGTATAAAAAAATAAAAGGGAAGCTTCAAGGTGATCTAACTCCAGAACAGTATATTTTCCGTGAATGCTTTCGTCTTTATGACAGTGGAGATTACAACACAACGAAATACAATGGACAGTTGCAAGCCTTGTTGGTGGTGCTTGCAATGCACACACAGGGAAAGAGAGTAAGTCCAGGTGAGGCGAAGCAAATAATAGATGCTGTCTTTGGCTGTAAAAGTGATATTGATCGAGCCGCATTTGTGGATGAATGGGTGCATGTATGGGATAAGTTTCTAGACACGCATGGTAATATTTTCAAGGAAAACCCCGTTGCGGATATATTAAACAATACCGAATATGTTTCTGAATTAAAAAAATATAGTAAAGAGTATCAAGAGTCGGGCTTATCTGCTGAATTGAGTCATGCCGACAATGGGAGCTTAGGAGGCAAAGATGGCGGCCACATTGGCTATCATTCTGAATATCTAGGTGCGCATAGCGCCATGTCCAAAGGAAGCGCTTGTAAGGTTTCTTATGGAGTGACAGATATTGCTTTGAAAGTGGTGAGTGTCTTCTGGCCTGTATGTCTAGTGCTTGCGGTAAGCGCTTTGGCTTTGTATGCAGTATACTACACGCTGAAGTTTCCATTGCAACCGACTAAACCGGCGGATGGGGCAAGAGCCATATGGGCCGGATTTGATGCGGCTTGTAAAAGCATGGCTGGCGCGTTGCGTGGTGGAAAAAATCATCCGCTGCAGATTGCAGAAGAAAACATTGCCCCCTTAGCACCCTAAGCGCTGGTGAAGCAAGCTCTGCTGCATCCGCTTAATCAGACTCAATGCTTGTCGAGAGTAGGGATTTTTAGGATTATCATTGTAGGCCAAGGCCATGAAGGCGGGTTGTTGCATGTGTTGTCGACGCCAGTACATCAATTTTTCCCATTGGGTTTGTTGAATCTCATCTGCAGCGTTTGAGGGATCGTATGGCATCTTTAAACTGCGTTCTCGACGTAAATTCAGCACAGTGGGTTCTCTAAGTTCGTGAATCGTTAGCTCCAGTAACTGTTCCAGTGGAGTGAGGCATTGAGATTGAAGCACGATTCCTTCTTCAAAGTGCAATGGATTGGCAGAAAGATGTTGAGGGTAGTGTAGCATGGCCAGTGCATAGGCTTGATGATAGCGCCTTTGGTAATCTTTGATGTCTCCACTGGGATAAAGAAATAACGGCAAATAAATATCGTGTAAGGCGGCGGCGATAATCAAGGGAAATTTAACAGCGATTTCCCCAGAAGTGTTATCAAATTCTGGCATGGCTTCGATGTAGACCAAAGAAGAGTTTTGGGCATCTTCTAATAGGTTTTTAAGTAGGCGCCAGGCATTACGCCGAATTTTTGCGAGCTGATGTTGTGCTCGAGGTGGCAAGTCCAGGGCGTTCATTGTGGAATGGCATTCGGAGCGCGTGGTTTAAATTCTGGAACCGTAGGGATTTCTGCGGCTTCCTGAAAACTAAATGGCTTGTTATTCACAAACCAGGCATTGTCCTCAAAACGCCAGTCAAAACTTAAGCGTCCTTGATCGGCGTGCAACCATTTGTCTTGCACCCACTGTTGAATTTGAGTCGCAGGGGCAATGGGAGCGTTTCCATGGCCAAGCATGGGTGAGAGAAGCATTAGACTTTCAAGTACTTTTTGAGGCATGGCCACGTGGCCTTTGGCACGTTGTGCATTCCAATGGTGAGTGGGAATATTCCAGTGTGCCATCAGAGCAATGGGGCCAAACGGAGTTTGGATACTCATTTCTTTGAGTTGAATGAGAGAGCCAGCTTCTAGTAATTTCTGCAAGGGACCGACTGACAACTGATTTTCAGATTGAGGATTGGTGATGGTATTGAGGAATTGATCCCAAGCAGGCGTATCAAGGACCACATGTGCAGTGACTGTTACAGGGCCAATGGGCATCTGATGTGCTTGAATTTTTTCAATGCGTCGATGGAGATGGAATTCCGTATGCTTGTCATTGCGATAGGTTTGATCTTGAGCATTTAAGTTTTCTAGCAGTAATTTTACATTCTTCCCAGTGAGCACCCGAATATCGTTGACGTGTACGTTGCCCTTCCGTTCATCACGAATACTGCCATGCGCATAACGACTGTGCCAATCCACATGGTTGATGATGGCTTTTATGGGGCCATTTTCAATGGAGGCTTTGGGCAGCACAAAACGCCAGGATTCATGCGTTTTACCAAAATTCCCGCGATAAATGCCTTTGATGCTGGCAATTTTGAAATGTTTTTGGCCGTTGTTCCAATCCAATGCGGGCAGGTAGAGATGTGTGTCAAAACCTCCATATAGTTGCCACCAACTCCTGGCACTTAACCAGGCCTGGGTGTGACCCAAGGCAGTCGCCAGTGCAGGCAAATCGTGGTTTTTGATTTCACTGTGGATGTAGGCCAAAGCTAAATGCAAATGCCCCTGTTTATCCAGAATAATGGGACCGAAACTGATATCACTATGGATAGGGATTTCTAAAGGAGTTTGTTTTTGAGAGTGTGGTAGAGATAAGAGGGACCAATAAAGCGTTTTGATATAAGGCGCGTCAATGCGCAATTTGGCTTTGAGCTCTCCATGGAACCATCCTAGATGGTAACTGCTGATGATCAAATGGTTATTTTCACCTAAGGGAATACTTTTTCGCATTAATTTTTGTCCAAAAGTATGCCCAATGATTGCTGGCATGGAGAATGCCATCACCAGTAGTAAGAGGACAATGCCCAGTAAGCTTCGATGTGTTCTCATAAGTTTTCCTATTTAAGAGCAAAAATTATCTTCCCAGGGCAGGTATACATCGGTCACTTGAATTTGTCGACGCGCATAACCAATCACCTGCTTGAGTAAGTTTTGGTAGAATGTTGATCCGAAGATCGAATTTTCTCGAATGAGTTTTTCCAAGGTTTCTTTTTCAATGATTAACAGAGAGGTTTCTTCCACAGCCATGACTCGAGCCACGGTGGGCTCCATATCCATCACAGAGTACTCCCCAAAACAACTTCCAGGCCCCAGTTTAGCAATGTCAACATCTTTAATGCGAATTTTATTGCCAGAGCGCTGAGGCAAATAAACTCGCACCTTCCCTTTGAGGACAATATGTAGAGTTAAATTCAGCTTGCCCTCTTCCAGGAAAATGGTTCCACTGGGGGCATGAATGATCTTACCTGCAGCGATGAGTTTTTCTAGAGATTGAGACTCTACTTGCGCAAATACCCGGGTTTTGGAGAGCAGCTGCAAAAGTGAATGATTATCCATGGTAATGTCCTATAGTACACCTACTTATTCTAGGCGATGGGTAGGGAGTGTCAAATGACACACCTGTCATCCCCACGGAACCGGGGATCTTCTCTACTCACGGAGATTCCCGCTTTCGCGGGAATGACAAAGCTCGCGGGAATGACAAAGCTCGCGGGAATGACAAAGCTCGCGGGAATGACAAGCGGGGTGGCTCCTACACCAACCCCAACGCTTTCACGGTATTCCATTCATCCAGCAGTTCTTGATGGGTGTTGTCCATCAATTGTTGAGCTGCTGGGGAGTGTTCCCAGCCTTCGAGGATTTGTAATTTTCCAGAGGAGTGAAGTTGGCAAGGATAAGAAAAAATAAGACCGGGTGTGATGCGATACTCACCCTGGCTGCATAGCGCCACGGAGAAGCACGTACTCTGAGGTTGAGTGAGTGAAACGACAGTGGAGAGCGCGGCATTGGCTGCAGAGGCTGCAGAAGAAGCCCCTCTGGCTTGAATAATGGCAGCACCACGTTGTTGAATGGTGGTCAGAAAATGCTCTTGGAGCCAGGTTTCAGGGATGGATTCAAGTGCGGGACGGTTCTGAATCAAAGTATGGTAAAAATCAGGGAATTGCGTGGCGGAATGGTTGCCAAAAATCGCCATGTTGGTGATGGCCTCTACAGGCACGCCGGCTTTTTTGGCTAGCTGGCCAATGGCACGCTTTTCATCGAGTGCGGTCATTGCAAAAAAACGGCGGTTGGGAATGTCTTTAGCATGATTCATGGCAATGAGTGCATTGGTGTTGCAAGGATTTCCGACCACTAAGACTTGCACATCAGGGCCAGCCACGGTATTGAGTGCCTCGCCTTGTGCTTTGAAAATGTTGCCATTGATTTGAAGCAAATCTTTGCGCTCCATGCCTTTTTTGCGGGGTGCAGAGCCAATAAGCAAGGCCCAGTCGATGCCATCAAAGGCTACTTTGGGATCATTGGTGGCGATAATGCTTTTTACGGCAGGAAATGCACAATCTTCCAACTCCATGACCACGCCTTCTAGGGCACCCATGGCTTCTGGAATTTCTAAGAGTCGGATGTCTAAGTCTATATTGGGGAAGGTTTGTCCACTGGCCAAGCGAAACAATAATGAGTATGAAATTTGCCCCGCTGCTCCAGTGATCGCTATTTTGATGCGTTTTTTCACGATATCCCCTTTTAAGACTCCCAATGCTTCATTATATCACTACACTATAAAGTAAAGAAAGGACAAACCATGAAAGTATGGCCCGCTTTGCTGGCGTTTTGGGGGATGGCCTCCGTTTGGGCCAGTCAACCCCCATTGAAGCAAGCCACAGCGGAGGATTACGAGCGTTTTGCCACCGTGATGTCTTATATCCGTCATTATTATGTGGATCCCGTCTCAGACAAAGAGTTATTGGACAATGCCATTCGAGGGATGCTATCGGGATTAGATCCGCACAGCATGTACTTAGATGCGGAATTGTTTGGGGATTTAGATAACCAAACCAAAGGACATTATGGAGGCATTGGTTTGGAAATTTCCCATAAGGATGAGGATATTGTCGTGGTTTCTCCATTGGACGACTCTCCTGCAGCGCGGGTGGGCGTGAATGCGGGTGATAAGATTATTGAAATCAACGGTGATACGACGAACGGAGAAACATTGCCTTCAGTGATTCGTCGATTGCGCGGCCCGATAGGAGAGGCTGTAGAAATGGTGGTTTCTAGAGGAGGGGAGCAACTGCGTTTTGCAATCCCTCGCGAACGCATCATTTTTAAAACGGTGGTGGGACGCCTATTAGATGGAGACATTGTCTACGTACAAATCAGGCAATTTCAAGAACCCACAACGGAAGATTTTATTCGTCTATTGAAAACATTGAATGCTCAGCAATCGCACATCAAGGGACTCATTTTGGATTTAAGAGATAATCCTGGAGGTGTACTGGATGCGGCAGTTGGCGTGAGTGATGCGCTGATTCACAATGATGGCAAAGGAGAGGAAGAAGAGATTGTCGAAACCAAGAGCCGAGTGCCAGAGATGAATCAGCAAATAGTCGCCACATCTGGCGATATCCTATCCGGTTTGCCTATTGTGGTACTGATGAATCAAAATTCTGCCTCAGCCGCTGAGATCGTTGCGGGGGCTTTGCAAGATAACCATCGGGCGGTGGTGATGGGGACACGAAGCTTTGGAAAAGGAACGGTACAAACCATTGTCTCCTTGGGTGAGACGGGAGGCATTAAAATGACAACGGCACGTTATTATACGCCCAGTGGTCGCTCGATTCATGGAAGGGGGATTCAGCCAGACATTCAAATCGAGTCTTCTGAGAAAGATGGAGGTGAAGATGTGGTCTTAGAGCGTGCAAAAAATTGGTTCTCTAAACCAGAGGTGGTTGCTGAAACGGAAAAAAATTCTTAGTATGTGAACAGAGTGTGGGTGATACAGATGGCAAGAAGTGATTTTCATTGGCGAGACAGCGCAAGATTTGCGAGATTTTTTATTTTCGATGCCAGGGCAGTATTTCCATTGCTATTGTTTTTATTACATATTCGACGTTGGACCTTTTATTTAGCCTTTTCAGCGATGGTGTTTTTCGTGCTGATGGAGCGCTTTGGCTTGAGCATGCCTGTGTTTTGGCGTTGGTTGAGATTATTCTTAGCAGGCAAGTATAAAGTTGCAAAACCCTGGTGGAGGTGTTGAAATGATGGATATCCCTAAGCAATTGGCTTTATTGTCTAAGCGTAAACATGCCCACTTCACGCTCAATGGCAAAGCCATTTCCTATAATGAAGTATTTGATACCAAAGGGTTACTGCCGCCTATGACGCGCCGGGCAGAACAAGTGGCATCTTTGTGTTTTGGCTATAAATTGGGTGCTAAATTCGATGAGGTGGAGAATGGCATCACGGGTGTGGAAGTGAGCTTCGATGATGTGACCCCAGAGAGCTTGCGTATGATGTGTTTGCTCGATGTCCTGTTAGAAATTCTCGATGGGTCCACCGATGGGGGTGTGGTGACGCTCGATGACTTAATGTATGAATAGTTTCAAGGCTTAAAAAATTCCACGTATCCACTCTATGCGCTCCCCTTCAAAAGCGATGAGATCAAATCGACAAGGCCCTTCTCTCAGTTGTGGATGTTGCTGCAGAAAGCATTCAGCTGTTTTTTCTAGGCGTTGTTGTTTGTGCCAATCTACACTCCCAATTGCCCCACCAAAAGAAGTTTGTTTGCGATGACGCACTTCAATAAACAACAGGGTGGGTAAGCGCATAAAAAAACGTTTGAGTAATGAGGTCTTCTCTTGCATGATGATGTCAATTTCACCAAAAGCAGAATAATAATTTTGTTTGAGCAGCAGGCATCTCCGCTTTAGTAAATAAGCAATGGCTCGGGTTTCAAAGGCTTGGCCGAGTTTGCAAGAGTTGTCATCCCCGCGCTCCTTGTCATCCCCGCGCTCCTTGTCATCCCCGCGCTCCTTGTCATCCCCGCGCTCCT
>CAYGKN010000028.1:13485-16142 GCA_964350565.1 uncultured Gammaproteobacteria bacterium
TGTCATCCCCGCGAAAGCGGGGATCTTGGCTGTTTAGAAAAGATCCCCGCTTTCGCGGGGATGACAAGGTCATTCGCGGGGATGACAAGGTCATTCGCGGGGATGAAAAGGGGCGTGGAGACGACATCATCACTCACTTACTGCATACCCTTTCACCATTTTGGCAAAGGGTAGGGTACGATGGACATGCCCATTGTGGTCAATGGTCAGGGTGCCACTAGCGCCTTCAATGCTAAAGGCTTGTATGTTGGTGAGTCGAGAGAGTGATTTGCTTAAGGTGTAGGCATCTAGTCCCAGTGCATACAGGCGTTTTGGGCTACTGTTTGGGGGAGGAGTGTGATGATGGGTGGGGTGCAAAATAAAAGGCAGATCACAAAATACGATACCGTCGAGATCATGATCTAGGTGAGGGTTAGCACGTCCGCCATAAATAATAGCAGTGCTATAGGTGGGCAGTCGACTCAAGTCGTAGTACTGCAGCAATGGACGAATTTGCCTGGCACGCTCAGGAGGAGCAAGCAACAAAATAGCATCTGCATCATAATGATGCGCAATGGCGACCCCCACAGGTTGGTGCAAATTTGCAGATAAGGCTTTGGCGCGGGTTTTTGCTTTATCAATACTCAGCACTCCTTGCAATTGTTTATCCAGAGGAGAGTGTTTGTCATAGAACCAATGCAGTGGGGTCACTCCACCGATATGTTTAAATTGTCGAGAAAATAGGGTGGATTGTTCATGTCCCCAAGAAGTATCGGGTGCAATGACAAAGACTTTGCTGTGATTGTCTTCCCATATGCGTTTGGCGATTTGTTCTAATTCATCAGAAGGAAATAATCCAAATTCATATAGATAAGGCACATTCTTGGGTAAACGCGTCTCATTGAGAGCCAAGATGGGGGTTTCAATACTGGCTTGGTCGGCAATCGTGGCAACAGAGGATTTTTCCAAGGGGCCAATGATGAGAGAGGCTTGAGCATTTTTAGCAAGCTGTAGTGCCTTAGAAGCCCCAAGCTTGTGCGTGTCGAATATCAATAGGGTGGAAGGAGTAGATTCCGAGTGTTGTTTGGCATCTGAAAACCCATCGCGAATGGCTGTGCCTGCTCGACCTAAGGGGCCGGTTAGGGGGAGTAATAAAGCCACTTCATGCGTTGTTGCACTGGCTTGCTTGGGCCAGTGGAACCATTGAGGAAACCATTGCTGTGCCGGATGGTCGGGATAGTCTTCCCGCCAACGTGCCAGGGATTGTTGACGCTCATGACTCGGTGGGGTTTTGGCAATTTGTGCCAATGATAACCAACCTTCGAGCGTATTGTCACCAGCATCGGCAGTGGTTTCTGAGAGAGAGAGATAGTCTTTGGGAGAGAGTTTGAGTAAATCAGACCAAAATAGTTTTTGATTTTCACGAATGGCATGCTGACTGGTGAGGGTATTGCTCAGTGCCCAACGAGTTTTAAATGCACTCAAATAATGATGTTGACGCTCTTGAGCGCTGGCCAATTGCCATTGATGAGCGCTTTGTGCATTGGTGCTGGGTAAGTGTACGCCGCGTTCTTGTTGGTTTAACGCCGACTCTGCATTGGCACTGTGATTTTTTAATAATGCCAGTTGCGATCGCAGCAATTGATGTCGCACGATGAAGTCAGGGGGGAGATCTCGGGTGGGGATGTCTTGTAACAGCGCCGTTGCCAGGCCCAATTGGTTTCTTTGCATGGCACTTTGTGCGGCCAACAGCTGGTAGTGGACTCGTAAATCTCCACCACTTTGATCCGCTAAGCGCAGGTAAGCTTCAGGCGTCTCTGGTAGCGACGACTCTAGCCAGGCATGAGGATGAGCCGGTTGAGTTTGCTCATAGAGAATATCGCCTTGGCGCTTGGTGAAGAAGCAACCATTGAGGGTGAGTAACACCGTGAGAGCAATGATAGAAGGCCAGCGCATGCATCCAATCCCATGAAGATGATTTCATTTTAAGGGGGAGGGGTGGACAAAACAAGGGAGTGTTCTCTCGTCATTCATGCGCATGTAGGATCTTTTCTATGGATGTAAGCTGGTTGCTCGCTCATGTACCGCACGAGCATATCGCCTTGTCCAGTAGTGAATTGAGTTGGGTGGAGATCCTCTAGAACGACAGCGAGCGCTCTAAAAATCATATAGTTAGAAAAATTGCCTCTTGGAATCTGGTGGGTCCCATGGTATTTATGAGTTTAACCAAATCATAAGTACCATATTTAGGAGGACCCATGAACGAGACTAGCACTATTTACTCTTCAATTGAAGCTCTATCTGTTTTTGAACCGGCGATTGGAAAATTTCAAAGGCTAATGCAGCAGCTATCATCAAAACCCATGCAACAATTGGAACATGGTGAGTTGGAGCGCCTAATCCAGAAAGAAGGCACTGAGGTTCTGAGGTGGCTATTACAAGGTCATCTGGATTTACGAACACAGAATGAAATACGATTAGAGGGGGTTACAGGCGATGATCAGATCAAAAGAACGCATCGTCGTTCTGATTGCTCTCGCAACTTGATGACATTATTTGGTGAGGTGACAGTAAGGCGTATAGGTTACTCTGCTAGAGGATGTCAAAGCATTTATCCCATGGACAGTGATTCCCGCTCCTTAAAAAAAGAGGCGATTTAAGGGGGTTTTAGAAGATTT
>CAYGKN010000029.1:0-15349 GCA_964350565.1 uncultured Gammaproteobacteria bacterium
GTATTTGGTGTGGGTTCACTAAAGGCGCGATTGATGTTAATCGGGGAGGGCCCGGGTTACCATGAAGATCAAAAAGGCCAACCCTTTGTGGGGCGTGCCGGCGCTTTGCTCAATCAAATCTTACAGGCGATGGGATGGTCTAGAGAAGAGGTGTACATTGCCAATACGGTAAAATGTCGTCCGCCCAATAATCGCGATCCCCTTCCAGAGGAAGTCTCTGCTTGTGCACACTTTCTAGCAGCACAGATTGAGTATATCCAGCCCACTTGCTTGGTGGCCTTAGGTCGTGTGGCGGGGCATAGTCTGCTGGGAGTGAATACGCCATTGAAGGGATTGCGGGGGGTTGCTCATGAGCACCCGGCATCTGGATTGCCTTTATATGTCACCTATCATCCGGCATATTTATTGAGAAACCCTATGGATAAGCGGGAGGCTTACCTCGATTGGCAACGTATTTGGCAACATTTGCAGTGAAGAGAGGGAGTAACCTGCTCGAACTGATGCTATACGTCCTCATTTTGTCACTGATTTGCTGCATGGGATTGGGGGCATGGAGGCCTTTTTATCTGCGAGAGGTGCGTCGTTGGGATCGGAATCAGTTTCAGTTCGATGTTTTACTCGCGCGCCGATGGGCTCAAATCAGCGGCTTGCCTCAGTCCTTATCATGGCCAGCAAGGCAGTGTAGCCATCGCTATCGTTATTCCAGAGCGCCCAGAGGGCCGATATTCCATCATGTGCATGCAGGGGCTTGTTTGTACAGCAAAAAGGGACGCATTGAGGTGAGTAGAACAGGCTGGCTGTGGCCAGATAACGTTTATTATCGCAGTGAGTTGGGGGAGGAGAAGTGGAGGGCGGGTAATTTTTATGCAAAATCTTTGACTCGATAGAGGGGAGTGTGGTAGAATTTAGTCTGAATATTTGGAAAAAGGTGAGAAGATGTCGGGTACTGCAGAGTTCAAAAAAGTCGAAGAGAGAAGGCATCAGGAAAAGACCTATTGGTATTTTGGTTTGGATCAGAAAAAAGGTATTGTGGTTGCATTGCCAATAGACAATGAGATACAGAATTTACTGAATGGCCAAGGAGAATACTGTGAGAGAACAGTGTTTGAATGTATTCGAACTAAATTGCTTTTGGTTTCTCGACATCCAAATGAGGTCGTTTTTCATACAACGCACGCAACAGTGGATAATTTAGGAGTTGAATTTAGCAACATATTTCCTGAGATATTAGGAATGGATAATGTGGATGCTCTTGAGAGTGATGCACTATTAGGATGGAAGGGCTTCTTTAATGTCATTGTGTCAGGGTTATTTGAGATTTATAAATGTAAAACTGTTAAGGGTGCTACGACGACGACGACGCCCTTTGAAACTCTTCGCTCACACTGTGGTAATAAACCAATGGTGATACCAGAGAGCGACTTAAGCGACTTAAGAATATCAGAAAGACAGGAAGTAGGGACACCAGAAATACAGGGTGACCAACAAGACATTTCAAAATCTTCTTTTTTCAAATCCACTCCTTTTTGTGTTGCTGGGCTCCTTTCAGTGGCTGTTGCAGCTGTAGCCTTTGCCACTATGCTCACGCTCAAAGAATTGGGATCTTGGATTCCGAGTGTCCCTCCTGCTGGAACTGCAGGTATTGTGAGTGCAGCGTTTTTGTTATTGTTCATGGCTGTGGCGTATGGGGTGTATCAAGCATCAGCGTCTGCTAGTAGTTATCAATCCGTTTAATGGTTCGTTTCTCTGCATAGTCGATAGCTGGTGCTGCGTCCTTTTGCGGTATTTTGAATCAGAATGCCGCGAGAGGTTAAGTCTTGAATATCACGCAGTGCTGTATCTGTTGAGCACTTGGCGAGTTTGGCATACTTGGAAGTATTCATGAAACCTTCGAATGGCATGAATGTGCTTTGGTAAGTGGTGTTGAACAATGTTGTGTGGCATTAAGCATGTATCGATGAGCCATCAACTGTCTGCTGGAGGGAATCAACCCTGCTCTGTCGAGATCTAAACGGCGAGAAAGGGAAGAGTGTACCTTCTCAAGGTTCAATAGTTCCCCTTCAATGGCCGAAGACTTGACAATCGCTTGTGTGAGCGTATTGACATGTGTCTCTTCTGGATGTTTATAAATCTACATGCTAATTGCCGCAATATTTGCGGTAATTATAGTGAATATTCACCGCAAAGGCCATGTGTGCTAGACATTGACCTCATCGAGTAGGGTTTGTAATTCTCCACTCTCGTACATTTCACGGATGATGTCTGCACCTCCGATGAGTTCACCATTCACATACAGCTGCGGAAAAGTGGGCCAGTGGTGCAGTGTGGGCAGCGTGGTACGAATATCCTGCCGCTCTAGTATATTGATGCTATGAAAAGGCTTGCCGCAAGCCTTAAGGCACTGGGCGGCAGTGGCGGAAAATCCGCACATGGGGAATTCTGCTGAGCCCTTCATGTACAACAGAATGGGATGGTCTTGAATTTGGCTCTGAATTTCGGCAATTAAGGCTTCAGTCATGGTGTGCTCCGCTATGTCTAAGTAATCTCCATTCTACGTTAAATAGTCCATGCTTAAAAGTGCGTTGATATTTCCCGAGTAAGGTGTTAGGATGTGTCATCTTTGATTATAGTGTTGCAATGAGCGCGGTCGTGCATGGTCTTCCCACCCTTGAAAGAAAATTTTCGCTGTCTTTGTTATTTTCGTTGGAGGACATCAAAGAAGAATTTAAGGCAATCCATGAACAAAATAAAAATGCTCGTGGCTTATTGCCGATTGTAAAGAAGCATTTGAAACTTGGGGTTTCCGAGCTGAATACACTCATCCCACAGCCGAATCTTATTCAAGTGAAATGTGTGATTGTCGATAAAAATAAACGATTGTATAGCACAGATCAGCAGGAATTTGTGATGCCGGTGTTCGATGTGCATTTAGAAGATACAGTGTTTCATTCCAACGATGCACAAAAATTTTATAGTGATTTTTCTGATTTGCTGTCTGATTGTTTAACCAATAACAAGAAGCTGGAAACAGCAGAAATCAAAAAAATGGTGACATTTAAATTGCATTCGTTAAAAGATATGTATGAGAATGCTGCGAGGCGGGTATTGGGTTCTGATGTTATGCTTCATGCAATTAGCAGAAATCAAGGTACTCAGATGGAGAGGGGGTTATCTAATATTCCTATTTATGCCACCAATCGATTTATTGACGAAATTATGGGAGAGGGGGTTTTTTTGGTATCAGAATTCAATAATGCTGACAATAAATATCATCCATTTTGTTTGAATAACCCTTTTTACTTCCTAGAAAGAGAAACTCCCACTTTTCAATTCACTTCGCAAGAAAACACCTGTTCATTTGTGGGGCAGCTTGCAAGAGCCCTACATAATGCTTGTTTGGTTTTTCACACCACTGTGCAATACGAAAATCCGGGACAGGCTGAAGATCCGTTTTCTGTACCTTGTTCTCCCATCGCGGCGTTAGATAGCAGTACTTTCAGTGATGATTTTTTTGATTTTAATGATTTCACCACCACCATATGTATTGGCCAAGTTTCTGATGTTGGTACAGAATTCACTAATTCTTCATCTTGTGATGAAGGTTTTGAGGTTATGGTCCAGCCTCGTTTTTTTAAACCTGCTATGTTGACTGGTGGTGTTCTAGGTCTTGGTGCATTGCTCTGTAGTATTTTTCTACCTCAATACTTCCTCTGGATTGGAGTCAATATGCCAAGTTATGCCCTTGGTATCCTGTTGTTTTGTGGAGCGTTGCTGACGTTTTCTTCAGCGGGGTATGTGGTGGATATGAATTGTGTGAGAGTCAGCTCTGCGAACGGGGGGAGTTAGACCCCCGCTTTCACGGGGGTGACAGGGTGTTCGCGGGAGTGACAGGGTGTTCGCGGGAGTGACAGGGTGTTCGCGGGAGTGACAGGGTGTTCCAGGGGTGACAAGGTTAACGACACTTCTGCGCTAAAAAGTGTGGTATTTCCTCAATGGGCATGCGCGATTGTTGCATGCTATCTCGTTCTCGGATGGTGACGGTGTTTTTTAATTCCGGATTTTCTTCTCCTAAGGTGTCAAAATCTACCGTGAAACACCAAGGCGTGCCGATTTCATCGTGACGCCGATAGCTTTTTCCCACATTACCAGTGCCTTCGAAGGCGATGCAGCCTATCCCTAGCGTTTGTAGCTGACGATAGAGGGAGCGAGCCACGTGCATCAAGCGCTCATTATTCTTGGCTAGTGGTACGATGGCTGCCTTGATGGGGGCCAAGTGCGGTTTGAGATGCAATACAATGCGTGATTTGCCATCGGGGAGTGTTTCATTTTCAAAAGCCTCAGTGAGGATGGCTAAGATACCACGTTCAACCCCTGCAGAAGGCTCAATCACATAAGGGACAAACCAACGTTGTGCAGTCTCATCCCACATCGCTAATTTTTCAGTGCTGTTGGTATTGCTGGAAACTTTTGCTTGGATATTTAAGTCTGATTGATTTTTAGTATGCGATCCTAAATCATAGTCAGTGCGATTGGCTACCCCTTCTAATTCCTCAAAACCATGAGGGAATGCATATAAAATATCAACGGTACGTTTGGCATAATGCGCCAACTCCTCCGGCGTTTGTTCTTGTAACTGTAAACGCTCTCGGGCGAGGCCTTGTTCTAACCACCATTGTAAGCGCGTCTGAATCCACACCTGATGCCAGTGCGCATCTTCATCCGGATGCACAAAAAATTCAATTTCCATTTGCTCAAATTCACGCACACGAAAAATAAAATGACGAGGCGTGATTTCATTGCGAAACGCTTTACCCGTTTGTGCAATACCAAAAGGCAATTTCATGTGACTGCTATCGAGCACATGCTTGAAGTTGGTGAAAATGCCTTGAGCGGTTTCTGGACGCAAGTACGCGATGGAATCTTCATCGGGCACCGGACCCATTTGTGTGCGAAACATCATGTTGAAAGGTCGCGCCTCGGTGAGAGAATCAGATCCACAAGCCTCACAACGATTATCCACCAAGTGATCCACTCTCCAACGCTTTTTACATTCCCGACAATCCACCAGTAAATCAGCAAAGGTCTCTGTGTGCCCAGAATGCTGAAACACCAATGGATGCGATAACAACGAGGCATCTAGGCCCAATATATCGTCTCGAGCGTAGACATTGGCCTTCCACCATGCCGCCTTTAAATGATTTTTTAATTCAATTCCCAAAGGACCATAATCATAGACACCCTGTAAGCCGCCATATAAATCCGCGGCCGGGAATAAAAATCCCCGGCGTTTACATAAAGCAACAATTTCATCTAGGCTTTTTGCAGGCATAATTAGGGTTTCTCAGTGGCATCAATGAGCTGTTGCAAATGCTGCGTGTCACTGCGTCCGGGAACCACATAAAAATGCTTCGGATCTTTTAGAGGATACTGAGAGACGACATAAGCCGGGGTGCCCTGTAATCCCAACGCTTGAGCCAGTTTTTGGTTCTCTTTTAATTCTTTTTGGATTTTGGGATCATCCATGTCTTTTTTCAATCGATTCATGTCTAAACCGACTTTCTTGGCAATTGTCAATCCCGTCGTTTCATTCAAACGCTGATTGCTGGCCATCATCGCTTCATGAAAAGGTAAATATTTCCCCTGCACATTGGCTGCTAGTGCCATTTCAGCCAATTTGACCGATTGCTCACCAAAAATAGGTAACTCTTTGAAAACGAATCGCACTTCTGGGTTTTGTTGCATTAAGGTTTGCACCGTGCCATGCATTTTCTGACAATGAGGACAGTTGTAATCAAAAAATTCCACAAAGACCCGCTTACCCAATTTGTTGCCACCTGTGGGGGAGTTGGGATTGGTGAATAAATCATTTCCAATTTCGGCAATTTTCTTTTGAATTTGACGGCCTTGATAAGTTTTGGAGGCTTCTACCAGGACTTCTGGGTTTTGAATCAGATAGTCTTTGGTAATTTGTTGAATTTGTTCCACTTGTTTGGGGGTAAATGCCTGGGCGGCAGCAAACCCGATTATGCCCACCGTGATCAATATGCTCTTGAACAGTTTTCTCATGCTCATCCTCCTTATGTGTATTTTTTGAACAAAATGGCTCTAGTGGTGAACCAACGCCTCTAGTTTTATTCTAAATGATCGATAAGACAGAAGGAAGCGTGTTTTTACGATTCATAGGGGTTTTTTGTGCAAAATTGGCTAAAGTGTATTGGTGTGGCACTCTTGAGTGCCTTGCCCAGTGGCCTCATTATGGCGGGCTCAATCGCTTTGAGCCAAACGCCTTTGTTTGTGACTGATTCCGTGTCCCCATTGACCCTCATTGTTATGAGCAAAGATCACAAGCTCTATTATGAAGCTTATAACGATGCTTCAGATTTAAATGGTGATGGTCAAGTCGAAACTCATTATACCCCGAGTATTGATTATTATGGCTATTTCGATTCCTATAAGTGTTACACCTACAATGGTACAGCCGGGCAGTTTGAACCTGCCAGCACCACCACAAATAAGACATGCTCAGGTCAATGGAGCGGAGATTTTCTCAATTACCTCACAACGGCTCGTATGGATGCACTACGCAAAGTCTTATACGGAGGTACGCGCCATGTCGATACCACCAGCTCCACGGTGCTAGAGCGCACCTATATTCCCCAAGATGCGCATAGTTTTGGGAAAGAATACACCAGTGTGGCTGTCGATGGATATGATATTGCAGACTATACTCCCTTGAGTGTGCCCACAGGGTCCAATCGTCATTTATTCGCCAATACGACATTACTCTCTGGGGGGAGTGGAGAGCCGCGATTGCGGGTGCTACTCAACCAGCCCTATCGCGTTTGGGAATGGTTGAGTATCGAACGACCAGTAGCGAATAATCGTGTAATTCATGGGGGAAGTGGTCCGGTGGTCTCCCCGACTGATTATTTTGTGCGTGTGAAAGTCTGTGACAGTGGAGTGGGGCTAGAAGGCAATTGCAAATTGTATGGCAGTGTGTATAAACCCATTGGGTTGCTGCAGGAATTTGGTGAATCGAACAGCATGTACTTTGGTTTACTCACCGGCTCTTTTAACAAAAATCTATCTGGAGGAGTGCTCAGAAAAAAGGTGAGCTCCATTAATGATGAAATTGATGCGTCTACCGGGCAGTTTACCACGACTGTGGGCATTATCAAAACCATCGATCGCTTAAAGATCCCCAACTTTGGTGGCAGTTATACGCATCAATCCTCGTGTGGATTTATTTTTGATCGCGCCTTCAATGAAGGCGAATGTCGTTCATGGGGGAATCCCATAGGGGAGATGCTCTATGAAGGGGTGCGTTATTTTTCAGGCAAAGGCTCTGCCACCAGTGAATTTACTTATGGGGGAGCGAATGGGGATGATAAAAATCTGGGATTGCCATTGGCCAGTTGGGATGATCCCTACGTCACGTACCCACGCTGTGCGAAACCCAATTTTTTAATCATCAGTGATGTGAGTCCTTCTTATGATAGCGATCAACTCCCAGGGAGTTATTTTAGTAGCTTCACAGGAGATGTGAGTGGGTTGGATGTCTCTACTTTGGGAGACACCATTTGGAATCAAGAAATGGGAGGTGCTAAAAGCATTTTCATCGGTCAGTCCGGTGCAACGCGCGATCGTGCACCGTCTGCAAAAACAGTGACAAGTTTTGGGGATATTCGTGGATTGGCACCTGAAGAGCCGAGTAAAGAAGGAAGTTACTATACGGCTAGTGTGGCTTACTATGCCCGAGTCAATGATCTCAACTCTGCAGACGATGATCAATTGGCAACGACTTATGCCATTGTCTTTCCCTCGCCCATTCCAGATATCAATATCAACGTGAATGGGAATACGGTACGATTGGTGCCTTTCGGAAAATCAGTGGGAGGATGTTTTAATGCTTCCAGTTTTCAGCCTACCAATACCATTGTGGATTTTTATGTGACGAGCCTAGGTGCAACTTCCGGTCAGTTTCGAGTGAATTTTGAAGATGCTGAGCAAGGTGCTGATCACGATATGGATGCGATTGTGGAATACAATTATTCTGTAGATACCATCAACAATCAAGTGACCATTACCCTCAATAGTGTTTACGCTGCAGGTTGCGTGATTCAACATATGGGGTATGTGATCTCTGGCACCACAGAAGATGGAGCATATTTGGAAGTGCGAGATTTAGATACCAGTGCAGGGAGTGATCCCGATTATGAATTGGATACGCCACCAGGACAGCCACCCGGAGGGACTTGGAATGATGGTGCTGCATTGCCGACAAGCACTTCCAGAACCTTTACGGTGGGAACCAGCACTTCAGAATTGTTGAAAAATCCACTCTGGTATGCCACCAAGTGGGGACATTTCACCGATAGTGATGATGACAAAAAACCCAATCTCAGCAGTGAGTGGGATAGCAATAACGATGGCATTCCAGATACCTATTTTCTGGTGACCCAGCCTCAAGCATTGGCCACACAATTGCGCAGTGCAATGAGTGATATCATTGAGCGCTCTAGCAGTGCGACTTCGGCTTCGATTAACAGTGCTACGTTGAATAGTGAAACGAGAATTTATCAGGCTATTTTTAATAGCGCCGATTGGAGCGGGAAATTACTCTCTTTCAAAATCAATAGCGATGGGAGTATCGATACCAGTGGTTCTGGGCCGAGTGGCTCTGAGTGGGATGCCGGTGCAGTGCTCACTGGGCAGACCCCAAGTCAGCGTGAGATCATCACCTATAATCCTACTTCACAAAAAGGCATTCCTTGGCAATGGCCAGCCAATCCTGGAAGTCCCACCAGTGATGAATTAACCAGTACTCAAATGAGTGCATTAGACCTCAATCCAGTGACTGTGGTGAGTGATGGATTGGCAGAAACGCGCTTGACTTATTTACGCGGTATTCAAACTTCAGAAGTGCAAAATGGAGGAACCTTTAGAAATCGCGAGGTTATTTTGGGAGACATCGTGCATTCCAGGCCCTTATATGTGGGTGCTCCCAGACAACGCTATCCAGATAACTGGGGCAATGGTGCTGCAGAAAATTCTGCACTGTATACGGATTTTAAAGAAGCCAAACAAAATCGCAAGAAAGTGATTTATACCGGCGCAAATGATGGTATGCTTCATGCGTTTGATGCCACCACAGGAGAGGAAATACTGGCTTATGTTCCCAATGCGCTATTTCCGTATTTGAATCAATTGACAGATCCCAACTATTCTCATCGTTATTATGTGGATGGCCCAGCGCAGTCAGGAGATGTATTTTTTAATGGGTCGTGGCATAGCGTATTGGTAGGGACTCTTGGTGCGGGTGGACAGGCGGTGTATGCTCTCGATATTACGGATCCGGATAATTTTAGTGAATCCAGTGCGAATAATATTGTATTGTGGGAATTCACCGATCCAGACTTAGGAAATAGTCTTTCTCAACCTTCGATTGTACGCTTGCACAATGGTGATTGGGCAGCGATTTTTGGGAGTGGATTTAATAACACGGATACGGATGGCAATGCCAGTACAACAGGAAATGCTTTTCTATTTATTGTCAATATTGAAACGGGTCAATTGATTAAAAAGATTGACGTGGAAAAGGGAAGTGCGGATGATCCTCTGGGGTTGAGCAGGGCCAATGCCTTAGCCACTCCTGCAGTCGTGGACATCAATAATGATTTTATTGCCGATTATGTATATGCTGGTGATTTATTCGGGAACTTGTGGAAATTTGATTTAACGGGTTCGAATGCCAACCAGTGGGATGTCGCACTTAAACAAGGGAGCACGCCGAAACCGTTATTTATTGCTCAAGACAGTGGTGGCGATCGGCAGCCCATTACGAGTCGGCCGATGGTGGGACGCCTTGATCCTTCCAGAGCTTCTGGCTATCAGATTTATTTTGGCACAGGAAAATATGTAGAGTTGAATGACAAAACCAATGTGGATGTTCAAACGTTTTATGGTATTGAAGATAGAGAAGATGGCAATACTGTCAGTCGAAATAATTTGTTAGAGCAAGAAATTGTTTATGAAACAACAGTGAATGAGTTGGATTATCGCGTTACTAGCAATGATTTAAAGAACTCTTCCCATCGGGGTTGGTATATCGATTTGATTTATAATAGTCATGCAGAAGGTGAGCGTGTCGTGGCTGATCCGATTTTAAGAAATGATAAAATCATTTTTACCACGATCATTCCTTCCACCGATGTCTGTAGTTTTGGAGGGAGCGGTTGGCTGATGGAATTGTCCGCTCAAGATGGCAATCGTTTAGATTATAGTCCCTTTGATTTAAATGGAGATGGGCTATTTTCCAGCAGTGATTTTGTAAACCTCAATGGCACCATGGTGCCGGTTAGTGGACGTAAATCTGAGGTGGGCATTATTCCAGCCCCCGGTATTTTATCGATGGGCACAAAAGAGATGAAGTACGTCCCTGGCTCTTCGGGAGAGATCGACGTTATCAGTGAAAATGCTGGAGACTCACAGCAGGGGCGTCAATCTTGGCGTCAGTTGCGGTAGGGGCCTTGTCACCCCAGCGCGCACCGTTGTCACCTCTGCGCAGGCGGGGGTCTTGCTTGTTTTATTGAGATCTCCGCTCAAAACCTAATTCGCATTAAATCTTTTTCAGACAACTGGCCTTGCATGGCTTTAAATTCCAATTGGCGCGTGAGATAGTGATACTGATCGGCTGCGTATAAGCGCAATACAGCATAGAGATCACGCTCCGCAGCGAGAACATCGAGAATGGTGCGGGTGCCAGCATGATAAGCGGCCTGGCTGCTCTTTAATGCGCTCTTAGATGAACGAATGCTTTGGCGATCGGCGCGCAGTTTGGCAGTGAGAGCGATGAGGTCAAGATAGTATTGTCTGGTGTGATTGAGGACATAACGTTTTTGTGCTTCAGCAAGATGATTGGCAGAGTGCCATTGTGCACGTGCGGATTGTACGGCGGCACTGGTATAGCCTCCATTGAACAATGGTAGGTGTAATGATAAGCCTATTTGATCTTCTTGGACGTCTAGAGAGGTAATAAAAGGTGAGCTTTGTGCGCTTTGTTGATAGGCAATACTGCCATGGGCAGAAAGTGTGGGGAGGTGGCCACTGGCGGCGATACGAATACCTTTATGTGCAGCTGCGGCATGGAGTCTGGCGGCCAGCAACGTAGGATTGTGCGTTAGTGCGTTTTGTAGGTGCTGGTGCAGTTTTGAATTTGGAGGAGGCAGTTGCGCTTTAGCAATGTGATGAGTTGGTGGGGTGTAACCCAAAATTTCTGCTAAGTTTGCGCGAACATCGTCTAGATAATTTTGGGCATCGATCAATTTCGCTTGTACTTGGTCGAGAGCCGCCTTGGCTTCATGCAATGAAGTGATGGCCAGCATGCCCACGTTAAAACGGGCTTTGGTTTGTTGCCATTGTTTATAAAGCGCTTGGTATTCTGAACGCGTGTATCGTAGAGAATCTTCTGCAAGCAGGACAGCGAAATACGCATTGGCCAATCGCAATATGAGATGCTGCCTATGGGCCGTGAGCGTTGCTTGTGCGGCAGCCACACTTAGGCGTGCTTGAGAGACTTGGAACCATTGAGCAGGGTTAAGAAGGGTTTGATCAACATTAAAGCTGGTTCCATGTTCATGGTAATTGAATTGTCCAGAGCCTTTGAAAATGGCGCGGGTGCCATCCACGCGGGCAGAAAAACTCACCTGGGGGAGTAATGGCCCAATGGCTTTGTGTAGGTCCTGCATGGTGTTTTGGTAATTGGCGATTTCAGATTGATAAGTGGGATCACTATGTAAGGCACGATGGTATAAATCTTGTAAGGGATGTGCATTTGAGATAAGGCTTGCAGTAAAAAGTAAGATAATGCGCAGTGTGTGACGAAACATATTAAAATTCAAATGTGGGGAGAGCGGGTTGAATCATCATCGGGATGGTGGTTTCAAACAAGGCTTCATGATGCCAATGTTTTCCAGAAGGGCGATAACAGCGCGCTTGCTGTAGAGTAGCAGAACCCACGAATGCCACGATTCGGCCATGGACTGTGAGATGAGAAAACCAGTGCTTAGGAATTTCTCTGACTGCAGCACTAACCAGTAATACATCGAAGGTATCGGTTGTGGGAAGTGGTGTAGTGGCATCAGCGGTGATGAACGTGGCATTCTCAGCATGGAGTGCATGCAGTTTTTGTCGGGCTTTATGAGTGAAATCAGAAAAACAATCGATGCTGGTGACTTGGGAGGCCAATTGACTGAGAAGGTAAGTGGTGAATCCCGTGCCCGTACCAATTTCTAAAACCCGATCGGTTGGAAGAATATCGAGCGCTTGCAATAAACGTGCATCATCCTTAGCCGGGAGTAGGTATTGGTCGTGACCGATGGGTAAAGCAATGTCGGCATCAGCACTGCGATCAAACTGGCGAGGTACAAACTGTTCTCGTGGTGTAGAGGAAAAAGCATCCAATATCCGAGAGTCGTGTATGCCCAATGCACGCAAAGGTTCAAGCAAAGCAGTGTTCATCAGCGTCCTCTTAGCCATGATGTAGATCCCATTCTATCGAATTATTGAGGGTTGGAAAAGGCCGGGGATCATTGCATTGTTGGTATTGCGCGTGTAGTCTGGGATCTTCACTTCAAAGATAGGAGAAAATCTGATGAGTATATTGGTCGCTCAACGTGTTCCCGATTTCACTGCTGCTGCTGTGTTGGGGAATGGAGAGTTCGTAGATGATTTTCGTTTGTACGATTATATTCGTGACAAATACGCTATGGTCTTTTTCTATCCATTGGACTTTACCTTTGTATGTCCTTCGGAATTGATAGCCTTAGATCATCGTATAGAGGCCTTTAATGAGCGCGGTGTGTCTGTGTTGGCGGTATCGATTGATTCAAAATTTACCCACCATGCATGGCGCAATACTCCTGTAGAAAAAGGTGGCATTGGTCCAGTACGTTATCCCATGATAGCCGATGTGAACCATGCTATTGCCCAATCCTTTGGGATTGAACATCCAGAAGCCGGTTTGGCATTTCGCGCAACCTTTATTATCGATAAAAATGCGGTGGTACGCTCTCAAGTGGTTAATGATTTACCGATTGGCCGTGACATTGATGAATTCTTGCGTTTGATTGATGCATTGCAATTCCACGATCAACATGGGGAAGTGTGTCCTGCGGGTTGGAGAAAAGGGCAAGGTGGAATGAAAGAAACGCCTCAAGATGTGGCACGTTATTTATCAGAGAACAGCGACAAACTTTAAGTATAATTAATGATCGATAGTGTGTTAAAAATGTACATTGTAAATTTTTTGATAAGGCAAGATTCTTTTTTGACCAAAACAATGAAAAAAGTAGAATTTTTTTTGCCGAAATGCTTGCGCTTTGTCAGAAAAGTTATTTACAATAATAGTCACGCATTGCTCATTTATTTGGGTATTGTGTTTTGTCGCAGGAAACTGCGTCAAAGTAACAATGAAGAGCGTCTCTCTTGCTTCTTGCAGGAAAGACATAACTTGTTTCCCATTTGGGATTAATAATGAGGGAGTTCATGAACATGAGACTAAAACCATTATTTGCAACTATGGTCGCTGCCGGAGTGGCTAGTGTTGCAATTGCAGGTGGGCAACCGGTCGCTCACCACATGGAAGCGATGAAAGCTAAAATCGCTCGGCTAGAAAGTGTACTTGACCAAAATCAAGGTCAGGCATATTCTTTCGCACATTTACCAATGGCTCAATGGGCAAATCGCTTGACCGTGAGTGGGTTGGCCAATGTAGATGCCGTGTATGCGCGTCGTACACCTGTCGCTACTAACTACTACAGCTTGAACAACAGCTTCACTGATGTGGGTGTTACCAATGCCAACTTGTATTTCGATGCAGAACTCAATTGCTGGACGACTGCTCACGTTGGGTTGAACTACTACGGTTCTCAAAACAACCGTTTGTTGCACATTCCTCGTGGATTTGGTGTGGGACAAACCTTTGGTGTTGATGAAGCATATGTGACGATTTCTAATTTTGCGAAATCTCCTGTTTACCTAAGAGCGGGTCAGCAGTATGTTGATTTCGGATCTTACAGTCGATTCAACATCGCTGCACCTTTGACTCAAATGTTAAGCATGACTCGTGATGAGGCGTTAACTTTGGGTTACAATGATGCCAGTGGTTTCCACGCATCTGGGTATATTTTCTCTGGTCTTATTAGCAATACAGGGCCTGCTACCCATCGTCACTTGAACAATGGTGGTGTGCGTTTAGGTTATGCTGGCCAATATGACGGTGTGAATTATCACTTAGATGGTGGCTACCTCAATAATATGGCTGATGTACATTACATCAGCACCAGTGAATTTTTCTTTGGTCTTAATACCTTCAGAAAGCGTGTGGGTGGTTTAAGCTTGCATGGTGACATGACTTATCAGCAGTTCGATGCAACGGTTGATTATGTTACTGCAATGTCTCGCTTCAACGTGCTTGACTGGCCCGTCATTCCTGCTAGCACCGAAGGTGCTAAGCCTAAAGCATTCAACTTAGATGTGGGTTATACCTTTGATTCCATGGGTCTACCTTCTCGAGTGGGCTTAGGTTTCCAACGCAGCTGGGAGTCTTCCATGTCAGTAGATGCTTATGACAACTTGCCAAAAGCCCGTTACCAAGCACAGTATGGTTTGGGTCTAGGTCGTAATACTGAGCTGACTTTTGCTCTGATCAGCGATCATGACTATGCATCCAGCACCGCTGGCACCGGAAACAACAACTTAACCGGCGTTGTCCGATTGGGTGTTCGTTTCGCCTAAGTGCAAGACTGTTGGGGATTTTCCCCATTCGATTAAAACCCGCCTTCTGGCGGGTTTTTTTTTATTTTTTGGAAAATCTTCTCACGCGATATTCTGATACAGATGGCTGCTGTAACTCTGCAGACCATGCTATCGATTTTTTAGTGGATTGAGGGGAGGCGTGTGATGCGGTTTACTCTCCCGCGTTGATAGCAAATGATCATGCCTTCACGTGTGAAGTGATGGGTGATCGTATTGAATTGAGTATGCACATACGTCTCACAGGGCCCATGACTCTCTAGAATGGGTTGTCCCATCAGATAATGTACCTGAGGTTTTTGCATGCCGATGGCAATTCCACTGGTGCTTGTTTTATCTAAGAAATTGCCTTGTTCAATATGCGTGATGTAGCCAACGCAGCCACACAGGCTGAGCAGCAGACTGGAAATAAGAGTTGTTTTCATAGCCTTTCATGATAAAATCATATCCTATCGTGTTGGTTGCGTGCTGGCAAGGGGTGTGAGAACGACAGTTTCTTGTCACCCCCGCGTAGGCGGGGGTCTTGCTTGAGTGG
>CAYGKN010000030.1:0-15282 GCA_964350565.1 uncultured Gammaproteobacteria bacterium
CCGTGGTGCCATCGCCGGTGGTGAATGACAATCCTGTGAGTTGGGATAACGTCAGCGTGCCGTTGGTCACCGACAAGGTCACTTCGACGGAAGCCCCGCCGGCATCACTGTCCGCAATCGAGATGAGATTGCCATTGGCAGTCGAGAAGACGAGTGTGGTGTCTTCATTGGTCGCCTGTGCCCCGGGGACGGTATTCACAGGCGCGTCATTGATGTCTTGAATGCTATGGGTGAGTTGTCCGACTTGAGCAGATAATGAGGTAGTACCCCCATTCATGGCAGCATTGATGGTGACTCTTGCTACGCCATTGGTGAAGCTGCCGGTATAGGTGTCATCAATGGCTCTCACACCCAATGGAGTGACTGTGCCATTAAAGTCAGCTTGGGGTAAAAAGCGCACTAAGCTTGAGGTGTCTAAGGCTAATGCAGTGGTATTGTCTCCAACAGCGCCGATATTGAACCACGTGGTACCGCCATCGGTGCTGTATTGCCAGCTACCGTCTCCTGGGTTGGCGGTGTTTCCTACAATGGCGACCCCTTGCAGAGAGCTGCCAATATCCTGATCTTGGGTGTGGGGTCCAAAGAGATTGGCAATGGTGTCCCCTGGAGGGTTGGCATCGTCTTCATTGATGAGACCCAGCATAGCTGCTCCTGTGATGGTGGGCGCATCATTGGTGTCAATGGCATTGATCTGTACAGTGTTGGTGACAATGCCACCTCGGCCGTCATTGACTTGAACGTTGAGTAAGTACTGATTTTGTCCTTCAAAGTTGAGGGTGGTGCTGGTAAAAATACGGCCATTATTAGTGATGTTAAATAAAGGGGCATCAGGAGATTGCAGGAGCAAAAAAGTGAGAATGTCGTTGGGATCTAAGTCGATGGCTTGAATTTGTCCAACAAAAGCATTGGCAGGCAAATTCTCCTGTATGAAAAATGCTTGAGCAGAAATAATGGGAAGCGTATTGAATTCAGCCGTTTCATCATAAGGGGTGCTATCTTCTAAGTATTTGTTAATGGTGGTGCTTGAGCTGTCTTGCGTATTGACTGTTGAGGTGGATTTATCTCGACTGAATAATAATAACATTGCCGCCATGAGCTCTTCTGCAGTGGGCTCAGTGGTAGTGCCAATAAAGTCCTCACTGTGGTAAGTAATATCTGAACTTGTGACCAATATCTGGCCTTCTGTGCCATCTGTATTGACGTAACCGATGAGGGTCAGGGAACTATCGGTATCTTTGATGATTAAATCTGAGCCATCCAGGCTAAATTCAGGCTCTTCATCCAGTACTAAGGTATATTCTTGTTCTAGTGTGAGTGCTGCGTATTGTGGTACGAATAGTTGAATGGTGGTGCCTTGATATAGTAACGTAATGGGGTTGGTTAGCGTCTGGCCAATGTATTGAGAATCAATGATACTATCAGCAAGTTGTATTTTATTGTTGGGATTGGTGAAAAATCCTGTTTGAATAATGGGTTCAGTGCTGCCATCTGTGCTGTAAATAATTAAATCATCCCCGATACGCGCAAAGCTGGTGTTTTCACTGGATTGATTTAGCAGTGAATTGGGGTCTGATTCTTGGTAAGGCATTGTTTCAGACACAGTGATATCCCAGGGCTTGGTTCCTTCTCATTTAGATAGTGAAATGAAGAGGAAGTTCTTTGGGGGTGTGAACAGTTTAATTTCGAAGTGATTTATGCTCTAGAAAAAAACATGTTAGAGTGGGATCACGATTTGGTATGGAGGTTGCTGTGAGTGGAATTGAACAAGTTAGGGATATTTCTATGCTATCTATTCCCCAGCTATACATGGATATCAAAAAGTATGCCGCTGCGTTTGAGGAAGAAGATCCTCTTTCTCTTGGGGTTTATATACAACGCTTAGTTTTTCAGCATCCGAATATTCAGGAAGTTGCGCGAAGGCCTGCATTATTAAAGTTGATTTGTGAATTTGTGAGCAAACAAGACAAAAGCGATTTTTTAAAAATCAATAGCCTTTCTGAATTATATGTTCAATTGATCAAGCATCAAGATGAAAAAGTTTTAGATGAGACATTTCAATCCTATCGCGATGCGTTAAGTATAGTTCATGATTTGGAGAATACGGAAAAAACCGAGAAAGTGGAAGATTTTATTCTAAAACATCGATTTCAACCTGAGTATCGAATGGTGATGCAGTTTGTTTCAGGTATGCTAAAAGAAAAACCGATACAATTAAATCGTTTTTTTGGATTGTTGATGAAGGAACCTCATACCATTGGTCGACTTCGAGAGCTCGCTGTGTGGGTTTTATGCCTAGAAGAGTGTGGAGTGAGTCATCAGCTTTCTATACGTCGTGATTTTTTGGAGAAATTGAAACAGTATGTTCAACAAATGGAGTGTTCAAGTCATTTTAGTATTTGGGATTATTCTTGGGAGTGTTTAGTCCCTGTTTTGTTGAGCTCCCCTAGCGTATTGAAAGAAGCCAATCTGCTTTCAGCTCGATTTTTAGGAATGAAAACCCCCTGTACGCTTAAATCTTCTTTGTTTTATGTGAAAACTCTGCATTTCAATCCATTGGGAATTATTAAAAGCCATTTGTATCTTTTGGTTTCTCTGTTAAAAAGTGATGCCGAAAATCTCAAGGAGAGCGCGAAAATAAGTTTATTGTTTCTGGTTCCTTATTTAACTAAGGAACAACGCACATATTTGTTGGGGTTGCTAATGGACCCATCCACTCTGTATGCAGCATTGGATTTTGAAGGGATTCGGGAGGTGTTATTGGTTCTGTTTTTGCAAATGGAAAATATGAATGATCAAAAATACTTTTTGTTTTATTTAAAAAAATCATTTTCTGACCACTCGGAAATATTGATGGATGCCTTAGAAAAATTGATGCCAGTGTTTAATCTATATCAACGATCTTCGGTTCTATATGTTTTGACTTCTACTCTAGAAAGTCATGATGTGAAAATAAGCGCCATGGCCGCAAGATTTTTGTCTAAATATGTTGGGCATTTAAAGTTTAAAGTAAAGTATAAATTGTTTAATTACCTGAAGGATGCTTGTTTGAGATATCTTGATCGGGGTTTATCATCAGTCATAAAGATAAAATCCATATATGCTGAAGCTCTGAATGCATTGGTTATTAGTCGTTATGCGGATATGTCAGAATTTTTTTATGATATTCAGAATTTATTAAATGACAAAAAGGTAAAAAATAAAATCGGGGCATTGATTGTGCTGTCCAACTTAATCTCACATTGGGACTCTGGGCAAAAAAAATCTTTTTTTGATGCTTGCCAAAAGCTGTTAGAATCCCCTAATCCTGTTATTCAAGAAATGGCGATTCAGTCTCTAGAAAAAATAATTCCTCATCTAGATGAAAGTCAAAGACAATCTTTATTTTTTCCCTTGTTTGAAGCTTTTTCAAGCAGATCTTTGAGGGTATCTGAATCGGCTGCTCGGGTGCTATTTAAACTACTACCGGATTTCACTCGGAATCAAAAATTATCTATGCCAGTGATACTTAGAGCAACGCTTTCATTGGAGAGATATCGAGAGAAAATGCTGGTTGCTCAGACTCTAGAGCGACTGCTTATTGAATTTCCTTTTCTCGATACTCAAGAATATACGAATGAAATCCTTAAAATGATGTTATTAGAAAAAGGGTTTCGAGGAGAAATAAATTATCTCGTTCTTCAGAAGTTTTTGCGTTCCAAAACAACAGAACAAGAATTTATCTTTAAAAAAGTTGTAGAAACTTTGTAGATTACAGATGGGGCTATGCAGGAAAAATCGATGGATTTTTTAGATAGATGGTTTGAATCTGGGAACGTGAAAAAAGAACTTTTATTGCCATTAATTAATAAGATTTTTGATTTATTGAATCAGAAAAAATCTGTCGTATGGATGTTTCAGAGTCTCTTATGTAGAATCATTGCTTATCTTGATGATATTGAAAAAGAAAGACTTGATCATTTTCTTTTGCAGGAAAAAGTAATCATGCAAGGCGCATGTACGCTATTTACTTTAATCCCCTATTTAAATTCTTCTATGCAAAAAAAATTATTTGAGAAAATCATTACGCTCCGTAGTGAGAGGGATATTCTGGATAAATCCCTTTGTCTTCTTGGTCAGCGCCTTCCTTATTTTTCTCCAGAATTGCTAACGCTAGAGGCTCAAGCATATGGAAGCAGTTGTCTCTGATAGCTTTGTCGAAGCTAGAGCGCTTTTCTAAGCAGCGCTGGCTCCTTTCTTTCATGACGATGACAAGGGAGGGTGAGCACGTACTTCTAAATAAAGTCCTGTTTTACTCATTCCTCCACTTTGGCCCACTTCTCCCAAAAGTGTTTTGGGCGTCACCAATTGATTTTCTTGCACCAACAGTGTTTGCGCATGGCCATAAATGCTCATGGCATGGTTGCGATGACGAATAATAATCACATTGCCGAATCCTCCCATCCAGTCGGCGAACAATACGCGACCTGGGGCAATGGCGTGGATAGGCGTTCCTGCAGGTGCTCCGTACCAGCGACCTTTTCGATGGAGTGTGGGTTCTGGATCGAGGCTTTTGGACAACATTGAAGAAAGAGGTTTCGAGTATTGTGTACCTAAAAAAGATAGAGGTGGGGAAATTTTCTCTGTTTTTCTAGATAATTTTTGGGCTAGGTTATTGAGGCGTTGTTGATCATGCTCTGCTTTGCGCAGTTGGGCATGGGTGCGTTGTAAGGCGTGCTTTAATGAAGTGAGGGCTAATTCTCGTTTGTGCTGTTCTTTTTTGAGCTGTTTTTCTTCCTGTTGCCAATGCTGTTGCAGAGCGGAGAGTTTTTGGCTTTGTTTCTGGATGCGTTGTTTGATGGGTTGGAGTTGATGCAGATGCTGATCTTGGTTTTCCAGGGTGTGTTGATGATGTTGCATCCACAAAATGATATTTACTCTATTGGCCTGTTGCTGAGGCGTATCTCCATAACTATTTTGGTATAGTTCTGGGAGTACTTCAGTGAGGTGGGCTTTCAAATCATGATGTTGATGTTGCCATTTTTTTTGTTCCAATTTCAGTCGATGCAATTGATGCTGATTGGATTTGATTTGATTGTGATAGTGTCGTTGCCTTGCCCGTATTCGACTAATTTTTTTTTCTATTTTTTCTAAGAGTGCTTCTTGCTCAGCATGATGTTTTTTGAGGGTTTGCATGTGTGCACGAAGATATTGCGCCAAGGGCGGATGGGCATAGAGGTTTTTCAGAATTCCAGTCAGCAGCAGAATTAAGAAGATACGGGTTGCCATAAATTTTTTCCACTCATGTCATTGGGGATGGGCAATCCCATTAAGGTTAATATTGTGGGTGCGACATCAGCTAAGCTACCGCTATGCAGCGTTCCTTCTCGATTCCAAAGTAGAAAAGGAACGGGTGCACACGTATGCGCTGTTAAAGGTAGTTGGTGAGTCTCGTCGAATAAGCAGTCGGCATTACCATGATCCGAGGTGATGAGCCATTGCCACTGATGCTTTTCAACAAGGAGTTGAATTTCCCCCAAACAATCATCTAGGCAGATAATCGCCTCACAAGTGGCGTTCCAGTCCCCAGTGTGACCTACCATATCAGCATTGGCAAAGTTTACCAGGATAAATTGATAGTTCGGGCTGGATAGGGATTCACATAGCGTTTTCGTGATTTCAGGGGCACTCATTTGGGGTTGGAGATCATAAGTGGCGACTTTGGGTGAGGGGATGAGCAAACGTTCTTCACCTTCAAAAGGCATTTCAGAACCGGCATTAAAAAAATAAGTTACATGCGGATATTTTTCTGTTTCTGCTAAGCGTAGTTGTCGGTAACCTTGTCTAGAAACGATTTCTCCTAGCGTGTGCTGTATTTGCATGGGAGGAAACAGTGGCGAGGTATTCAGCGTTTCATCATATTGTGTGAATGAAGTCACTGCAATATGGGCATTGAGTAAACCTTGAGTGAGCTGTCTCATGCGATCGGCGCGAAAATTCCATAAGAGTACAGGCGTATTGGTCGAGATTGTATCCATATGGGGTTTGGCATAGGGAGTAATGAATTCATCACTGAGTGATTGAGCATAGGCCTCAGAGAGGGTATCCGACCAAGAGGTCGTGATCTCCGCTTTGCCGTGCAAATATAAATCCAGAGCTTTTTGGATACGTTCAAATCGTTGGTCTCGATCCATGGCATAATAGCGCCCGATGATACTGGCCACTTCTGGCAATTGACGCATGGTGAGAAATGCATTGAGCCTCTCTATACTGTTGAGACCACTTTGAGGAAGGGTGTCTCGGCCATCCAAAATGGCATGCACTCGAATATCTGAAATGCCTTCTGCAAGGAGATGGTCAATCATCTGATATAAATGCCGGATATGACTGTGTACGCCTCCTTCAGACACTAACCCAATACAATGCAGAGGCTGGCTTTGTTGTTGGAGGCTTGTGATCCAATGTCGCCAGAGGGGATCACGGCGATATTGTGCAGAAGAGAGCGCTTCATCGATCCGCACCAGACTCTGAGGGATCACACGACCAGCGCCTAGAGTGAGGTGCCCCACTTCAGAGTTGCCCATTTGATTTTCAGGTAAACCCACAGCTGCTCCATGTGCTTGCAGGGTGGTCAGGACACCCTTCTGGCAGAGCCAATCCCAATGGGGAGTGGGGGTTTGAGTGATGGCATTGTAGGAATGAGGATGATCCATGCCAAAGCCATCTAAGACTGTCAGTAATAGTTTTTTCATAGTAAATGCTCCCATTGTTCTCGGCAATCTGCCAAGGTGTTTTTTGAGAAATGCCAGTGCCAGCGATGCGTTTCATTGAACAGCATCACATGCCCACAGGTGTCACTCCAAGCATCCAGCACATGCACCTGTTTTCCACGTTGAGGCCAGTATGTCCAAGCATTGCAATGCGTGTGCCCATGAACGAGTGTGTGGCAATGCGCTTTCCAATACGAAGAGAACTGTAATGCCGAGTTGTCCCGATGGTGGTGTTTTTTTTGGCTGTGCCGTCTCATGCGAAGTGCCAAATAAGCGCGCCACGCCATTGGAAGAATTGAAAATAATTTTTTAAAAATCAATGAATTGACTATCTTTCGATAGCGGAGATATCCAGTCTCAGTACTACATTGATCTCCATGAAGGCATTGGGTTTGAAGTGGGTTTAAAATGACTTCTTCTCCCAGATGTTTCACCCCCAGTGTTTTCGCATCTGAGGAAGAAAACAATACATCTCGATTGCCTGAGATAAAGAAAATCGGGAAAGTGCATTCGGCAATCGCTGCTTTGATAGGGGCTAACCAGGGGGCCTGGCAGTCTCCGACCCAAGCATCTAGCCAATCTCCAAGAAGATAAAGCCCTTGAATGGGTAATTCTGCAATGGTTTGTAGAAATGCGACAAAGAGATCGTTCATTGCGGGGGTGTTCTGACTCAAGTGGAGATCAGAGCAACATAAATACATGGCAGTTCAATTTATTCAGCACTTCTTTAAGATACTTCGGATTGTCGAGAAAATAAAGCTTCTCTAGCCATAAAGTATAGAAAATGTTTTTGAATGGATGGGGTGTGCCAAAAGCGCTTGATAATCAGCTTTGGCATGTTGTGGGATTCTATAGGGGTGTGGATAGCGTGAGCGTAGCGATGTTTCTAGAAATGCGGCTTCAAACCACTCCAGGAGCGCATCAGGAGGGATGGGGATGCCATCGTAGTCGGCGTGTGGAGGGAGGAAAGGTTCTTCTTGCCAAATTAGTGCATCCGTATTTTTAAGCGTCATTTGAATGGCATTGAGTGCACGCTGCGTGCAACCCAATTCCAGCAATAATCGAATCGTGGAAGCTAGGCGCGTGAGAAAAAATGGAGAGTTAGACAAAGATTCACTTAAATGAAAGAGTGAAGAGTGTAAATGTCGATACCGAATGGTTTTTTCTAAATGGATATGCTGTGCTGAAAAAAAATGATTGAGTGCTTTGATATAATGTTGTTCTGATTCATCTTCAGGTTGTCGATCTTGCCAAAATTTCATACGGTATTTAGCAAAAGGTTGAGAATTTAACCATAAATGAAAATGATAATGTTTTCCATCGGCTTCTAAAATTTCTCCAGGGACCACGCAGTCTTTTTCTAATGGTGCTTTTAATCCAAATACACAATATTGCTTGCCGTCTAATTCTAGTTTGTTTCCTAAAGGTTTTAGTGCTCCAATGCCTGGTAAAAATTCATACCAGGAAAATCCTGCTTCGGTTAACTCGCGGATGGGGTCACAATCAATTTGATCATGTCGTTGAATAAAGAGCTGAATCATGGCATTGGTTTTTTGGAATGCTTCTTGGTGTGCAGGAATAAAACTTCGCATGGGTTGCTGGGTGTGTAGACAAATATAATCGGCTTTTAAAATGAGCGCATCTTCACTTAAAATTCCAGTTGCCGTGTGTTGAATGTGTTGTGAGGGAAGTAGCTGATCTTTAAATCTTATAACTTCTTGTGAGCTTGGCATAATCACGGTGCCAGCATTTTGGGTGTACGATAAAAAGGGCCTCTCACCTGTAACCCATTCTAAGACTTGATCAGTGGGTTTAAGGAAAGTTTGAAAAGCTATGAAGGGGGGATCTTCTCTCCTGTGAACAACGCCGTCATCCCCGTGAAAGCGGGGATCTATTTTCCGATAAACAAGATTCCCGCTTTCGCGGGAATGACAAGTTTCTTGGGAATGACAAGTTTCTTGGGAATGACAAGTTTCTTGGGAATGACAAGTTTCGCGGGAATTTTTTCTAGTAGCACCTTGCACAGTGGAGATCCGCAAGCAAGTCGGAAATTTTTCTTTCCACAATTTTTCCAATACGCCATAGAATGCTTGTGCATGATTCACGGGTTGGCAGATAGGGGATTGTAGAACCACATTGCTAATGCACTCACCATATCGTTGCAATTGCTCTAAATTATTGGCCAGTGAAGTGGCTTTTCTTACGTAATCTTCAATAGTTAATGCAATCAGATGATTATCTTCTGGAAATAGTTGAGCGATGAGGCTCTCAGCAATATTCTCATATAATTCTTCACCTTTGAGTACGATCATGGGTCTGGACATGAATAAGCATTCAATTAGTGTGGTTCCTGAACAGACAGGGAAAGTGTCTAAGGCGATATCAAAATGATGATATTCTTCCATGTGATGGTGATTGTTTTGATAAGAGAAATGAACCCTCTCTGAGGGTATGTCATATTTGTAAAATGCTTGTAGAAGGTGATGTCGAATCAATGGTTGTGCATATCGAGTATGGGCAAGGTAGAGTGTTGAGTCAGGGCATTTTTTTAGAATGCTCGCCCATGTAAAAATCAACGCCGAGTTGAATTTATATGGAGCAGATAGAGAACCAAAGGTTACATGACCATTTTCCAAAAAAGGCATAGGGAAAGGTTGGGGTTGGTTTTTTATTTTTCCTGCAGATAAAAATGGAACAGGTAGAGGGATGAGTTTTTCAGTGAAATGTTCTGCAGTGCTGTCTTTTTTTAATCGAATATCACAAAGGTAACCATCAATCGTATCTGTGAGCCCTGAAGTGTAGCTGTATCCTAAATAAGAGAGTTGAATGGGGGCTGGTCGGTAACACAATGAAAAAATTCCTGTGTTTTTTGAGGCAATTCCTCCGAGATCAATGACAATATCAATGCCATCTGCATAGATTTGCTCAGCAAGCGCTTGATGGCCAATGCCTTTAACTCCTCGAAAGACTTTGCTGTGCGTTTCATAAAAAATGGTGTATTCATCAATGATGTCATCGGTGTAGTAGCAGTAGACTTCGAAAACATTTCTGTCTGACTCACTGATTAAATGATGGATAAATGTGCTCACTGCATGTTTCCGAAAATCTGGGGAAATAAAACCAATTCGCAATTTTTCATGGCGGATCTGGTGTCCTTTAAAGTGTAAGTCGAGTTTAGGTTGATTATCTCGCGCGATTTTTTGGTGAATCCAGTATTTATCTTCTCTAGAAATATAAGGTTGAGAGAGAATCATCAAGGAAATATTATTGAATGTCCGCAAATCGGGATCTTTTTCTTTGGCCCAATGAATAATCCGCTTTGATAATTGCTCAGCCTGTTCAAAGTAACAATGCTCTACTGAAAACTCAAAAGCTCCAATTAAGGCGTGAGAATCTTTGGGGTTTTCAATGATGTCATTTAATAAAGAAAAAGGAACGGTAGCATTGGCCGACTCTTTGCAAATAGAAAACAGGCTGCTGATATGCTCTGGCTGTTGGTATTGTTTGACAAGAATATGCAAACGTTTGATGGCCAAATCGTAGCGTTTCTCTTTATAATCCAAAACGGATTGATTGAATCTCGCCATAATGTTTTCAGGATCTCGGGATAAGATTTTTGAAAGATATAGTGAGGCTTTTTGATAATTTCCTGTATTGATGTAGGCGGCACTCAGGCTTTCATGTACGTCGGAAAAACCTGGATTAATGGATTCGCAGCGCTCTAAATGCTCAATGGCTTTTCGAAAATTCTGCAGTTGAAAGTAAATTTTCCCCAATTCACTGTGCGCTGAAAAATAATCTTCTTTTAAAGAAAGAGCTTTCTCTAGACAGAAAATGGCTTTCTCGAAATTTTTGGATTGCGAGAGCGCCAAGCCTTTCAAATAAATTAAATCAACATCATTTCCAGACTGCTTTAATCCTTTTTCGCAAATATGGATGACGGATTGATAATCTTCTTGCTTAAAAGAACAGAGCGCTTTTTCAGTGAGGTTTTTCATGGCATGCTTGGCTGATGAAGTGAATTCTTATGGCCTCGAATCAATTTGGGGCTTAATCCTTCGACAATGCGATGTGGATGTTTATCTAGTCGATTCATGTCATACAACGCCAATAAATTAAATCCATGAGGCGGGCCCTTCAGATAAATGCTGTCCAGGGGAATCAATTCCAGGGTGGAATCAGGCATGACAATATTGCTGTTGTAATCTCGGATGGCAAAAAGAGAGTATCCTAAATTTTGTAAGTATTGTACGATGGATGTTTCGCTTAACCCTTTACTAAAATCTACAAAATGCGCATGGACTTCAAAAATAATGGTGGGGCGATCGCGTTGTAGGGTTTCATGTGCGCCTAGTAGTGCATCGAATTCACCTCCTTCGACATCCAAACTAATGACATCGATGCAAAATAAGTCTTTCGTATAGTTATCAATAGATTCACTAAGCAGGTGCGTGTTTTCATGTGTGGAGCAATAACTGGCGTAGGCATCATAGCCTAGTGGGCACATGGCTACCTCAGGTAACTTCCATAAAGGATGATGATGTTGAGAAATATTTTGCAGATGGTTTTCTAGAATATTGAGGTTTAATGCATAGCTTTGAATGTCATCTGGTTCAAAGGCATGAACATAGCAATCGGGATTTGCTGTGGCCACTAAAATGGCTTGATCACCAAAGTGTGCACCCCCAATAATAAAATGCTTGGAATCTTTGGCTAAAAATCGCATTAAACGTGTAGTCTGAGGCTCCCAGACATGATCGGGATAATCTTCATCAGAGAGCAAAAAGTCTCGACCAATTTTGCTGCGATAATAAAAGTTAATGCGTGTGCCATCCTTAAGCTTTTTGCAAATCATTTGATTTTCTTCGAATAGGCAATCAATCATCGGTCCTGTGATGTATTCTCTGACATTAAAGGTTAATTGAGAATGGGATTCATAATCTTTTAAATGCTGGATGTATTCATGCAGTTGCTGTGGATCGTTGGCAATCTTTTTTAGATCAGCAAACTCTGATTGAAAGGGTTTATCCATATCTCCTCCCTGCTTATGCATGAAAAAAACGTTTTCTATCGGGTAAAAATTGTTTGACTCGTTTATCAGGATACACCGTTGTATCTGAACCAATGGTGGTGTTTTGCAATTGAGTACCATAACTTAACGTGACATTGGGATGAATGATACATTCTCCAATCACTGCACTGTGTGGATAGAGCACGAGACCACTGTGTAGAGTGGGTCGATGTTCTCCAATGCGTCCGACGGTGACATGCTGATAGAGGACCAGATACTCTGGATAGACGGTTTCCACCAACACAATACCACTGGAATGTCCAATGAATAAATTCGTTGGTAACGAAATTTTGAAATAAGCATTGAAGGCATTCAGTGCCTTATTTAAAGCAAACAAACGGGTGGGAGTATATTCACTCCCTGTTTTTTGCCAAATAAAATGGCTCAAATATTGGAGGAAAATGGCATATTGCTCAGTGTGCATCGGATCGAAGGTATCACCTGGCCAAAGTGTGGCTGCTTTGACGCAAGCATGAATTTTATCTAGAGCCTCTTGGAAGCCTGCCTGCAAAAAAGGGCGATGATTAAAACCATCAGGAAAAAAATGTGACAATTGTCGATGGATAAAATGAAGCAATTGTTCAGTATCCAGAGTCGATTTTTTTAGGGTCGAGGTAGAGCTGCTCATAAGCCAGTGACATTCCTATTACTGTAGATGTGATAGGGGTATGCAAAAGGTGTTCCAAATCACTAGGAATCACCGGTGTGATTTGCAAGGGAGCATGGGGATTCCAATGCACACGCGTTTTCGTGAGTTGTTGTATGATTGCACCCAGTTCTTCATTTTCACACAGGACGCCTTGGCTGAAGGTATAAGTGCCACATAGGCGTTGCTCAATGAGGGCAGTTAATCCCTGAATGACATCTTCAATATACACGTAATCGCGAGAAGATTGAGGGTGGCTGTTGAGGTGTATTTCAGCTTGATTTATCGACTTTTTCAAGGTTTCCATTAAAAAACCTCTGCTGGGAAAGCCTGGATGTCCATAGACATTGCTCAAACGCACAATACTCCCATGGGGGTGATGAGCAGTTAACCATTCTCCGGTGAGTTTCGTGAGACTATAGAGAGTTTGAGGTGCTTCGAGAGGTAGATAAAAATGATCGGGTATTTCATGGGCATCCCATATGCGAGTAGAAGAGAGGTAAATCAAATGCCCAATTTCTACAGTGTGCAACAAGGTGTTGAGAAAACCAGCATGCGCATCAATGGTATTTTGAATGTCTTGTTGATAATTGTGGTGCATGCCAGCGGCATAGACGAGTACATCGATGGGTGTTTCAGGGATTCTCCCCCGTTCTAGATAGTGTAGATGAAACTGTGGGTTGGATTGAAGATGCGTTTTCAGGCGGCTGCCGATGAGGCCACGATGACCTATCAGATGTATATTAATCATCTGACAGGCTGAGGATGGAATCATCGTCATCGCCTTTTGCGGATTTATCCAATTGAATGCGTAGACGTAAATTATTCGCAGAGTCAGCGTTTTTGAGGGCTTCTTCCAGGCTGATTTTCCCAGCTTTGTGTAGGTGATACAGCGCCCCATCGAAAGTTTGCATGCCTTGATTTTCAGATTTGGCCATGATTTCTTTGAGGCTAGCGATATCTCCTTTGTGAATCAAGTCTTGGATGAGTGGAGTACCAATCAAAATTTCAATGGCCGCCACGCGCTTTCCAGATTCTGTGGGGATGAGGCGTTGAGAGATGATGCCACGGATATTCAATGACAAATCCAATAGTAGCTGAGCATGTCGTTCTTCGGGAAAGAAGTTGATGATTCTATCTAGGGCTTGGTTGGCATTATTGGCATGCAGGGTAGAGAGGCAAAGGTGGCCGGTCTCTGCAAAAGCAATGGCATGTTCCATGGTGTCTTGGCTGCGGATTTCCCCGATGAGAATGACATCCGGTGCTTGTCGCAGGGTGTTTTTCAGCGCATTCTCATAGCTGAGTGTATCTACACCCACTTCACGTTGGTTGACAATAGATTGATGATGGGGATGCACAAATTCAATGGGATCTTCTATGGTGATGATGTGTCCTGCACTGTTGCGATTGCGATAATCGATGAGAGAGGCCAGCGAAGTGGATTTCCCAGAACCTGTAGCTCCTACAAATAAAATCAATCCGCGCTTGGATAAAATCAGATCTTTGAGGATTTCAGGCAATCCCAGAGAACTCATTTCGGGGATTTCGGTTTTAATGTTGCGAATGACGAGTGCGGGAGCTTCTCGTTGCTGGAAAATATTCACCCGGAAGCGACCAATTCCTTCTTTGGCTAGCGCCAAGTTTAATTCTAGATTTTGATTGAACTCCGATCGTTGTTCAGGCGTTAAAATCTGATTCAAAATCGCTTCGAGATCTGATGCTTGCAAGGGGCCATCGGTGATGACAGTCATTTTTCCTTGCAGTTTAATGCTGGGCGGGGCATCGACGGTCAGATAAATATCTGAGCCGTCTTGCTCGATCATGTGGTGTAGGTACTGGTCGAAATCCATTTCTGATTACCTATTAAGATATGGGTGTTTGATCTGATATTTTTTGCAGATCTTGAGAATGTTGTACTTGCGCTTGATTGTGAATATTCATCTGCATTTGTGACAATTGCAACGCAGCCAAGTTTAAATTCAAACGCTCAATGGCTTGTCGCAGTAAAAACAATTGTCGCAATTGCTCTGCTTGTACATACAAGGTTTCTCTTGCGACTGTGCTGGGCATGGCATTTTCCATGGCACGATGCCAGCCTTCTTTGTCACTGGGGTTGCTATTCGCACGGAAGGTGGTGAGATAATCTTCCAGATCATGCTGACTGACGTATGCATCTTTACCAGGAATAATTTGATGCTCGAATTGATTAGTGAGCGGATTTTTCTTTCCATTGGCAATGTTTTTCACGCGTTGGGCATAAGCACGATAGAAATTTTCCAGTGCTAGTGATTGATTGGCCAACATGCTGCGGTATTGCACAATGGCTTTTTTCCCAGAATTATCGCTGGCCAATTGACTGGCTTTAATTTCAGTTTGGTTGGCGATGTCATTGGGTAAGCTTGGGGTTTGAGAGGCATTGGAGACAAAGCGAATAAAATCCAATGCAGGGGCATAGGTTTCTTTACCATTGGCCGGATAGGATTTGGGATCGAGAAATACGTGTGCATTAAACGCCACATCGACAGGATAATCATTCATGCCGGTGGCTGTTCGCGTGGTATTGCTATAAAAATTATTGCTTTCACAAATGCCTGTGGTGTCTTTGAGTCTTCGAGCCAAGTCGCTACCCGGTACACAAATCGCGAGATTGTTTAATAAATCTTGATCACTCTGCGGTTGAAAGGCAAAGGGATGATCCAGGGGCGCTTTATTGTTTTGATGAATCAAGCGCAGTTGTTGATGATTGCTGATCTCCGCTTCGGTGAGGCGATCTAAGTGTTGCAAATAGGTAGCTAACCAATCCGTCGAAAATGATATTT
>CAYGKN010000031.1:0-15268 GCA_964350565.1 uncultured Gammaproteobacteria bacterium
CCACCACGCAGCGAGCCCCGCCCACCTCCCTATCCCCATCGCATCCGAAAACCTATCCAACGACCGATGCGCAACAACATCGGAAACCACCTGATAAAAATATGCAACAACAAACTCTGACGCTCTGGAGCCGTACCTTTAACTTCTACATTGCGTTTGAGCAAATCACTTAAAAGGAATTGATCTTGAAAAGGCATATAGGTGACAAAGTTTTGCCCGTTTTTCGTTTTTCCACGAATGGTTTTTTCATGCACGGTGACATCTGCCACTTCACCTTTTTTAACCAGTTGTAAAAATTCTGAATACGTTTTTTGCTGATTGGCGTGCGGATCAACACCGAAATTGTTAAACACCGCCAGCATAAAACCAACGACAATCATCCATAAGATGAGATTTTTAGCCAAATCATTCACGCACTCGCTCCTGGTTACATCATCACTCCCTTTATCATAATGGAAAAACAAACGATCTGCCATACCCGTTGTCATTCCCGCGTAGGCGGGAATCTTACTCTGCCATACCCGTTGTCATTCCCGCGTAGGCGGGAATCTTACCCTGTTCAGCAAGACCCGCACTTTCGCAAGCATAACAAGAAAAAAAACCCCAAAAATTCACACCAATGACTTGCATTTTTTAGAAAATTAGAACTAACATAGTAATTGTTGTGGTGCTAAATGTGAGCAAGCGGCACAATATATCCAAACCATTACCATTTAGGGGGAAACATGAAAAAAATCACTAAAACAGTAGTTGCAGCATTGTCTGTAGGCGCGTTACTTTCCGGTGCTGCATGCACCAGCGATCGTTGGGAAGGCTTAAGCTGCCCCATCACCAAGTCCCAAAATGCTTGCAAAGGGGATGTTACGAAAACCACCTTCAAAGCGCACAAACATCATGCTGCAAAAAAAGCCGTAAAAAACCACGCTTAATTGACTTCAGTCGGGAGAGTGCTACGCACTCTCCATTTTTATGAATACGACTCTTTCAGGCAACGATTACGGCATTGGATTTCGCGAAGTTTATTCACAGGAGTTGCTTGCCCATCAACATAGCTGCCAATGGTTTGAAATTCTCAGCGACAACTATCTTTTTCCCGGCGGGAATGCGCTAGCAGATTTATATACTCTCAGGGATCACTATCCACTGGCCATGCACAGCGTCTCTTTATCGTTGGGCAGTGTCAGCCCACTAGATGAAGAATATTTATCGGCACTCAGGAAATTAGCCGATGACATTGCGCCTGTGATTGTTTCCGATCATTTGTGCTGGAATAGTGTCCATGGCATTCATTTGCACGACTTATTACCACTCCCCTACACCACCGAAACCTTGACTCATTTGATTCCACGAATACATCATGTACAAGAGCGCTTAAATCGCCGCTTAACCATTGAAAACGTCTCCAGCTATATCACCTTCGAAGAATCTGAGTACGATGAAGCCAATTTTCTCAATGCCATCGCCACACAAACCGGTGCTGCACTTTTATTGGATATCAATAATGTGGCCGTCAGTGCATTCAATCATCAATTTTGTCCTCGAGAATTTATTCTCACTATCGAACCTGCACATGTCTCACAATTTCATCTGGCCGGCCACAGAGATGAGGGAACCTACCGCCTAGACACCCACGACCAACCCATCTCTAGAGAAGTTTTTGAACTCTATGCCTTAGCCAAACAACGCTTTCCCGATGTGCCCACCCTCATCGAGCGCGACGATGCCTTCCCTCCCCTATCTGAATTGTTGACAGAAATGGAAACCACCAGATCCATAGGAATGACTCATGCCGTTAGCTGACTTGCAAGAAGCCTTTCAAGAATATTTGCTCCTCTCTTGTCACCCTTGCGAAGGCGGAGGTCCATTCTCTGCCAAAGAAGATTCCCGCCTACGCGGGAATGACAAGTTAAAAATCTACGCTCAAATGTACTTCTCCAGGCTGTTAACTGCCATGGAATTGGATTTTTCCTACACGGCCAAAGGATTGGGGGAAGCCTTTCTACACCTAGCTAAAGATTATCTCTTTGAAAATCCCTCTCAACAACCCAATATTCGTCGGTTTGCGAAAGCATTCCCAACTTTTTGTGCAACACACTTGCAAGAGGCACCTTGGTGGGCTGAAATGGCCCAACTGGACTGGCGGTTGAGCGTGGCTAGCGATGCAGAAAATACCCTCCCTCTGAGCATGGATGCACTGGTAGAAGCCAGCCAAGAACGAGATTTATCGACACTGGCACTCACATGGCACCCCAGTGTGCATTTTTTAAAACACCAATGGAATCTTCCTGAACAACTGAGCAACTTGATACAAGATGCTCCATTGGTACCATGGCAAAAAGCACCCGGCACGCTGCTGATTTGGCGTCAAGAATATGATGTGAAATTTTCCCCCTTATCTATAGAGCAATCAACCTTGGTGGATGCCATCACCCAACAATGCCCGCTTGCTATGTTGACTGCTCATGTTCCAGAAGCGTTCATTACGAGCGTTCTCCCCGCTTGGATTCAAGCAGAATGCTTTCATCACACCATGGTCGCTCTCTAATCCTTCTCACTGGCACACTCTTTGCTTGTGAATCAGCAGGAGGTTTTCATCATGCCAAACGGAATCGGATCTATTTTTGGAATACACGAACAGGCGCTGCGCTTGCAAGCCAAACGTGCAGAATTGTTGGCAAATAATATTGTCAATCAAAATACGCCCAATTACCGTGCTGTGGATTTTGATCTTCATGCCCTGCTCCCTCAGCAACATCAACAATCTTCAGTGGCATTAAAAACCTCCCATCCTTCTCATTTATCCTTCAGCGACTCCTCCGAAGCGCTGGGCGTCACTCCTCGTGAAGTAGAACAAGCTTCACTAGATGGCAATACCGTCAATGCTGAGAAAGAAAAAGTCGAATTCAGTCAAAATGCCCTGCAATACCAAGCTACTTTAGGTTTTATTAATGCACGTATTCGCAATATCATCAGCGCCTTCAAGGGAGGTAGTTAATGTCACTCGATCACATTTTTTCTCTGGCCGCCTCCGGCATGAATGCACAAAGCGTGCGAATGAATACCGTCGCCAGCAACCTCAGCAATGCGGATACTGTGGCCAAGACTCCAGAAGAAGCTTACCACGCTCTAGAACCCATTTTTACCTCAGAGTCTGTGGATTTTTCTGATGCCTGGAACAGTGTGAATGGCAGCATGGGAGTCCACGTCTCACAAATTGCCAAACACAACAGACCCAATCCAATGGAATATGCCCCCGATCATCCACTCGCTAATGAGAAGGGTTATATCTATCGCTCAAATGTCAATCTTGTAGAGGAAATGACCAACATGATTTCCGCCTCAAGAGCATACCAAAGTAATGTCGATGTCTTTTCTGCAGCCAAAGACTTGCTACTACAAACACTCAAACTGGGACAGTAATCGGGAGGACACATGAAAGTACAAACCCCAAACGCCATTGACTTCAAAGAACTCGGCGTCAAAACACATGAAACCAAAGCTCAAAAAACCAAGCTGGACCAGGAAGATTTTTTTGCACTCATCTCTGCGCAATTACAACATCAAGATCCCATGAAACCTCTGGACAACGCTGACTTTGTTGCCCAAGTCGCACAATTCGGTACCGTCGATGGTATCGGAAAACTCAATCAATCCTTTGATGGATTAAATGACTTGGTGCGAGGCCAACAAGCCCTGCAAGCCACCACCTTGGTCGGACATAAAGTGGTGGTGGATAAAAACCAATTTCAATTTCAACCCCCTCATCAACCAGAAGGGATCATTGAAAATAACAAACCCTTAAACCAAGCCGCAGTGGCCGTTCGCAATGCCAATGGAGAAACCATACGTACCCTACAGCTTGGCCCCCAAGGCGCCAATGACATTGCCTTCCAATGGGATGGCAAAACAGAAAATGGGCAACCCGCCCCTCCAGGGTTCTACACCTTCTCCGCAGAAGGTCAAATCGGCCAAGAAAATAAAGGATTGAACGTCAACCTATTGGCGAATGTGGACGGGGTTACCATCGGAAAATCAGTGGATGATCTCCATCTCGATCTACCCGGCGTCGGTATCGTCCAACTTGATCAGATTAAGAAAATTCACGCTTAACAAGGAGTGTTCATATGGCTTTTGATATCGCATTGAGTGGCTTAAAAGCCTCCTCCGCAGAACTCAATATCATCGGTAATAATATCGCCAATACCGGCACCACCGGCTTTAAGAAAAGCCGCCCTGAATTCACTGATATTTATGCTGCGAGCTCTCGGGGCACCACATCTATTGCCATCGGTACCGGGGTGCGTCTGGCATCTGTGACACAGCAATTTACTCAAGGAACCGTGAGCTTTAGTGACAATAACTTAGACTTGGCCATTAACGGGGGTGGTTTTTTCATTCTCGATGACAATGGGAACCAAGTCTTCTCCCGCGCAGGAGAATTCCAAGTCGATAGAAATGGACAAATCGTCAATGCCTCGGGACAAGTCCTACAAGGATTTCAAAGCGATTCCCAAGGAAATATCAACGGAACCTTAGGGGGCATTACCCTAAACACCGCCAACCTCTCTCCCAATCCCACCAGTAACACCAGCGCCACGCTCAACCTCAATGCCAGTGACACCTCACCCACAGGAACTTGGGTGGGAACTTCGGCATTTGGAGGTACTCCACCTGCTGCCACCAGTTACAACGATGCCACTTCCACCACCGTATTCGACAGTCTGGGGAACTCCCACATTCTCACGGGCTACTTCATCAAAACTGACACCAGCAATACCTGGAATGTGCGCTTCCAAGTCGATGGTTTGGATGTATCCACCAACAATGCCAAAGCCAATACCATTTCCACCAATGCCGGAATTTTAACCACAGCAGGCACCCTCTCCGTTATCCATGCTGGGGAGCTTACCATCAATGGCTCTGCAGTCAATGCAGCCGCAATCGATGGTCTCTCCTCAACAGACAGCAGTGCCAGTGGTGTGGCCATCGCCGCCGCCATCAATGGCTCTGCAATTGCTGGGGTTACAGCCACCGTCAATCCCACCGAAGTGAATCTGGGGCAATTCACTTCCGGCACCATCAATGCTGGAGAGTTTGTTATCAATGGAACCAATATCATTTCTGCAGCACCCACCCAAAGTGCTCTGCTCACCGCCATCAATACTCCCGCCACCGTTGCGGCCACTGGCGTGACTGCCGCTGCAGATGCCAGTAACAATATCATTCTCACGGCCGCCGATGGACGCAATATCCAACTCCAAACAGATGGCAGCTCCACCACGGCCACTTTCGGCGGATTTTCCATGACAGCCGGAGTACTCAATCAAGTACAGCGCAGCGCGGTGACCATCACCTCGACCGCACCCATTGTGGTCGCAGGGAATGCTCCAGGCGATGCCGGCTTGTTGGCGAATACTTATTTGGCACCCTGGACCATGGCATTTAATAACGACGGGACATTCAATGCTGCGGGTTCTGATAGCATCAGTTTGGATTGGAGCCCTCTAGACAGCAATGGAAACCCTAATGGTTCTAACACCCCTCAAACCATCTCTGTCGATTTGAGCAACGCCACTCAATTCGGGAGTGACTTTGCCGTTCAAGCCATTGCACAAAATGGATATACCACCGGCCGACTCAACCAATTAGACGTGGATACCGGAGGTATTATCTTTGGTCGATACAGTAATGGTCAATCTCTGGCGCTGGGGCAAGTGGTCCTGGCAGGTTTTGCCAATGAACAAGGCTTGCAACCCTTGGGAGACACCACTTGGGGGGAAACCTTCTCCTCCGGCCAAGCCATTGTAAGCCCCGCAGGGACAGCCAGCTTAGGGTTGCTACAATCGGGTGCCCGAGAAGATTCCAATACCCAGCTCACAGAATCACTGGTAGCGCTCATCGTCTCGCAACGAAATTTCCAGGCCAATGCCCAAACCATTTCCACTGCGGATAAAACCACCCAAACCATTATTAATCTGCGTTAATTGTTATGGATAAATCGATTTACTTGGCCATGAATGCCGCCAACAACATGATAAAAAACCAAACCATTGCAGCCAATAATCTCGCCAATGTCTCGACGCCCGGATTTAGAGCACAAATCGAATCGATTTCTTCCATGCCGCTTGAAGGTGGGCAATTGGAATCTCGCGTGTATTCACAATTCAATGGCACTCATGCCGACATGTCCCACGGCTCCCTCGAAACCACTGGCAATAACCTCGATGTCGCCCTCAACCAAGATGGCTGGTTCGCTGTACAACGCCCCGATGGCTCAGAAGCCTATACCCGCGCGGGACAATTCCAACTCAACACCCAAGGAGAATTGCTCCTCCCCAATGGCTATCAAGTTCTGGGTGATGGTGGCCCCATCGTTATTCCTCCTGCTGATAAAATTTCCATCGGCCGAGATGGCACCATCAGCATTCACCTCAAAGGAGAAGCCAGCGAAGAAGTCACTATTCTCGATAGACTCAGAGTGGTCACCGCCACCACGGGGGAAATCCGGCGCGATGACGATGGTTTCTTTGTACCCACCAATGGCGCCGCCCTGCCCAATGCCAGCCAAGTCCACGTCGTATCGGGCGCACTGGAACAAAGCAACGTCAATGCCATTGATGCGCTGGTACAAATGATGATGAGTGCCAGAGCTTATGAAACCCATATGCACTTTATGAAATCCGTCAAAGAACAAGACGAATCCCTTTCTAGATTGATGCATATTTCTTAATTTCTCTTGCCTCTATGAAGGGAAAAAACGCGCTTAAGCTGCTGTTCATTTTTATCAGCGATAATCCTTGAGAAGACAGAAATACAGGAGAGATGAGATAAGTAGTTCATCACGCGATCAGAATTGATAGATCATGCGCCCAATGCACGCTGCTGGACACCAGAGAATGCCGTAACGCCAGAGGATAGAGAGTGCCTGCACAAAGAACAGCAAAAAACAAACCTAAAAAAACGCGGCTTTGCTTGCCTCTTGGCATTAGCAGCGCTTGGCTCTCTATGCATAAACCCTCAAAATCCTTACTTGATCACGGCCCTAGGTTCGGCCATCCTCCTTCTGATGGTGGTGATTTCAGCCACTGCAGAGAAAAAAAGCCCCACGCCCCCAACATGTATACTATGAAATCGATTTTTCTGGTCATTTGTGAGATCGGCGAGAAAAAATTGTTCAAAAATATTGCAAATTAAATCGCTTTATTGTACAATACGTAAACAATAACGAATAAGGAGTATATTGATGAATGGCAGACCAAAGGCCACAAAAGAACCCATGACTGGCAGACCAAACGGCCCAGGAGTCATTAATAAACCGCAAGAAAAAAAATCTGAGCAAACTCAAGCACCACCCCAACTCAGTTTCGCTGACTACCTTGTGAAAGAACACTGGTTCATTTTTGGAGCATCCACCCTACTATGGACAGCCATTCTTGGTGCAACACTCTACCAAAACACCCAATTTTTTTCTCATTATGTCCACCTTCCCGGAGTGGTGGCGTATCTTTTTATCCCCGCAGTGTTTTTGATGATTGTGGCCATCACTCACCAGTGTTTGAAGCATTATTGTCTGCCTACCTCTCAAGGAGAAGGGCAGCAAAGAGCTAGCGATGATGATAGTGATTATGAGTTTGAAGCAGTTTTGCATGAAGACAAGAAAGTTGTCACACAAGATGATTATCGACCAATTAGAAACGCTAATATGAAAACGCCTCTGGCCTTCTGTGCCGTACTGGGAGTGGGATTCACTGGCATCGCAGGCATGGGGATCTACCACAATCTCAACAACCTTTCACAGCTACTCACTCTCTCCAAAGTGGCGACCGGAGGTATTTTTGGCGCATGTTTATTACTGGCTCTCATAGGAAGCTTGTACCTGGCAAACCAACATAAAGATACCACTGGGTACCGTCTTGCTCAATCACAAAGCCTGGCATAAATCCTGCATAGCAATAATCGGATACCAGGGAGGGAGCCATGCATCCAGGATTACGAATCGCCAAATCTGGACTTGATGCCCAACAGCGTCAAATGTCCATCATTGCCCAGAATCTTGCCAACGTAGGCACAGCTGGATACAAAAAAGACAGAGGATTGTTCGAAGACACCTTCTATCAAATCCTCCAGCAACCGGGAGCCGCCTCCTCGCAAGACACCACCCTACCCTCTGGGATGGCCATGGGGACAGGGGTGCGCATGAATGGGATTCAGAAACTTCACCACGAAGGAAATTTTGAAAATACCGAAAATGCCATGGATTTGGCCATTCGTGGCCAAGGGTATTTCCAAATCGAAATGCCCGATGGCAGCACTGGGTATTCCCGAAATGGGACTTTCCAAGTCAGTAGTAGTGGAGAAATTGTCAATAGCAGCGGTTATCGATTACTACCCAGCATCACAGTCCCTTCTGATGCCCTATCGGTTACCGTGAGTGGTGATGGCATTGTTTCTATCGCTCAACAAGGTCAAACCAGCCCCACACAATTGGGGCAAATTCAACTGGCTGATTTCGTCAACCCTTCCGGCTTGCAACCCACGGGGGAAAATTTATTCTTGGCCACCGATAGCAGTGGAAGTGCCGTGCTTTCCAATCCGGGCAGTCAGGGGACGGGTCGATTATTACAAGGCTCTCTCGAGACTTCTAACGTCAATGTGGTAGAGGAATTAATTAACATGATTGTAACGCAGCGTGCTTATGAAGCAAACTCCAATGGCATTCGCACCATGAGTGAGATGCTGCAAACCACCACTCAAACACTAGGATAATGCATGAAAAAGGTGCTCCTGAGTCTTTGTGTTTTTCTCACCGCGTGCTCCCAACATTTTCGCACGCCACAGCCTGACGATCCTCAGTATGCACCAGTACCCCCTGCGCGCATCCAACCTCCACCAAATTACTCCGGCAGCATTTATCAAGCCGGTTTTGAAAAACGCTTGTTCGAAGATAGACGCGCTTTTCGAGTAGGAGACATGCTCACTGTACAACTCATCGAAAACACCAGTGCCAGCAAATCCGCAGAAACCAAAGTTTCCAAAGACACCAGTGCGACGCTCAATAACCCTACACTCCTTGGTAGCACCCCTCAATTTAATACCCCGAAATTACTGCCCTTAGCCAGTAATCTCAATAACAATCTTTCCATAGGAATTGATAACAGCTCCTCTTTTAACGGCAAAGGAGAAGCCGATCAAAGCAATAATTTATCGGGAACCATCACGGTCACAGTGGCGGATGTGCTACCCAATGGCTACTTACTCATCCGAGGCGAAAAATGGCTGACCCTGAATCGGGGTGATGAATTCATTCGCTTCAGTGGGACGGTGAACCCCGATGACATCACCTCAAACAACACCGTGAATTCCACAAGGATTGCGAATGCGCGCATCACATACAGTGGCCGTGGAGCTGTGGCACATTCCAATGCCATGGGATTCTTAAGCAAATTCTTCAATGGACCCTTATGGCCTTTCTAATCCGCACGCTTATTATCCTATTGTTCATACTGCCCAATAGCGCATTCCCAGAACGCATTAAAGATATTTCCTCCATTCAAGGGGTGAGAAACAATCCGTTGGTGGGTTATGGTCTGGTTGTGGGGCTCGATGGCACAGGAGATAAAAACAGTCCCTTCACACAACAAAGTTTTAAAAGCATGCTCAAACAATTCGGAATCAATATTCCTGCTGGACAATCTGTTGATCTCAAAAATGTAGCCGCTGTGGCATTGAGTGCAGAACTGCCCCCGTTCATGAAGCCGGGTCAGAAAATTGATGTAACGGCGTCATCCATTGGTTCTGCCAAAAGCTTGCGCGGCGGCACCCTACTCATGTCTCCACTCAAAGGAGCAGATGGCAAAGTCTACGCCATTGCTCAAGGGAATCTGATCGTCTCTGGATTTGGTGCAGAAGGTAAAGATGGCTCCAAAGTGAGTGTAAACATGGCCAGCGTTGGCCGCATCCCCAATGGTGCCACTGTGGAGCGCACCGTAGAATCCCCTTTTTATTTGGGGGATCGCATTGTCTATAATTTATATCGACCTGATTTCACCACCGCCAAACGCTTCGCTCAAGCCATCAATCACACACTGGGCTCTGCCTCTGCACGTCCTCTGGATGCCTCTTCCGTGGAAGTACATGCCCCGAAAAATCCATCCACTCGAGTAGACTTCGTCTCTTTGTTGGAAAATATCCAAGTCACACCGGATTTACATCAAGCAAAAATTGTGGTGAATTCTAGAACAGGCACCATTGTGATCGGGCAATACGTCACCGTCAAACCTGCTGCAGTCACCCATGGCAATCTCACAGTCACCATCACTGAAAATCCCATTATCAGCCAACCCAACTCTCTCTCTGGTGGAGAAACCACCGTAGTACAAAACTCTGCGATTAAAGTGAGTGAAGAAAACAGTCGCATGTTTTTACTGGGCGGAGGCACTTCTCTGCGCAGCATTATTCGTGCAGTCAATGCCGTAGGTGCCGCACCAGGAGATTTAATGGCCATCCTAGAAGCCCTGAAAGAAGCCGGTGCTCTAGAAGGAGATTTGGTGATTATATGATGGATGGTCAAGTTGCTGCACTACAAGTCAAAGCCTATCACGATTTCTCTGATCTCCATCGACTCAAAGGGGCCGCTAGACATGATGATCCCAAAGCCCTTAAAGTCGTCGCCCAACAATTTGAATCGCTATTTTTGCAGATGGTACTCAAAAGCGTTCGAGAAGCTACCAATGCCCTAAAAAGTGATTTACTCAATAGTCACGACATGAAAACTTATGAAGAAATGTACCATCAAGAATTGGCTAACCATCTGAGTCAACACGATGGCATTGGACTCGCACCCATTCTCGTCAAACAACTCTCTCAAAGTTCTCAACCCCATGGCACCGTCATTGAAGAGCCCTCCACAGAGACTTTCCACTCTCCACTTGAATTCATTCAAAAACTTCTACCCCTGGCGAAAAAAGCGGCTAAAGCGTTGGGGTTGGATCCTAAACTACTACTCGCCCAGGCTGCTCTAGAAACCCATTGGGGAGAGAAAATGATAAAAAACCCCGGTGGTAAAAATAGTTATAATTTATTTGGCATTAAGGCGCAAAAAGACGACACCCAAGTAAAAGTGACTACCCATGAATTTTTCTCTGGAAAAAGAGTCTTACAAGAAGCACCGTTTAAACAGTACCACTCTTTTGAAGAAAGCTTTCAGGATTACATTGAATTATTGGAATCAAAACCGCGTTATCAATCCGCTTTGGCCCATTGCCATGAGCCCAAAGCATTCATGCAGGCTCTCTCAGAGGCGGGCTATGCCACCGATCCGCACTATGCCCATAAAGTGCTTCAAGTCTATGCGCATCCTTGGATACAACACCCTGAACACTCAGGAGGCAGTGAATGAGTGATTTATTTAGTATTGCCAAAAGTGGAATGAGTGCCTCTCAACGCTCCATGGCCACCGTGAGCCACAACATTGCCAATGTCGCCACAGAAGGTTATAGTCGACAAAAAACAGTATTGAGTACAAGAACCCCTTCTGGCAGTGGGGGATTATACTTCGGGAATGGGGTCAACATTGCGGCTGTTAATCGCTCCTCTAATGATTTAATCAATCAACAATTGCGCGCTGCACAATCAGACTTTGGAGAATTGGATGCGTTCCACGATGCCATTTCCAGACTCGATACGTTTTTATCTTCGGATAAAACCTCGTTGAGCAGTGGTCTCAATGATTTTTTTAGTGCCTTGCATGGTGCTATTCAAACTCCAGGCAATGCCTCTGGAAGAGAAGTCTTATTTTCAGAATCTGAAAAACTCTCCAAGCGCTTTCAGACCATTTATCAACAATTGGTAAATGAAGCCGAAGTGGTGGATGATTCGATTGGCAATGCTGTAGCAGAAGTCAATCAATTGGCCAGTGATATTGCGCGTGTCAATCAACAACTGTCCCTCGATCAATCCAGCCCTCCCGATATTTTAGATGAACGCGATCGATTGCTCGGCCAATTGTCCGAACTGATTGGGATCTCCACCATCAGCCAAGATGATGGTGCTGTGAATGTATTTATCGGCAGTGGTCAATCCGTGGTGGTCGGTGGAACCTCCAGCAGTCTCACCACAGTCATTTCCCAAGAAGATCCCACACGCATCGATGTGGCCTTTGTCAGTAGCTCAGGCACCCAACCCATCAACAGAGATGTATTAAACGGTGGACAATTGGGGGGGCTCATCAACCTACGAGCCAATGTTGTGGAGGGTTCGATTAAAACCGTCGATCGTCTGGCTGTAGGCTTGGCCTATTATATCAACAATCAACATCGAGAGGGTCTAGATTTAAGTGGAAATTACGGCACCGATTTCTTTAGCGACGTGAATACCGCCAGCGCCCAACGCAACCGGAGCATTAATTTTTCCTCGAACAATGGCACCGCAGAATTGGCAGTTTCCATTCAAGATGCCAATCTTCTCACCGATAACAGTTATCAATTGCAATACAATAACACCACTTCTTATACCCTCACCAATTTAACGACGGGTATCTCCCAAGAATATTCATCACTACCTCAAACCGTAGATGGTTTTCAAATTCAATTGGGAGCAGGAAGTTTTGTATCTGGAGATAATTTTAGAATTGAACCAGGGCGCTATGCCGCCAGAGATTTAAGACTCAATATTCAAAACCCTTCTGCCATTGCCTTAGCCAGTCCCATTCGCACCCAGGCCAGCGCACAAAATCAGGGCAATGCGGAAATTCTACCGGGTGATGTCTCCGACATCACGCATAGCAGCTTTGCCAATAACGGACAAATCACTCCCCCCATTAAAGTCGAGTTTCTCAGTGACCGTGAATATCGGTTATTGGATGCCAACACCGATGCACTACTCTATGCCGGCCCTTTTGCCTATAATTCCGCCATCAGCAATGAAATTTTTCCCACCCAAGCCGTGGCCGTTGGTGCCAGTTCTGGATTGGTCAATGCCGCCAGTTTGGCTGCTCTGAATGCTGGAGATCTCACACTCAATGGTGCTGCCATTGCGCCAGCAGCGGCAGATGGAGTCTCCACCAGTGATGCTACTGCTTCAGCCATCGCCACTGCAGCGGCGATTAATGCGAGTAATGCCACACATGGCGTCTCTGCAACGGTAGAAAGCAATGTATTAAATCTAGGCACTTACACACCGGATACATTGGCAGCAGGAGATTTTCAAATCAATGGGCAAAATATTATTCCTGCTGCAGCCACGCTCACTGATTTAGTCTCTGCCATTAATTTGCTGAGCAACACCACAGGAGTCAGTGCCTCCGCCAATGCCAGTAATGAAGTGGTATTAACCGCTCTGGATGGGAGAAACATTCAGCTAACCAACACCGGGGCCACAGCCACTGCCACTTTCACGAATTTTGACATGCTTACAGGGCCACGCGATGAGGTGCAGCGGGCAGAAGTACGACTCTACAGCGATGCCAATTTCACGGTTGGCGGTGCAGCACCTACCGATGTCGCATTCACTGCAGGAACGTACAGCACCTTTGATCCCGGCTATCGTGCCAAGCTCAGTGGAACTCCTGTTGCAGGAGACAGTTTTGTAGTCCAATTTAATCAAAATGGCATTGCGGATGGGAGAAATGGTTTAGAAATGGCAAACATTTATAATCAAAAACTTTTTGGAAATAACACGGCAAATATGAATGCGATTTATAGTTCACTGTTGGTCGGCATTGGAAATCAATCAGCCCAAGCCGATGCCCGACGTGAAACTGCTGAAACGTTGGTGGAACAAATTCAAGATAGACGGGATGCCATCTCTGGGGTCAATCTCGATGAGGAAGCAGCTAATCTATTGGAGATGGAGCAGATTTTTTCTGCGAATGCTCAAGTGATTCGCGTCGCCTCTCAAACCATACAAGTCTTATTTGATAGCATCGGGTAAGTGATGAGAATTACAACCACATCTATTCAGCGCAATTCTCTAGGGAATATCAATAAACTCCAAGGACGATTGGCAGACTTACAAGCACAAATGGCAACCGGGAAACGCGTGGATAAAATCTCAGATGACCCCATCGCCAGTGCACAAATCCTGCGTTCTTCTCAAGAAATTCATGCCATTGATACCTACCAACGCAGTGGCGATCATGCCAGAAATCAAATGCAAATGTCAGAAGGAATCATCGGGCAATACATTGATGTACTGCATCGTGTAAAAGAGCTTTCTATCCAGGCAGGGAATGTTGGGATTTTAAGCCCTCAAGATAGACAATCGATTGCCGTAGAATTGGAACAACGCAAACAACAAATTCTCAACTTTGCCAACTACCAAGATAGCAATGGAGAATACTTATTCTCTGGGTATCAGGCACTCACCCGACCCTTTGCTCTCAATGAAAATGGTGGCTATGCATATTATGGCGACGATGGAGAACAATTGGTGGAGATTGGACCCGGAAGTAAATTGGCCATCAATGTCACAGGCACTGATCTCTTTGATAGAGTCCCTGCTTCACCAGATAGCTACCTCATCGAAGTGGGGGAAAATAATCTAGGAAATTTTAATACCTCCCTGGGAAAAATCAATGACTTAACGGCTTGGCAAACCAGTGTGGCTTCCAATGAATCTTATACGCTCACATTTAATCCTCCTGCAGGAAATACGTTTGACGTCGAAGCCGACTCCAACCCAGGAACCCCTCTCCCAGGACTCAATAATGTTCCCTACATCAGCGGCAATGAGGTCACCATTGCTGGCATTACTTTCACTTTATCGGGAACACCTCAACCAGGTGATACTTTGAATTTATCTGTACCCACAGAACAAAATATTTTTACCTCGATTGATAAATTCATTAAAACACTCAACAGTGAGAATGACTCCACTCGATTGAATCACGGTGCGCAACAAATGATTGGCAATGTGAACTCTGCACTGGATACCGCAAATTTAGAACGCACCAAACTCGGCGCAAAATTAAACGTGGTCACCACACAGCAAGATACCAACGATCAACTCTCGTACGCCAATCAAGTCATTGAATCTAAGCTCAGAGATTTAGATTACCCCGAAGCCATTTCCGATATTTCTCAATTCAGTTTTGCTCTAGAGGCTTCTCAAAAAAGCTTTCTAAAGACTCAAGGATTGTCACTATTTAACTTTATCTAATTTGAGCACCTATCACTTATTTTCACCCCCGCGCAACCATTGTCACCCCCGCGCAAGCGGGGGACGCGCCGACACAACAATACACTACAATCAACCCCCGCACACCCAGTCA